>NZ_CP090051.1:2260690-2583645 GCF_021391335.1 Allobranchiibius sp. GilTou73 | reverse complement strand
TACGCCACCGGCGGCTCCTACCACCCGGTCACACCCACCCGTCTGCTGGACACCCGCAAAACCCACACGGTCGCTGCCGGATCCACCACGACCGTGCCGGTGACGGGCGTCGCAGGTGTCCCGTCGAGCGGCGTCGGGGCCGTGGTCCTCAACATCACGGTGGTCGCGCCGGCCACCTCCGGTTACCTCATCGCCTACCCGGCCGGAGCGGCCCGCCCGTCGTCCTCGAACGTCAACTTCGCCACGGGGCGCGCAGCGGCCGGTACGACGATCGCACGGGTGGGCACGGGGGAGCGGTGTCCGTCTATACCTCCGCGACGACCCACCTCTTGGTGGACATCGCCGGGTGGCTGCCGACGACCGCCGACTACACCGGCGTGACCCCGGTCCGCCTGGTCGACACCCGCAGCGGCAGCGGCGCCCCGAAGGCGCGCGTGCCGGCCGGCGGCAGCCTCACCGTGCAGATCACGGGAGCGGGCGGCGTCCCCACCTCGGGCATCAACGCCGTCGAGTTGGGCGTCACGGCGGTCGGGCCGTCGGCCGGCGGCTATCTCACGACCTACCCCGCGGGTGGCAGTCGCCCCGGATCCTCCACCCTCAACTACGTGCAGGGACAGGCCGTCGCCAACTCGGTGACCGCCAAGGTCGGCGCGGGCGGCAAGGTCACCATCTTCAGTTCGGCCGAGACCGATCTGCTCGTCGACGTGCAGGGGTACTTCCGCTACCCGCTCACCGGCGTGGTCTCGGCCTGGGGTGCGGGATCGAGCGGCCAGCTCGGCAACGGCAGCAGCCCCGATTCCTCGAGCACGCCCGTGCGGGTCAGTGCCCTGTCGGGGGTGACAGGGATCGCGGCCGGCGAGGCCACCGGCTACGCGCTGCGAGCCGACGGCACCGTGTGGGCCTGGGGTGACGGCGCGGCCGGCGAGCTCGGCGACGGCGGCAGCCTGGACGGTTCGAAGCTCACCAGCGTGCCGCGCCAGGTCGTCGGTCTGACCGGCGTCACCGCAGTGGCGGCGGGGTACTTCTCCGGGTACGCGCTGCGTGGCGACGGCACGGTCTGGGCGTGGGGCAACGGCTTCCACGGCGAACTCGGCAACGGATCCGGCAATTCCAGCAGTACGCCGACGCAGGTCACCGGGCTGACGCGGATCGTCGAGATCTCGGCGGGATGGGACACGGCGTACGCGCTCGCTTCGGACGGCAGCGTGTGGGCCTGGGGCGACGGGTACTACGGGCAGATCCCGGGGACGACCGAAGGGTCGGCCACCCCGGTCAAGATCTCCGGCATCAGCAACGTCACCTCGATCGTCGGCGGCGGCCGCTCGGTGCTCGCGCTGACCTCCGACACCGGAGTCTGGGTCTGGGGGGACAACTCGGTGGGCCAGCTCGCCCTCAATTCACCCGACCCGTACGTGACCGTGCCGACGCGCATCCCGGGCTACACGGCGGACGCGGTCGCGGCGAGCGGCGTCGACGGGTACGCAATCCGCGGTGGCGGCGTCTCCGCCCAGGGGCAGGGCACGGGCGGTGGCATCGGCTACGGCAGCACCGCGGACTCCCGCGTGCCCCAGAGCGTGCTCAATGTGTCGGGCGTCCTCTCCATCGCCGCTTCGGACAACTCGGCCTATGCCCGGATGTCCAACGGCACCGTCGCCGCGTGGGGCGACAACAGCTACGGCCAGCTGGGCAGCGCCGGCCCTGCCGACTCGGCGAGTACACCGGTCGTGGTCACCGGCATCAGCGGTGCGACCGCGATCGCAGCCGGCGGCAGTTCGGCGTACGCGATCACACCCTGAGCTTCACGCCCGCACGACGTGGCGGCGCAGGAAGTCGTTGAGGAAGCGGCCGGTCGGGTCGAATTCACGGCGTACGGCGTCGAAGTCGTCCAGGCGCGGGTACGCCGCGTCGAGCCGCCCGGAATAGGTGAACAGTTTGCCCCAGTGCGGGCGCGGGTCGAACGGTGCGAGGGCCTGCTGGACGAGGTCGACGGCGGCCGACGCTGCGGCCGTGTCCGGCCGCCAGGTGAAGTGGAAGACGACGCTGTCGCGGTCGTACGTCGGGGCGAGCCATTGCGCGTCGGCCGCGACCGCGCGGATCTCCGACACGATGGTCACCGGGGCGATGCGCTCGCCGATCTGCAGCAGCGCGTCGGCGGCCGCGGCTCCGTGTGCCGCCGGCACGAAGAACTCGGACTGGATCTCGGCCCCCGAGCTCGGCGTGAAGCCCATCCGGAAGTGCGGCAGCCGATCCGACCAGAGGCCCGGGACGCCGCCCTGCTCGGTCACCTTCTCGTTCGTCTCTCCCGAGCCCCACGAGGGATGACGGGTGTCACTGATCCATTCCGCGCCGGGTAGGGCGGGAGTCCCCGTCACCTCGTCGAGGCGGCTCTTCAGGACGATGTGGTCGGGGCCCTCCCCGATCCACCGCCCGAAGACGCTGACGCTGTAGGCCGATTCCAGGATGGCGCCCAGCCCGGCCGTCAGTTGCGACCAGGTCAGTCCGACGAAGGTGTCCTGTCGTACCTGGTACGTCGGCTCGACCGACAGCCGAAGCCGGGTGACGACCCCGAGCGCGCCCAGCGACACCACGAGCGCGGGGAAGCGCGGGTCCGAGCGGTCGAACCACCGCACCTCGCCGTCAGCACTCAGCAGCTGCACCGCCTGCACGGAGCTCGCCAACCCGGGCCGGCGGACCCCCGAGCCGTGCGTGCCGGTCGCGACACTCCCGGCGATCGTGATGTGGGGCAGGGACGCGAGGTTCGCGAGAGCCAGCCCGGCCTGCGCGAGGTAGGGCACCAACGCGCCGTACGTCATCCCCCCGCTGACCTCGACGGTGCTCCGGTCGTCACTGACGACGGGCGGCTCCAGGAGCCCCGACAGATCCAGCTGCCAGCCGTTCTCGCTGTCCGCGACGTGGTTGAAGCTGTGCCCGGATCCGGTGACCTTGGCAGCCGGCGCCTCTCGCACTAGCCGCTGCAGCTCCTCGATGGAGGCGGGTCGGACCCGCCTACCTGAGCGGTAGTCGATCGTCCCGGACCAGTTGGTGGCTCTCAGCGCATCCGTCGTTGCCATCCAGCAACAATGCCACGCCAGCCGAGCAGGAACACCGCCAGGACGATGGCCGCGACGATCATGAAGCTGACCGCGACCCCGCGGCCCGTCAATGCCCGCAGCACCATCCCGATCGCGACGGACCCCAGCCAGATGGGCACGCCCGCGCGGATGGATGTCACCACCCACCGCCGTACGCCGACCGCGAACCCCCAGCCGACTGCCGCTCCCACCAGGAACGGCCACGCCACGACGGCCGACTCGAGCACGGGGTGGCTCTCGGAGTGGGACGCCCGCCCGATCGCGGCGAACGCCACGATGAGCACCACGTCGAGGACAGCGGCTACCACGGTCGTACGCCGCGTATCAGCCTGTTCGGCCCTTGGAGGCGTTTGGGTGGTCGTCATTCATCGAGCCTAAGACGCCGGCCGCCGATGACCTCACCACCCCAGATCCAGGGTCTCGGAGCCGCTATCTGCAGTTTCTGAAAACGAGGTGCAGGCACATCGCGTGCAGCGGCACCCCGGCGTCGAAGCACTGCCGCTGCACATCCTCCCCGCATCTCGGCGCAGTCACGCAAGGAGCGTTACGCCGACGAGACCGAGCAAGGCGACGTGCGAGCGAAACTGCACCGGGGCATGCGAGCGGGCCCATCGGTAGCGCAGCTGATTGGCCCTGCATGAAACCCCCGGCGCACGCCCATCCCATATCTGTTCGTTTCGGCACCAGAAGCGATTTTGCTGTGTGGACAACTGCTGAAATAGCAACACCGACGCCGGGGGATGTGGATAGTTTTGGCTCTTATCATAAGTACTAGCAGGGATATTCGTTGGATTTACCCTTGCGCCGGGTGTCGAACACATGTATGATTCAGGGTAGACGGCAAGGGGTGCCGTCATCAGTGCAGGAGCGGCCATGGCGCAGTCGACGACCGACCTCCATCGGCCCGCGGCGCCTGGGACCGGTGTCCGGTTGATGGCGCTGCTGAACGAATTCACCAACGGCCTGGACGAGTGGCCGGATGCCCTGTGGCAGCTGGACGAAGCGGCACTGGGTGAGGTCGTCGGGGGCATGCTGCGGATCACGGCTCGCGCGGAGAACGTCGCGGCGCTGGCGACCGCGGATGCGCTGAGTCGGGGGACCGTGGCGAACTCCACGGCGACGGGTGCTCCGGCGTGGGTCGCCCGGCAGGCAGCCGGTGTCGAACCCGCGGTGGTCCGCCGGGTGGGTTCGGTGGGGGTGGACTGCGCGGATTCGGCCAATCAGGTGGTTGTTGAGGCGTTGGCGACCGGGTCGGCGAGTGTGCCGGTGGCTGCTGCCGCGTTACGGCAGGTGCCGTTGATCCTGCCGCAGCTGCCGACCGCGGACCGGGATGACCTGTTGAGCCGGTACCTGTCGTTGTCGGACTACGGGGCACGCACGTTGCGGGAGTTGACCACCCGCATCTTGGGGGAGTACGCGCCGCAGCAGCTCGTGCGGGACGAGGAGCGTCAGCAGGACTGTGAATCGGTCTTCTGGGCCGACCTACCCAGTGGGCTGACCCGCTTTGTCGCCGAACTGTCCGGTGGTCACGCTGCGGTGGTGAAGCGCGCCCTGCGCGCGCTCTGCGCACCCTCGCCTGAGACTCCGACTGCGCCACAAGGGTCCCCGACGAGCACCAGCGAGGATCCTGCGGTGCTGCTGGAAACCGGGAGCAGTGCACCCGAGCGTGACATGCGGACCCCGGCCAAGCGGCGTGCGGACGCGCTGGTGCGCCTGGTCGACACCGCCGCGGGCGTACTGGACGGCACCAGCCCGCGGCCCGTCGGGGAATTCGGCGGCACCGCCAAGATCCTGGTCACAATGGACTACGCGACCTTGTACGAGGGCCTCCAGAAAGCCGGCCGACTCGGCCAACACACCTCAGATAACACGGAATTGGCGCCGACGTACTTGCCGGGCATCGGGCGCACCACCGACGGGGAGCACCTCGACGCGGGCACCCTGCGGCGGATGGCGTGCGATGCGGATCTGATCCCCGTCGTCCTCGGCACCGACTCCGAACCCCTGGACGTCGGGCGAGCGAAACGCCTCTTTACCGGAGGGCTCAGAACGGCGATCATCCACCGAGATCAGCACTGCACCTTCCCCGGCTGCGACAGGCCACCGGACTGGTGCGACGCCCACCATGTGAGGCCCTGGTGGGCCGGCGGAGAGACAACCCTGACCAACGCGGCCCTGCTCTGCGCCCGCCACCACACGATCGTGCACCGCGATCTGCTCACCGCCACCGTCACACCCACCGGCGTCACCTGGGACCTCACCCCAGGACTGATGCCCACCCGGCCCGGACATAGACCCGCTGCGTGAGTCTGACGGTGTTCGCCACGATTGACGGCGTTCAAACACCGTCAACGAACGCGAACACCGTCAGCCTGCGGTGCGACCGAGGTGCGCCGGGTGAGCCGGAAATCTCAAGACGGGATGACGACCGCGTCCATCTCCGGCTGTGCGTCGCCCGCGACCCGGCTCTCCGCAAGGATCGCGTCCGCCGCCCTCTTGGCCTCGGCCACCTTGTCGGAGGCGTCCGCTGCCGGCTTGAGACTGCCCAGCACGCCTTGCAGTAGATCGATCGGCAGGGGGATCACGACCGAGTTGCTGTTGTTGCTGCCGATCTCGAGCAGCGTCTGCAGGTAGCGCAACTGCAGGGTGGCGGGGTTGGTCGACATGACATCGGCCGCTTCGGCGAGCTTGGCCGACGCCTGGAACTCACCCTCGGCGTTGATGACCTTCGCACGACGTTCGCGCTCGGCCTCCGCCTGCCTCGCGATGGCGCGCTGCATGCTGCCGGGGATCTCCACGTCCTTTATCTCAACGATGAGGACCTTGATGCCCCACGGCTCGGTCTGCTGGTCGATGACCTTCTGCAGGTCGGCGTTGAGCCGCTCCCGCTCGGACAGCAGTGTGTCCAGCTCCGCCTTACCGAGTACGGCGCGCAACGAGGTCTGCGCGATCTGACTGGTCGCCGCCAGGAAGTTCTCGACCTCGACGATCGAACGGTTGGCGTCCACGACACGGAAGTAGGTCACGGCGTTCACCCGCACGGGGACGTTGTCCCGCGTGATCACGTCCTGTGCCGGCACGTTGAGAGTGACCGTGCGCATGCCGACGCGGACCATCCGGTCGATCACCGGGATCAGCAGGACGAGACCGGGGTCCTTCAGCGTGACCAGGCGTCCCAACCGGAAGACCACCCCGCGTTCGTACTCGCGCAGCACCCGGACGGAGGATCCCAACAGGGCGATGAGGACGACGACGACGATTACAACGACAATTCCGAGGGCTTCCATACCGGATCCTTTTCCCACGAGTGCGGACGACGAACCATCAAGGTCAATCCGTCGAGTCGGTCGATCACGATGGTTTCGCCCGCCGTCGGGGCGGGGTCCTGCCATCCGAAACTGGTACGCGCGCGCCAGAGCGAGCCGTCCGCGGCCACCTGGCCCTCGTCCCCGGCCCACGTCTGTACGACACCGGGCACACCAGGTAAACGTTCTGGCCCGGACTGCGGTTCCAAACGGTGCGACAGCAGCACCTTCTGGCCCACGACGAGTAGCAGGATCGCACCGACCAGGACGAGGATCAGGGCCACCGGGAGGGCGACGGCCAGCGGGGCGCCCGCTGCGTCGACTATCAACCCGACGCCGCCGGCGAGCGCCAGGACGCCCGCCGAGCCGAAGATTCCGAAGCCGGGCACATGGGCCTCGAGAACCAGCAGCCCCAGTCCGCACAGGGCCACCAACACACCGATCGCAGCCATCGGGATCACCTGATCCGGGCGAACGGGCCATCGCATGGAACGGAGCCCCAACCGACTCGACGCGCCTGTTCCGCCATTTTCAGAGTAACCCCGGACCCTGTGCGCGACCCCGTGGGGATGATGCCGAAGCGGTTGCCGACCACGCCGGGCTCGCCTCGATAGAAGTTCTCTGGACGACCTGCGGCGCTTAGGTCTCCGGGCGTAATCTCGTGGGTCGAAAATCGCCGCTGTCGAGGGGTGTCGTCATGTCGGATCAGGCACTGCACTCGGCGCCGCTCCCGGCCGGGACCAAGACGATCGTAATGTGCCTGGACGGCACCAACGACCAGATCGGTGTCTCCGAGCCGTCGAATGTCGCCAAGATCTTCCGGATGCTAAGCCTGGTAGATCGATCCCGGCAGATCGCGTACTACGACCCCGGTATCGGCACGCTGCCCGCGCCACACGCGCGCGGGATCATCGAACGACACCTGTCCACGGGGGAGGAGCTCGCCTTCGGGATCGGCATGAAGCACAAGCTGACCGAGGCCTACAGCTGGCTGATGCGTCACTACGCGTTCGGTGACCAGATCTACATCTTCGGATTCAGCCGCGGCGCCTACACGGCGCGCGCGCTGGTCGGGATGCTGAACTGCCCCGGTCTGCTGCGCACGGGCTCGGACAACCTCATCCCGTACGCCATCGACAAGTACGCGACGAACGACTGGCCCGACACCACCGCGGCTACATGACCGATCAGTTAACGGTATAGGTCGCCGAACCATTCGCGTCCGTGGCGTTGGTCGCGCTGGCGGTCGCCGTAAGTGTTCGATCCCCGGCGGTGGTGTTTCGCAGCGCCACGGTGAAGGACAGCATGGCCGTTGCGTCACCCGGGTCGATGGATCCCGTCCAGGTGAAGGTGAGGTTGCGGTTGCCTCCCGAGCTCGCCACCTTCGTGAACGCCCAGCCGGTACCGGAGACGTTGGTGGGGGCAGCCGCCGTGACCTGAGTGCTCGGGAAGCGGACCACGACCGTGAGCTTCTGCACGGTGGCCGACACCGACGGGTACGAGGCGTAGTAGGTGTTCAGCACCTGCACCTGGGTTGCAAGCGCGGTGGGCTTGCCTGCGTCGTTGGAGGACGTTCCCGTCGTGTTCAACGTGTTGAACACGAGTTGTGCCGGTTGCACGCTGGTCGAGGCCGCTTCGGCAGGTGCGGGTGCTCCGATGAGGATCACCGGGGCGGTCCAGAGAGCGCCCGCGATGACGGCCCGTCGCCTGACGTGCGACCGCTCGTCCACGGCCACACCCCCTCGTTCACGGCTGTCCCCCAGCACGGCATCTCCCCGGTCAGCGTTTGGTAAAGAGAGAGTAAACCGTTGAATGATCAAGAAGTGGCTAAACGCGCCGATCTCTCAAGAAAACTTCTCGCGATCAACCCAGGACCAGTCATACGCACTGTCGGACGACCGTTTCGCGACGGAATCCGCACGTCGGGTATTCGGACGAAATGTCAGCTGTCTCAGGCGTGGCCAGTGTTGTCGCACCCTGCCCAGCGGGGGAGCGACATGGCGATATCGATCGCAGCGCCGGCGGCGCTCAGGCGGGTACGCGGGGTGCGCCCAAGGGCGCGGAAAGTTCGGCGTGAGCGATCACAGGGACGTGTGCACGTACGCCGGAGCGCAGGAGAGCGCCCGCGAGCGTCGTCAGCCCGAGTGAGGGCGCGGCTCAGCGCCGGCGGGCGAGAGTGGCTCTCACGCGATGCTCACCCGGCGGTAGGGAGAAGGAGCGGGAGCGGCCTCAGGCCCACCAGCGACGCAGCGTGTCGCTGATCTCCCACCAGGCCTGGTAGCCGACGTGGGTGCCGCCGGGCATGTTCAGGAAGCCATGGGGCACGCCGCGGTAGCAGGTGTAGCGGGTCGGGACGCCGGCGGACTCGAGCGTCTGCGCGTACCGCTCGCCCTCGGGATGCAGGGGGTCCAGCTCGGCGGTCTGCACCAGCGCCGGAGCGAGATCGGCGTGGCTGGCGGCGTGGGCGGGGGAGACGACCGGGTCGGTCCCGGTCAGGCCGGAGCCGGTGAGGTAGAAGGCCTCGAACGCGTCCATGTCCTCACCCGACAGGATCGGCGCGTTCCGGTAGGGCCGGTCGGTCGCCAGGTCGGTGGCCGGGTAGACGAGCACCTGACCGGACAGCTGCAGCCCCCGGTCCCTGGCGTGCAGCGCTGCGAGAGCGGCGAGGTTGCCGCCGGCGCTGTCGCCGCCGACCGCGATCCGCGGCGCCGGGGTGGTGATGCCCCCGGCGCCCGTCGCGGCCCAGTCGAGGACGTCGAGGCAGTCGTGGACGCCCGCCGGGGCCTTGTCCTCCGGCGCCAGCCGGTAATCAGGCGCGAGGACGACGCAGCCGGTCTGCTCGACCAGGAAACTCAGCAGCGGATCGAAGTCCTTCGGACGCCCCAGCGCCCAGCCTCCGCCGTGGTACCAGATGAGCACCGTGTCCGACGGTCCGGACGCCGACCGCAGCACCCGGGTCGACACGGTGCGACCGTCGCGGACCGGCACCTGCACGGTCTCGATGACGGCGCCGGGGGTCACCCGGCCGACCACCCAGGACACCGGGCCCCGCGGTGGCGGCGACAGCGCGCGTCGCTTCTGCAACTCCCCGGCGCTGAGCTCGCTGAGCGGTTTGCCCTGACTCATCGCCAGGCCCGTGCTGATCACCCTGGTGCGCAACGGCATACCCGCCGATGCCGTCCAGAGCGACCTCAGTCGCGCGCCACCGGCCACCAGTGCAGATCGCTCGTCCATGGCGCCAGTCTGCCGTCCGGGGATCGCTGGTTACTGTCGGGGGATGACTGCGCGCCGCGTGATGGGCATCGAGACCGAGTACGGCATCTCCGTCCCGGGCGACCCGACGGCGAACCCGATGAACCTGTCCGGAGCCGTCGTCACCGCGTACGCGACCCGCCAGGGCATCCGCTCCACCCGTGCGGGCTGGGACTACGAGGACGAGGCACCGCTGCGCGACGCCCGCGGTTACGACCTGTCGCGGGCGGCCGCCGACCCCTCCCAACTCACCGACGAGGCCGACCCCACGCTCGCGAACGTCGTCCTCACCAACGGCGCTCGTCTCTACGTCGATCACGCACACCCCGAGTACTCCTCGCCGGAGGTGACGAGCCCCCGCGCCGCCGTGGTCTGGGACCGGGCCGGCGAGCTGGTCATGCGGGAGGCGTCGCGGCTGCTGTCGCCCCCTGGCGCACCCGGCGTGAACCTCTACAAGAACAACACCGACGGCAAGGGCGCCTCCTACGGCACCCATGAGAACTATCTGATGCGCCGGTCCACGCCGTTCGCCGACATCGTCAAGCACCTCATCCCGTTCTTCGTGGTGCGCCAGGTGATGAGCGGTTCGGGCCGGGTCGGGATCGGTGCGGAGTCCACTCGCCCCGGTTTCCAGTTGTCCCAGCGCGCCGACTTCTTCGAGGTCGAGGTCGGGCTGGAGACCACGCTCAAACGGCCGATCATCAACACCCGCGACGAGCCGCACGCCGTCACCGACCGCTACCGGCGGCTGCACGTGATCCTGGGCGACGCCAACCACTGCGACGTCGCGAACGTATTGAAGCTGGGCAGCACCAGTCTCGTGCTCGCGCTGATCGAGGCGGGCGCGGTGACCCGTGACCTGACACTGGACCAGCCCGTGACGACCCTGCGCGAGATATCCCACGACCCGACGCTGCGCACCAGGGTGAAACTGGCCGACGGCACCAGCATGACGAGTCTGGAGCTGCTGCGCAGCTACCAGGAGATGGCCGACACGTGGCTGACCAAGACGTACGGCGACGGTCCCGGTGACTGGGACGAGGACACCGTGCAGGTCATGGCGCTGTGGGAGCAGGTGCTCACCGGCCTCGAAGGCGACCCGATGAGTTGCGCGCGCCAGGTCGACTGGGTCGCGAAACTCACTGCGCTCGAAGGCTTCCGGGCCAGGGACAACCTCGACTGGTCCGACCCGCGACTGCGCGCCATCGACATTCAGTGGTCCGACGTGCGTCTCGACAAGGGGCTGTTCCACCGGATGGCGGCCACCGGGCGGTTCGACACGCTGGTCGACGAGGACGAGGTACGCCGGGCGGTCACCGCACCGCCGGAGGACACGCGCGCCTACTTCCGCGGCCAGTGCCTCGCCCGGTTCCCCGACCAGGTGGCGGCCGCGTCGTGGGACTCGGTCATCTTCGACGTCCCGGGGCGCCCGAGCCTGCAGCGGGTGCCGATGCTCGAACCCGAGCGCGGCACCAAGGCGCATGTGGGGGAGCTGATGGAGCGTGCCCACAGCGCCGATGAGCTGCTCCGCGCGCTGGCCGTCGCCGACTGACCCGTCGCCGCCGTCGCCGCCGTCGCCGACTGACCCATCGCCGCCGTCGCCCTGACAGGGCCGGACCCGACCCGGGCGCGGCCTGCGGCCGTGACGGATGCGCGCATTAGGGTGGACGAAGAGACTTCCTCAGCGAAAGCGAGCGACCATGGCCGGCCAGGAGCACAAGAGTCCCCAGCGTCGAGACGCCGATCCCGAGGGTGACGCGCCCGAGCCCGCCGCCCCCGCAGCCCAGGCCGGCAAGCAGGAGCTGGACGAGGACACCGACAGCATGCTGGCCGAGATCGACGGCGTGCTGGAGAGCAATGCCGAGGAGTTCGTCCGGGGCTTCGTCCAGAAGGGCGGCCAGTGACCTCACCCGAGGCGTCGAACGGCCGTCTCCCGGCGGCGTTCCTGCAGACCGGATCGGCGTCCTTCACTGAGTTCATCGGCGCCCACGCCCCGCACCTCATCCCGGGCATGCGAGCCGTGCCCGGCGGCGCGCCGGTCGATGCGCCGCACGGCACCACGATCCTGGCGGTCCAGTACTCCGGCGGCGTGCTGCTCGCCGGTGACCGCCGGGCCACGATGGGCAACCTGATCGCCAACCACACGATGCAGAAGGTGTTCACCACCGACGAGTACTCCGCGGCCGGCATCGCCGGCGCGGCCGGTATCGCCATCGAGTTGGTGCGACTCTTCCAGGTCGAGTTGGAGCACTACGAGAAGATCGAGGGCACGCTGCTGTCGCTGGAGGGCAAGGCCAACCGCCTCGCCAGCATGATCCGCGGCAACCTCGGCATGGCGATGCAGGGACTGTCGGCCGTGCCGCTCTTCGCGGGCTATGACCTGGCCACCGATCGCGGACGGATCTTCTCCTACGACGTGACCGGCGGCTGTTACGAGGAGGCCGACCACCACAGCGTCGGCTCCGGTTCGCTCTTCGCCCGTGGCGCCCTGAAGAAGCTGTGGCGCGCCGGCCTCACCCGGGAGGACGCCGTCCGGGTCGCGGTCGAGGCGCTCTACGATGCCGCCGACGACGACTCCGCGACCGGCGGTCCGGACCTCGGCCGCAGGATCTGGCCCACCGTCGCCTTGCTGGACGCCGAAGGGTCGCGTTTCGTCGGCGCCGAACAACTCGAGCAGGTGGTGACCGCCGTGGTGGCGCAGCGCCGGGAGGAGGCCGATCCGCGATGAGCATGCCGTTCTACGTCTCGCCCGAGCAGCTGATGAAGGACCGGGCCGACTTCGCGCGCAAGGGCATCGCCCGCGGCCGTTCGGTCATCGTGCTCGGTTACGACGGGGGCATCGCCTTCGTCGGTGAGAACACCAGTCGCGCCCTGCACAAGGTCTCGGAAATCTACGACCGGATCGCGTTCGCCGCGGTCGGTAAGTACAACGAGTTCGAGAACCTGCGGGTCGCCGGCGTCCGGTACGCCGACTTCCGGGGCTACTCCTACGACCGGATGGACGTCACGGCGCGGGGCCTGGCCAACGCGTACGCACAGACCCTCGGCACCGTCTTCACCCAGGAGTCCAAGCCGTACGAGGTCGAGATCGTCGTCGCCCAGGTCGGCGCGTCGACCGACGAGGACCAGATCTACCGGCTCACCTACGACGGGTCCGTCGGCGACGAGCACGGGTTCGTGGCGATGGGCGGCGCGGCCGACGCGATCACCGAGCTGCTGCAGGACCGCTGGCACAGCGGGCTCGATCTGGGGCAGGCGCTGAGGCTGGCGGTGGAGGCTCTGGCACCCGATCCGCAGGGCGTCTCCCGTGAGCTCGGAGCCGCGCAGCTGGAGGTCGCGGTCCTGGACCGGCATCGGGAACGACGCGCGTTCCGGCGGCTGGCCGGGCCGTTGCTCGACGCGCTGCTCAGCCCGGACGACCCCACCCACGACGTCCCGCAGACCGACGATCCAGGGGTCGGTTCACACGAGACGCTGACCGGCGAGGGCTGAGGTCGACCGCAACGAGCGGTAGTGAGTGCGTTCGCTCGGCTCGAGGTGCTCGACCGCGTAGGTCAGCATGGTGCGGGGCATCCGAGCGGCATTCCCGTCCAGGAACGTGCGCAGCAGCTCCACGTCGACCCGCTTGCCGACCTCGCGCAACATCCATCCGACAGCCTTCTGCAGCAGCGGCTCGGGGTCGCCGAGCAGCTGTTCGGCCAGTTGCAGCGTCGTGCTGGCATCGCCGTGCTTGATGAACGCGAAGGACGCCAGCACCGCGACCCGCCGTTCCCACAGCACCGGTGATCCGGCGAGGTCCAGCAGCAGCCGGCGGTCCCGGTCCACGAGGTACTCCCCGAGGATGAACTCGGCCGAGGCGTCCACCAGGTCCCAGTTGTCGATCCGGCCGCGACGGACGGCGGCCAGGTAGAACGCGACGTACGCGGCGCGCGCCCGCTCGTCGTACCCGCGAGCGGTCGACGCCGTTGCGAACGCCCGGCCCAGGACGATGACCGCGAGCTGGCGGTGTTCGTGCACGGGGGAGTCGAGCAGCACGTCGAGCTGCACCAGTCCCATGCCACTGGCCTGACGGGCGACCTCGCGCACCGCCGGCATGCGCACGCCGATGAAGACGTCGCCCTCGCCGTACTCACCAGGTCCGGTCTTAAAATAGCGCTGCAGAGCAGGCACATCGCCGGGGTCGGCGACCTCGCCGAGAGCCCGCATCGCGGAGCGGGCGTCGGTGAGGGCGTGACCGTTCGGCATCCGCTCAGTCTCGCATCGTGCCGCGGTCGGATGGTGATTCGCGGCGGCCCGAACCCGTGGACGGGCAAAACCCGGTGGCGGCTGTCGGTGGCCGATGACAGAGTCGGTTCCGGGCGCCCGATCGGTCATCAGGCATGGACGGCGGCGGATGCGCGAACTGACACATAGATCGGCAATAGACTGGTGCGGCCGGAGCGGGTCGCACCGGCGGGACAGGGGGAGTGGATGACCTCGGACGACCGGAGGGACGCGCTAGGGCGCCGCCCTCCTCTCGGCCCACCACCCGCCAAGCCTTCGCGTTACGCGGCGATGCGTCGGTTGCTGCCCTACCTGCAGCCCTACCGCACCCGCTGGCTGGCCATGGTGTTCGTCGCGGTGCTGAGCACCGTGGCGACGATCGTCATCCCGCTGATGACCAAGGTGGTGATCGACGGCCCGGTGCGCCATCACGATCGCACCGGCCTGTGGTGGTGGGGGACGGCCGCGCTGGCCATCGGGATGTCCGAGGTGCTCCTGTGGATCGTGCGCCGGTGGCTCGTGGCGCGCGCGACGATGGGCGTCGAGGCCGACATCCGCAAGGACCTCTACGCCCGGATGCAGTTGCTGCCGATGTCCTTCCACAGCAAGTGGCAGTCGGGGCAGCTGCTGTCGCGGATCATGAACGACCTCGGCACGGTGCGCCGCTTCCTGTCGTTCGGTGCCCTCTTCCTGCTGCTCAACACGATCCAGATCGTGGTCACCACACTGATCCTGCTCGCGATGTACTGGCCGCTGGGCCTGGTCGTGGTGGTCTCGGTGGTGCCGATCTGCGTGACCGTGCTGCGCAACGAGCGCAAGTTCACCGCCCTGTCCCGCAAGGCGCAGGACCAGTCCGGCCGTGTCGCCACGCACGTGGAGGAGTCCGCGCTCGGGCTGCGGGCGATCAAGTCCTTCGGCCGCGAGGACTACGTCTACGACCGGTTCGACACGCAGGTCAAGGAGCTCTACGACATCCAGGTCGGCAAGGTCTCCCTGCAGGCCACCTTCTGGACCATCCTGGAGGTCATCCCCAATGTCACCCTGATCCTCGTGCTGGGGCTCGGCGCCACCGCCGCCGGCCAGGGCCGCATCACGCTCGGCACGCTGGTCGCCTTCATCACGATGATGCTGTCCATCGTCTGGCCGATCGCGTCGATGGGTTTCTTCCTGTCGATGACGCAGGAGTCCATGACGGCTGCCGACCGGATCGTCGAGGTCTTCGACGCTCCGCGGGAGATCCTCGACGGTGCCGGACTCGTGCCGGTCCGCGGCGGCGAGTTGGAGCTGCGCGACGTCGGCTACCGCTTCCCGGACGGTGAGAAGTGGGCGCTGCGCCACCTCGACCTGACGGTCCCCGCGGGTCAGACGCTGGCGGTGGTCGGCACGACCGGCTCCGGCAAGACCGTGCTGACCGGCCTGATCTCGCGGCTGTACGACGTGAGCGAGGGGCAGGTGTGCATCGACGGGGAGGACGTGCGCGACCTGCGCCTGGAGGAGCTGCGCTCGGTCGTCGCCACGGCGTTCGAGGACCCGACGCTCTTCTCGATGTCGGTGCGCGAGAACCTCACCCTCGGCCGTTCCGACGCCACCGAGGAGGAGATCCGCGAGGCGCTGCAGGTGGTGCGCGCTGACTTCGTCGACGACCTGCCCTACGGTCTGGACACTCGCATCGGAGAGCAGGGGATGAGCCTGTCCGGTGGCCAGCGCCAACGACTGGCCCTGGCCCGTGCGGTGCTGGCGCGGCCTCGGATCATCGTGCTGGACGACACCCTGTCCGCGCTCGACGTGCACACCGAGGCACTCGTGGAGGATGCGCTGCGGGAGGTGCTGGTGGGAGTGACCGCGATCGTCGTGGCCCACCGTGCGTCCACGGTGATGCTCGCCGACCGGGTGGCCTTGCTGCAGGACGGGCGGATCACTCACGTCGGCACGCACCGCGAGCTCCTGCGGACGGTGCCGGAGTACCGCTACCTGCTCGCCGCGGAGGACGAGACCGCCGTACCCGCGGGGGGTGCGCGATGAGCACGGAGGTGACGGCGCGCACCGACGCACCCGAGGGCGACCCCACGGGCGAGGAGGCTCTCGCCCCCGAGCAGTGGCGCGGCCGGATCGCGGACCCCGAGCAGGAGGCCGTCGACGACGGCACGACGTACCGCGTCGAGGCACGTGCCCTGCTGCGCGACCTGCTGCACCCCTACCGTCGGGCCATCGCGCTGCTCACGCTCGTGGTGGTGCTGGAGAACCTCTCCCGACTGGCCGTGCCGTTCCTGGTGCAGCGCGGCATCGATCACGGCATCCCGCCGATCGTGGCCCACCAGGGTTCGCGCACCCTGATGGTGGTCGTGGGGATCCTGTGCGTGGCCGTGATCGTGCAGGCGGTCACTCGCACGTTCTTCCTGCGCCGATCGGGGATCATCGGCCAACAGGTGCTGCTGGAGCTGCGTCGCCGCGTGTTCCGGCACTTCCAGCGCCTCGACGTCTCCTTCCACGACCGCTACACCTCCGGTCGCGTGGTGAGCCGCTCGACCAACGACGTCGAGGCCATCCAGGAGATGCTGGAGAACGGTTTCGACAGCCTCATCACCGCGGGACTCACCCTCGTCGGCACGGCGATCGCGCTGCTGCTGCTCGACATCAAGCTGGGCCTCGTCTGCCTGATCAGCTTCCCCTTCCTGGTCCTGCTGTCCGCGTGGTTCCGCCGGGAGTCCTCCAAGACCTACCGCGAGGTGCGCGAGAGCGCAGCGCTGGTGATCGTGCAGTTCGTCGAGACCATGACGGGCATCAAGGCCGTGCAGGCCTACCGCCGCGAACCGCGCAACCAGCAGATCTTCGAGACGCTCGCCGATCGCTACCGCAGGATCAACGAGCGCACCTTCAAGCTCGTCGCGATCTTCATGCCCGGCGTGAAGCTGATCGGCAACATCACCACCGGTGTCGTCCTGATCTACGGCGGCTGGCGGGTGCTCGAAGGGTCGATGACGATCGGCGTCCTCGCGGCGTTCCTGCTCTACCTGCGGATGTTCTTCGAGCCGATGCAAGACATCACCCAGTTCTTCAACACCTTCCAGTCCGCCTCCTCCGCCCTGGAGAAGCTGGCCGGAGTGCTGGCCGAAGAGCCCAAGATCGCCGACCCGGCCGTCCCGAAGCCGTTGGATTCGGCGCTCGGCACGGTCGACTTCGACCACGTCGACTTCGCGTACGTGCCGGGGCACCCGGTGATCGCCGACCTGGACCTGCACATCCCGGCCGGGCAGACCGTGGCGGTGGTGGGCACCACCGGCGCGGGCAAGACCACCGTGGCCAAGCTGATGGCCCGCTTCTACGACGCGAGCTCGGGCAGCGTGCGCCTCGACGGCGTCGACCTGCGCGACGTGACGCAGGAGCAGCTGCGCCGGCAGGTGGTGATGGTCACCCAGGAGAACTTCATGTTCGAGGGGAGCGTCGCGGACAACATCCGGTTCGGCGCGCCCGACGCGAGCGACGAGCAGGTGCTCGCGGCGGCCCGTGCGGTCAGCCTGGATCGGTTCATCGACACCCTGCCGGACGGATACGACACCGACGTCGGCAAGCGCGGCGGGCGACTGTCGGCGGGCCAGCGGCAGCTCGTGGCATTCGCGCGCGCGTTCCTCGCCGACCCCGCCGTCCTCATCCTCGACGAGGCCACGTCCTCTCTCGACATCCCCAGCGAGCGGCTGGTCCAGCGCGCGCTGGAGACCGTGCTCGCCGACCGGACGGCGGTGATCATCGCCCACCGGCTGTCCACGGTCGCGGTCGCCGACCGGGTGCTGGTGATGGAGCACGGCAGGATCGTGGAGGACGGCAGCCCGGCGGAGCTCATCGCCGATGCGGGGCGCTACGCCGCGTTGCACGACGCCTGGACACGCTCGCTGGCCTGACGCCGCCCGGGCAACTCCCGGGTCGCGAGACTAAAGTCAGGTCATGGAGCGTCGCATCTTCGGTATCGAGAACGAGTACGGCGTCACCTGCACCTCCGCAGGGCAGCGTCGACTCTCCCCGGACGAGGTCGCGCGCTATCTCTTCCGCAAGGTCGTCTCATGGGGCCGCTCCTCGAATGTGTTCCTGGGCAACGGTTCCCGGCTCTATCTCGACGTCGGCAGCCACCCGGAGTACGCCACCCCCGAGTGCGATGACATCCGCGAGGCCGTCATCCATGACAAGGCCGGCGAGCGGATCCTGGAGGGCCTGGTCGAGGAGGCGCAGCTGCGCCTCGCCGAGGAGGGCGTCGAGGGTCAGATCTACGTCTTCAAGAACAACACCGACTCCGCCGGCAACTCCTACGGCTGCCACGAGAACTTCCTGATCGGTCGGCAGGGGGAGTTCCAGGCCGTCTCCGACGTGCTCATCCCGTTCCTCGTGAGCCGTCAGATCATCTGCGGGGCCGGCAAGATATCGATGCTCGGGCACAAGCCGACGTACTGCGTCAGCCAGCGAGCGGACCACATCTGGGAGGGCGTGAGCAGCGCGACGACCCGCTCGCGGCCCATCATCAACACCCGCGACGAGCCGCACGCGGACGCCGAGCGCTACCGCCGACTGCACGTCATCGTCGGCGACAGCAACATGAGCGAGACCACCACCCTGCTCAAGCTCGGCTCGGCACACCTCGTGCTGCAGATGATCGAGGCCGGCGCGCCGATGCGCGACCTGAGCCTGGAGAACCCGATCCGCGCGATCCGGGAGATCAGCCACGACATCACCGGTCGTACGCCGGTGCGCCTTTCCAACGGCAAGGAGATGTCGGCGCTGCAGATCCAGAGCGAGTACTTCGAGCGCGCGCGGGCGTTCGCCGAGAAGGAGGGCATCAGCGACCCGGTGACCAAGCAGGTGCTCGACCTGTGGCAGCGCACGCTGACCGCCATCGACACCGACGACCTGGGCATGGTCGACACCGAGATCGACTGGGTCATCAAGCACCGCCTGCTCGACCAGGTCGCCGCCAAGCACGGGCTGGGGCTGGACGACCCGCGGCTGCAGCAGATCGACCTCACGTATCACGACATCAACCGCCGCCGCGGGCTCTTCTACCTGCTGCAACGCCGCGGGAAGGCCGCCCGAGTGTGCACCGACCCGGAGGTCTTCGCGGCCAAGACCTTCCCCCCGCAGACCACCCGCGCCAAGCTGCGCGGCGACTTCATCCGGTCCGCCCAGGCGCACCGTCGTGACTTCACGGTCGACTGGGTGCACCTCAAGCTCAACGACCAGGCGCAGCGCACGGTGCTGGTCAAGGACCCGTTCTCCGCACAGGACCCTCGCGTGGAGCGGCTGATCGACGGCATGTGACCGCTGGCGGGCGGGCACAGAACACCGGGTTAGGGTGACGTGTCTCCCACACCCGACCCATGAGGTTTGCTCCGTGCGCCGCACTGCCGTCCGCCTGCTCAGCATCACCGCCGTTCCGCTCGTCCTGCTCACAGGATGCGGCAGCGACTCCAAACCCAAGACGGCGACGTCGCTCAGCGACCTCACGGTCAACACGTCGAACGCCGACAAGCCGACGGTCACCATCCCCAAGGGGGGATTCAAGGCGGGCAGCCAGACCGCGACCCAGGTGCTGACGCAGGGGACCGGCCCGACCATCGGCGCCAAGCAGATCGCGTACGTCGACTACGTGGCCTACAACGCCACGAAGAACAAGCAGCTGGTCAGCACCTTCGGGCAGCGCTTCGTGCCGATCCCGTTGGCGGACACCACCCAGCTCCCGGGCCTGGTGAAGTCGCTCGTCGGCAAGAAGGTCGGCACGACGCAGAAGGTCGCGATCCCGGCGTCGCAGGGCTTCGGGTCGGCCGGAAACAGCACGCTCGGCGTCTCCGCCACCGACACGTTGGTCTTCTACATCAAGATCGACGGCGCGGCGGACGCGCTCACCCAGCCGACCGGCACCCAGGCCACCCCGCAGGACGGCTTCAAGGTGTCGGTGCCGGCGGGCACGAACAAGCAGGCCACGATCACCGTCCCGGCCACCGCGCCGAAGACGCTTCTCATCCAGCCCCTCATCAAGGGCTCGGGCATCAAGACCGCCACCGGCGACTTCGTGACGGTCAGCTACACCGGCGTCAACCTGCGCACCAAGAAGGTCTTCGACGCCAGCGCCAAGACCGGCCAGTCGGCGACCTTCCAGCTCTCGACGGGTGCGATCGCCGGTTTCGTCAAGGGCCTCACCGGTCAGACGGTCGGCAGCCGCGTCCTCATCTCGATCCCGCCGGCCGAGGGCTACGGCAGCGCCGGACAGGCCCAGGCGGGCATCAAGGGCACCGACACGATCGCGTTCGTCGTCGACATCCTGGCGATCGTCCCGCAGCCCCCGCAGCAGCAACAGCAGTCCGGCGGCAACTGACGCCCGTCGCGACCCCGCCGTCACCGAAACGCCAGAGAGGCCACCATGCCGTTCGACTCCACCACCACCAAGCCCGAGGTCGACTTCCCGGGTGACACCCCGCCGACCGACCTGGTCATCGAGGACATCACCGAGGGTGACGGCAACGAGGCCAACTCCGGCGACACCATCGAGGCGCACTACGTCGGCGTCGCGTGGTCGACCGGCGAGGAGTTCGACTCCTCCTGGGACCGCGGCGAACCCCTGCGGTTCCAGGTGGGCGTGGGTCAGGTCATCAGCGGGTGGGACGAGGGCATCGTCGGCATGCGCGCGGGCGGTCGCCGCAAGCTGACCATCCCCCCGCAGATGGGTTACGGCGAGCGTGGCGCCGGCGACGCCATCAAGCCGGGGGAGACCCTGATCTTCGTGGTTGACCTGGTCAGCACCAACCGACCCGGTGCGGGTGCGGCGTTCGGTATCGGCTGACCGACCCGCACGCCTGAGCTGCGTACGACACCGTCGAGCGGCATCCCTCCACGGATGCCGCTCGACGGTTCTTCGTTGGGCTCAGGCAGGAAGCGGTGGTCACAGGAGGATCGCGACGAGCGGCGCGAGCACCACGGCCACCGAGACCACCAGCCCGATCCAGGCGAGGACGCGGTGGAACCTGTTGTCCGCGCGCAGATTGCTCGCCAGCTGCAGCTCGGGTGCCACCCAGGGCGACAAGCCCATCCGGCGGGCGTCCGGCGGCAGCTCGTTCGCACGCCACACCGGAGTGCCGGGCGACCACGGCGGGGTCGGCTCGTCGGGCGCGGGGAAGACTCCGGGCATGGCCTCAGCGTGACAGACGCGACACGCGAACCGGTGACCTTGGCGCAGATACGTCCGAAGGACACAGGTCGGCCTGTGACTCTGGGACCCAGCTGTGTCACCATCGAGCCGAGTTGCGGCCGCGCCGCGGGGCGAACATACGTGCGCACCGGCGGTGCGGGTGGGATAGCGTTGCCGCACATGAGCACCACCTCCCCGGCCGCCAAGACCGAGCGGCTGCTCAACTTGGTGATCTGCCTCCTCTACACGCGTCAGCCGCTGTCGAAGGCGCGGATCCGCGACGCCGTCCCGCAGTACGGGGAGACCGCGTCGACCGAGGCCTTCGACCGGATGTTCGAGCGCGACAAGGACGAGCTGCGCGACCTGGGCATCCCGCTGCGCACCGAGCCGCTGGACGCCTACTTCGACGACGAACCCGGCTACCGGATCGACCGTCGGGAGTACGCGCTGCCCGACATCGTCTTCGAGGCGGACGAGCTGGCCGTGCTCGGTCTGGCGAGCCGCACGTGGCAGCAGGCGAGCCTCGCCGGGGCCGCCTCGACCGCGATGCGCAAGCTGCAGGCGGCCGACGTCGAGCGTGACGCCGCCTCGATCCTCGGCCTGGAGCCCCGCGTGCGCACGACGGAGGCATCCTTCACCCCGGTCAAGGATGCCGTCCTCGCCTGCCGGCCGATCAGCTTCGACTACCGCAAATCCGATGGGGCCGTCAGCACTCGTCACCTGCAGCCCTGGGCGGTCACCAACTGGCACGGCCGTTGGTATGTCACCGGATTCGACACCGACCGCGGGGCTCCAAGGGTCTTCCGGCTCGGTCGCATCGACGGCGCCGTGAAGGCCACGGGACGCCCCGGCGCCTACCAGGTGCCGGACGACCACGACCCGCTGCGGATGATCGAGGGCGTCGAGGTCGAGCGCGAGCCGCAGCCTGCGGTGCTGCGGGTGCTGGTCGGTGCAGGCAACACGCTGCGCCGTCGGGCACGCACCGTGGGCGACATCGACGACCACTGGTCGCAGCTCGACGTCGACTTCACCGACACCGAGGTCTTCGCCGAGCAGATCTCCGGGTTCGGCCCGGCCGTGCGGGTCATCCATCCGCCCGAGCTGACGCAGGCCGTCGTACGCCGTCTGCGGGCTGCCCGCGACGCCCAGGAGGCACGCTGATGGCCACTCCCGAGAGCGCGACCGCTCGGCTGTCGCGGTTGCTCACGATGGTTCCGTGGCTGGTGCACCGTCAGGGGATCGACATCGACGAGGCCGCCGCCGAGCTCGGCGTGCCCCGCGCGCAGATCGAGTCCGACCTCAGCCTGCTCTTCGTCTGCGGGACGCCGGGCCACCTGCCCGACGACCTGATCGAGGCCGAGTGGGAGGAGGGCCGGGTCTATCTGCGCAACGCCGACACCATCGCCCGACCCCTGCGGCTCGGCATCGACGAGGCGACCGCCCTGATCGTCGGCCTGCGGGCCCTGGCAGCCGTGCCGGGCCTGGGGGAGCGGGAGGCCGTCGACCGGGCCCTCGCCAAGCTCACCGAGGCGACCGGCGAGAGCGCCCAGGCGACCCGCCGGGTGCAGGTGACGCTGGCAGGGTCGGTGGCCGACGAGACGCTCGCCCTGGCGCGTGAGGAGCTGCGCGGGCATCGTCGGGTGCACCTGCGCTATCTGGTGGCCGCTCGCGATGAGGCCACCGAGCGGGACGTCGATCCGATGCGGGTCTTCAACATCGACAGCCACTGGTACCTCGAGGGGTGGTGCCACCGCGCACAGGATGTGCGGCTCTTCCGGCTCGACCGGATCGAGACGATCACCCCGCTGGACGTGGACGGCACACCGCCCGCGCAGGCCAGGGCCCGCGACCTGGACACCGACATCTTCACCCCGGCACCGGACGATCTGACGGTGACCCTGGGACTCGCGCCGCAAGCTGCGTGGGTGGCGGAGTACTACCCGGTGCAGGACCGCACCCAGGCCGCCGACGGCAACCTGACGGTCACGCTGCGCACCGCCGACAGCACATGGGTGCGCAACCTGGTCTGGCGACTCGCCGGCGGGGCCTGGGTCATCGAGCCGCAGTCTCTGCGCGAGGAGGTCCGCGCGGGGGCGGACGAGGCGCTCGCGGCGTACGAGGGGAGCTGATCCCCGCCGAGACAGACCACCGGCATCTCCGAAGAGTGACCAGGCGGGTCGCGTACAGTGGAGACCGCTGCACCACCCTAGACGTGAAGGATCCTCCTGATGCGTAACTTGTTCGACGGCTGGCACATCGTGGTCCTCGCTGTCGTGATCCTCCTGCTCTTCGGGTGGAAGAAGATGCCCGACATGGCCCGCAGCTTGGCCGCTCCGCGCGCATCCTGCGCTCGGAGATGGACGAGATGAAGAACGACAAGAAGTCCGAGGCCGCCGGCCAGACGGTCAAGGGCCAGGCCACCACGCCACCAGCCACACCTGCTGCCGCCACGCCCCCCGCGCCTGCTGACACTCCGCAGGCTCCGGCCGCCGGCACGACGCCGACGGTGCCGGAGACCCCCGCGCAGCACCCGGCAGACCACAACACCTCCGCCTGACACGTCGCGCAGCGGGGCATCTGAGACTTCATGGCCGTACTGGGCCGTAAGGACAATCCGGAAGGTCGGATGTCCCTGGGGGAGCACTTCCGGGAGTTCCGTCGGCGTGCGCTCATCGCGGCCGTCGCGGTCGCCATCGGTGCGGTGGTCGGTTGGCTGAAGTTCCACACCGTCTACCAGTGGATGATCGATCCGCTGCTGGACGCGGCCCGCGATCGCCACGTGCCAGCCTCCCGAGTGAGCACCAACTTCGGCCGCGGCGTCGGTGACGCCTTCAGCATCAAGTTGAAGGTGTCGCTCTGGCTCGGTTTCATCCTCGCCAGCCCCGTGTGGCTGTGGGAGATCTGGGCCTTCCTGGCACCCGGCCTCACCCGCAAGGAGAAGCGGGTCGGCGCGGCGTTCATCCTCTCGGCCGTGCCGCTCTTCCTGATCGGCTGCTGGGTCGCGACCCGCACCATTCCCAACGCCGTGGTCTTCCTCGTCGGCCAGACGCCCAAGCAGGGCACGAACTTCATCGACGCGCAGACCTACATCGCGTTCATCACCAAGTTCGTCCTGGCGTTCGGGCTGGCCTTCCTGCTCCCGGTCTTCCTGGTGGGCCTCAACGGGATTCGGGTGCTGCCGGCCCGGGTGATGCTCAAGGGCTGGCGGATCGCGACGATGCTGATCTTCGTCTTCGCCGCCGTGATGAGCCCCAGTCCGGACGCCTGGTCGATGCTCGCTCTGGCCTTCCCGATGGTCGGTCTGTACTTCGCGGCCGTCGCCGTCTCGGCGTTCTTCGACCGGCGCCGCAAACAGGCCGAGCCGCGGGAATGGCTCGACGTGCCCGACGACGAGGCCTCCACGCTCTGATCCACCGGCAGGGCTAGCCTTCGAGACATGTCCAGCTCGGCAACTTCGCAGCCCTCGCGCGCCCCGCGCCGGATCGACGGTTCGCACCTGCGACGGTTCGCCGACGGGTACGACTTCCCGTTCGACGACTTCCAGCGCCAGGCCCTGGTCGCCGTCCAGGAAGGCCGCCGCAGCGTGCTCGTCGCCGCGCCGACCGGTTCGGGCAAGACGCTGGTCGGCGAGTTCGCGGCGTACCTGGCGCTGCAGACCGGCACCAAGACCTTCTACACGACGCCGATCAAGGCCCTGTCGAACCAGAAGTACGCCGACCTGGTCGCCCGGCACGGCGCCGACAAGGTCGGGCTGCTGACCGGCGACTCCTCCATCAACGGCGAGGCGCCGGTGGTCGTGATGACCACCGAGGTGCTGCGCAACATGATCTACGCCGGGTCGGACACCCTGCGCGGGCTCGGCTACGTCGTGATGGACGAGGTGCACTACCTCGCCGACCGCTTCCGCGGCGCCGTGTGGGAGGAGGTCATCATCCAGCTGCCGGACGACGTGCAGCTCGTGTCGCTGTCGGCGACGGTCAGCAACGCCGAGGAGTTCGGGGAATGGCTCGGCACGGTCCGCGGCGACACCGAGCTGATCGTCGAGGAGACCCGCCCGGTGCCGCTCTGGCAGCACATGATGGTCGGTCCGAGCATCCTGGACCTCTTCGTCGATGACGAGAACAGTGACCGTCTGCGACTCAATCCTGAGCTGCTGCAACGCATCTCGCAGTTCGACGCGAAGACCGACCGGCACGGACGCCGAGAGGACGCCGGGGGACCGAAGGGCCGGCGGGGCAACCAGCGTCGCGGCCGCGCCCACGACGGGCCCGTGCGCTCGGGCCGGCCCAGCCGCGGACCCAGCAGGGCCGAGGTCATCGACGCACTCGACCGCGCCGGACTGCTCCCCGCCATCACCTTCATCTTCAGCCGCGCCGGCTGCGACGCGGCGGTCACGCAACTGCTCTCCTGGGGCACCCGCCTCATCCCGGCCGCCGAGGGCGAGCGGATCCGGCAACTGGTGCAGGAGCGCGTCTCCTACCTGCCCGAGGAGGATCTGGGCGTCCTCGGCTACTGGGACTTCGTGGAGGGCCTGGGTCGCGGGTTCGCCGCGCACCACGCCGGGATGCTGCCGACGTTCCGCGAGATCGTCGAGGAGCTGTTCACCGAGGGCCGCATCAAGGCGGTCTTCGCGACCGAGACGCTGGCGCTCGGCATCAACATGCCCGCGCGCACCGTCGTCCTGGAGCGACTGGTGAAGTACAACGGCGAGACGCACGCGGACATCACGCCAGGGGAGTACACCCAGCTCACCGGCCGCGCGGGCCGCCGGGGCATCGACTACGAGGGCCACGCCGTCGTGCTCTACAACCGCGGCCTGGACCCCCACGAGGTGGGCGGCCTGGCCTCGACCCGCACCTACCCCCTGCGGTCCAGCTTCGTGCCCACCTCCAACATGGCGGTCAACCTGGTGGACCAGGTCGGCCGTCCCGCAGCGCGAGAGCTGCTGCTGCAGTCGTTCGCCCAGTTCCAGGCCGACAAGTCCGTGGTCGGCGTCGGGACGGCCGTGCGCCGCAACGAGGAGGCCCTGGAGGGCTACACCGAGGCGATGCGCTGTCACCTGGGCGACTTCGCGCAGTACGCCGCGTTGCGCCGCGAACTGTCGGACCTGCAGAAGGCCGCCGTACGCCGCCGCGCCGCCAGCCGCCGAGCGGAGACCGCGGTGTCGCTGGAGGCGCTCAAACCCGGCGACGTGGTACAGGTGCCGTCCGGCCGCCGCCAGGGCCTGGCCATCGTGATCCAGGCGAACGTCGGTGGGCGCCGCGGCAGCGCCGAGCCGATGATCCTGACCCAGGACGCTCAGGTGCGCCGTCTGGAGGACAGCGACCTTGACGGACCGATCGCGGCGTTCACCACGCTGCCGATCCCCAAGGGCTTCCACTCCCGCAACCCCAAGGCCCGTCGTGACCTGGCGGCCACGCTGCGCGCCAAGGTGCCCGAGGGGATGGCCGAGCGCGCAGCGAAGGCGAACGCCCCGGAGCCCGACGAGCAGACCCAGGCCGATGTGGAGCGCCTGCGCCGCCGGTTGCACGATCACCCCTGCGACCGGTGCGAGCACCGTGAGGAGCACGCCCGCTGGGCCGAGCGGTGGTGGCGACTGCGCCGTGAGACCGACGGCCTGCAGCGCAAGGTGTCCGGGCGCACCCAGACCGTCGCCGCCACCTTCGACCGCATCTGCGACCTGCTCGCCGAGTTGGGCTACCTGACCCCGGACGGCGAGAAGGTGACCGACGAGGGCCGGGTGCTGCAGCGCATCTACGCCGAGAAGGATCTGCTGGTCGCGGAGTGCCTGCGTCAGGACGTCTGGCGCAGGCTCGACCCGCCGTCGCTCGTTGCGGTGGTGAGCTCGCTGATCCACCAAGCCCGCCGGGAGGGGGAGGGCGGCTCGGTGAAGGTGCCCAACGACCAGGTCGCCGAGGCCCTCGAGCACATGAACCGGCTCTGGGGCGAGTTGCACGACCGGCAGCTCGGCAAGCGGCTGGCACCGACCGGCGAGCCGGACTCCGGGATCGCCTGGATGATGCACCGGTGGGCCAGCGGCGGGCGCCTGGAGCTGGTGCTGCGCGACTCCGAGCTGTCGGCCGGCGACTTCGTGCGGCGCTGCAAGCAGCTCGTGGACCTGATGGACCAGATCCACGACGCGAGCTCGGACCCGCAGATGCGGCGTACGACGCGTGCCGGCATCGACGCGGTGCTGCGCGGAGTGGTGGCGGCCGACCGGCTGGACTGACCCGCCGCCCCTTCGTCAGCGCCGTCCTGGCGTCGGCGCCGCAAATGCGCTGACAACCGGGGGAGTGGGATCGGGTCGTGGCAGGATGCGGCCATGTCCTTCTCGCCGAAGCACCTGACCCAGGGTGAGCGCGTCGAACTCGAGCTGCACACCCACATCAAGGCCATCGTCCTCCCGCTGATCATCCTGGTCGTCGCGACCGTGGCGGCCATCGCGGGCGCGGTGTACTGGGACAACCAGTGGGGCCGCCTCGCCATCGGGGTCGTCTGGCTGCTGATCGTGGTCGTCTTCGTGCTGGCGCCGGTGTGGCGGTGGCGGGCGACGTTCTACGTCATCACCAACCGCCGGCTGATCACCCGGACCGGGATCGTGAGCAAGTCGGGCCGCGACATCCCGCTCTACCGCATCTCGGACGTCGCCTACGACAAGGGCCCGCTGGACCGCATCCTCGGCTGCGGCACTCTCATCGTCTCGGACGCCTCGGACCAGGCCGGTCTTCAACTGCACGACGTGCCCCATGTGGAGGACGTCCAGGTGCGGCTCAACGAGCTGCTCTTCCAGCACGACAACGGCACCGACGACGAGGGCACCTTCCCGCCGGGCGACCCGCGCGGAGACCGCCGCCGCGCCTACTGACGCTTCGCACCCGAGTGTGCGAAGCCCTGCGGCGCCCGACGTGGGAGGAGTCCGGACGCCCGCGCGGGACGTCTCAGCCCTGCAGGTCCAGCGCAGCGAGGACCCGCCGCAGCGGAGTGGCGATGTCGATCTCGTCGGCGATGCGCTGCAGCGCCTCCGGATTCGCGACCTTCCGCGGCAACGCCGTCACCAGATCGGTCGGCACCGGCACGTCCAGTGCCACGTCGACGACGGCCGGGGCCACGTCGAGGTAGTCCGAGGCCGCTTCCAGCTTGGCCCGCTGCGCGCCCTGAGGGTCGGGTCACCGCCGTCGATCGCGGCGCGCAGGCCCGCGAGGTCGCCGTACCGCGCGAGCAGCGTCGCGGCCGTCTTCTCACCGATGCCGGCCACCCCGGGCAGCCCGTCGCTGGTGTCGCCGCGCAGCGTGGCCATCTCGGCGTACGCCCGCCCGGTCGCCACGGCGTACTTGGCCTGCAGCGCCGACTGGTCGATCACGTCCGGCTCGCGCACCCCGCCGCGTGCGGTGTAGAGCACCCGCACCGACGCCTCGTCGTCGACGAGCTGGAAGAGGTCCCGGTCACCGGTCACCACGTCGACGGGGCAGACGCCGAGGTGGGTGTGCACCAGAGTGCCGATCACGTCGTCGGCCTCGTAACCGTCGGCGCCCAGGCGCGTGATCCCGAGCGCGGCCAGCAGCGACACGATGTAGGGCACCTGAGGGGTGAGGTCCTCCGGGGACTCCTCGAGCACCTCCGACCCCTCGGTCACCCGATGGGCCTTATAGGAGGGGATGGCGTCGACCCGGAACGCCGGTCGCCAGTCGTTGTCCCAGCACGCGACCAGATCGGAGGGCTCGTGGTCGTTGACCAGCGTCGCGATCATGTCCAGGAATCCCCGGATCGCATTGGTAGGCAACATATCCGGACTGTCTCGCCGGTCCGGCACTCCGTAGAACGCACGGAAGTAGAGACTGGCGGAGTCCAGCAGCATGAGGCGTCGGGTCATGCACGGCATCGTCCCTTACAGTGCCCCCATGGAGGAACTCGATCGTCGGATCGTCGGCATGCTGGCGGCGGACGGTCGGATGAGCTTCACCGACCTGGGCCGGGCCCTCGGGCTCTCGACCTCGGCGGCACACCAGCGGGTACGCCGGCTGGAGGAGCGCGGGGTGATCCGCGGCTACCGCGCATTGATCGACCACGACGCGGCGGGCAATCCGCTCACGGCGTTGATCTCGGTGACACCGGTCGATCCGGCGGCGCCCGACGACGTGCCGGACCGCCTGCGGGACCTGACCGAGCTGGACTCCTGCTACTCGGTCGCAGGCGTGGAGAGCTACGTCCTGCAGGCGCGGGTCGCTGGTCCGCTGCAGCTGGAGGAGTTGCTGGCCCGGATCCGGGCGGCGGCGTCGGTCACCACCCACACCACGGTCGTGCTCAGCACACCGTGGGAGGACAGGCTTCCCCCAGCCGACTGACGACGAGTTCTCATACGACGCCGCTACGGCGTGTCGGCCGCGACACGCCGTAAATCTCGATATTGGTGAATTCTTGACGTCCGTCCAGGCGGCGCGTTGACCTGCGACTACGCGCGTCTTCGCAGGTCAGACCGCTGTTGACATCTACTTGGCGACCGGTAAATTTCTCTTCGCGCCGCGGGGGCTGTTACGGCGGCCGCAGGCTGGATGGACCCGCACTCTCAGTAGAAAACATGCGCCCCGGCGCGTACTGGTCCCAACGGAGTGCGGGTCCTTCCCTCTGCCCGGGGTTGTCACGGGCTCCTCGCATACTCTTGCTCGCGTGTGGCGACGGCTCCTGCTCTCGGCCGCGGGCGGACTGTGCCTGTGGCTCTCCTTCCCGACGCTCGGCATCTGGCCGCTGGCCGTGGTCGGGGTCGCGTTGATCTCGCTCGCCACCTGTGGCGCACGCGCCCGGGTGGGATTCCTGTGCGGCCTGGTGGGCGGCGCGGCGTGCTTCCTGCCGGTACTGCACTGGACCGGCATCTACGTGGGTCCGCTGCCCTGGATCGCCCTCGGTGTCACCGAGTCGATCTACGTGGCGTTCCTCGGGCTCGGCATCGCCATCCTGCAGTCGGCGGCGCCGCTGCCGTGGCTGCCCCGCTGGGTGTGGCCCGCCTCCGGACCGCGGGTGCGCCCGTTCTGGGTCGCGCTGCTCTGGGTCGTGCAGGAGGGCGTGCGCTCCAGCGTCCCCCTTCGGCGGGTTCCCCTGGGCCCGCCTGGCATGGTCGCAGTCCAACTCACCGCTGTCGCATCTGGCGTCGATCGCCGGCGCGCCCGGCCTCACCTTCGTCGTCGCGCTGCTGGGCGGGGTGCTCGCAGCGCTCGTGCAGCGGTGGGTGCCGGGGATCGTGGGCGGTCGGCGATCCGACGCGGCGGCGTACGCGCCTCGACGCAGCTTGCGCGCCCTCTGGCCCGCGCTCGCCGTCGTGGTCGTGGTGGCCGGGTCGATCTGGTACCCGACACCCACCTCCGGCAAGAAGCTGCAGGTCGTCGGCATCCAGGGCAACGTGCCGACCATCGGCCTGGAGTTCAACGCCCAGCGCCGCGCCGTGCTCGACGACCACGCGCGAGCGACGGCGAAAGCTGCCGAGATGGTGCGGCGTGGCCAGATCCCGGCGCCCGACCTGGTGGTGTGGCCGGAGAACTCCTCCGACATCGACCCGACCCGCAATCCCGACGCGATGACCGAGATCCTGCACGCCGTGGCCGAGGTCAAGGCACCGCTCATCGTGGGCGCCGTGCTGGACGAACCGGCACCGGACGTCTCGAACACCTCACTGCTGTACCTGCCGGGCCGGGGGATCGTGGCGCGCTACGTCAAACAGCACCCGGTGCCGTTCGCGGAGTACATGCCCTACCGCTCCTTCTTCCGGCACTTCAGCAGCAAGGTCGACCTCCTCACGGTCAACTTCACCCACGGCAAGAAGACCGGGCTCTTCACGATCCCGACCCGCAGCCAGGGCAACGTGAAGGTCGGGCCCGTCATCTGTTTCGAGGTGGCGTACGACGGCCTGGTGCGCGCGCCGGTCGAGAAGGGCGCCCAGCTGCTCATCGTGCAGACGAACAACGCGACGTTCGGGCGCACCGCCGAGTCCGAGCAGCAACTGGCGATCTCCCGGATCCGCGCCATCGAGCACGGCCGGTCGGTGGTGCACGTGTCCACGGTCGGGGTGAGCGGCCTGATCACCCCTGACGGCGTCGTGCACGACCGCTCCAGCCTCTTCACCAGCAAGGTGCTCTCCGGGGCGATGCCGCTGCGTAGCTCGCTGACGATCGCCGATCGACTCGGGAATGTGCCCGAACACCTCGCCTACGCGTTGGCTGTGGCATCCTTCCTGCTGGCCGCGATCGGTTCGCGGCGACGACGCACCGCCGTTCGTGCCGACACGACGTCCCCGAGAGGCCGCCAGCTTGTCTGACTCCGCCCCACGACGCGTGCTGGTGCTGGTGCCGACGTACAACGAGCTGGAGAGCCTTCCGACGATCCTGGCGCGCCTGCGCGAGGCCGTGCCCGAGGCCGACATCCTGATCCTGGACGACGCCTCGCCCGACGGCACCGGCGAGCTCGCCGACGAGCTGGCCGCCCACGACTCACACGTGCAGGTGATGCACCGCGCCGCCAAGGAGGGCCTGGGCGCGGCGTACCTGGCCGGGTTCGCCTGGGGCCTGGACCGAGGCTACGACGCACTGGTCGAGATCGACGCCGACGGCTCGCACCCGCCGAGCGTGCTGCCGAAGATGCTGCAGGCGGCAGCGCGCGCCGACGTGGTGATCGGCTCGCGGTGGGTGCCCGGCGGCAGTGTGCGCAACTGGCCGCGCCAGCGCGAGGCCCTCAGCCGCGGCGCGAACCTCTACACCCGCCTGCTGCTCGGCATGCAGGTGCGCGACGCCACCGCCGGCTATCGGGTCTACCGCGCGGACGCGCTGCGCCGGCTGCGCCTGGAGGACGTCGCCTCGGCCGGTTACTGTTTTCAGATCGACCTCACATGGCGCGCCGCGCAGGCTGGCATGCGGATCGTGGAGATACCGATCACCTTCGTCGAGCGTGAGGTAGGGGTGTCGAAGATGAGCAGCGACATCATGCGCGAGTCCCTGGTCAACATCACGTCCTGGGGCCTGCACTACCGCGCCGGGCAACTGGCGCGGCTGCTGCCGGGCCGCTCGCGATGACGACGGCACCCCGTCGACGGACCCGCTGGCTGCAGTGGGTGCCGCTGATCCTGTTCGTGACGGTGGTCTGCGAGATCGCCGTGATCATCGCGATCGCCCGCGCCATCGGAGGATGGCAGACGCTCGGACTGCTCGTCCTGTGCTCGCTGATCGGCGCCTGGCTCGTACGCCGTGAATGGTCCGGCGCCTGGCGCGGCCTGCAGGAGGCGTTGCGCACCGGCACCATGCCGGCCGACGAACTGGCCGACGCCGCCCTGGTGCTGGCCGGTGGCCTGCTGATCCTGGTGCCCGGCTTCATCACCGACGTGCTCGGACTGCTGCTGGTCCTGCCGTTCACCCGGCCGGTCGGACGCCGGCTGCTGCAGGTGCTCGTCGCGCGCCGGGTGCTCGGCGTCGCCGGGAGCGCGCGCGTCGTACGCGGTGAACGGGTGCCCCCGACATACCGGGCAGAGCCCTACGACCAGTCGAAGGATCAGCGGGTCGACCCGGGTCCGGATACGCCGATGGCACCGGGCAAGCCCGGTGCCATCGAGGGAAGGATCGTGCGGGACTGAATCCCGCGGGGGATCAGGCGGTGCGCTTGCGGCGCGGCTTCTCACCGCGGGAGGCGCGCAGCCAGGTGAGGCGCTCCTCCAGGAGTTCCTCCAGCTCGGGCACCGAGCGGCGCTCGAGCAGCATGTCCCAGTGGGTACGCGCGGGCTTGACCGGCTTGCGGCTCGGCTCGGGACCGTCGACCAGGGTGGCTTCCTTGCCGCAACGGCACTCCCAGATGGAGGGCACGTCGGCCTCCACGGAGAAGGGCAGCTCGGTGATGCGGCCGCATTGGCACTCGTAGCGGACGGTCTGTCGCTCGCTGTAGGCGATGTTCTCGTCCGTCTCCAGCGACAGCGTGGAGAGGTTGGTCCCTCGAAGTGAACGGTCTGCCATGGTCTTCTCCCTGCTCGGCGGCCGCGGTTCGTCGGCAACACCGCGGCGATCTCATACGCATAACGAACCGATGTGGTGTCGTGTTCCATTGCGCACGAGGATTGATGAGTCTGATTCGTAGACGTAGGCGGGCTCGGATTGGTTGCCCCTGGATGCCACCATCGCGCTGCAACGTCGGCGGCGACAGTATCGAGGGCGCTCGGGGAGGGCAAATCGGCATACGCCGGCGGCGCACTGCGCGGACCTGCGGTCAGACGACCGCCGGCACCTCGTTGCCGGCGGCCACCACCCCGCGTCGTACGTCGACGGTGCGCAGCAGCGCGCCCCCGACCACGAAGAAGATGATCAGCGCCACGATGGAGAGCCGGTAGTCGCGGAAGAGCTGGTAGACGAGCCCGAACGTCAGGGTCCCGAGCCAGCTGGTGCCGCGGTCCATGGCCTGGTAGAGGCTGAAGAACTCCGCCTCGCGGCCGTGCGGCACCAGATGGGAGTAGAGCGAACGGGAGAGCGCCTGGGTGCCGCCGAGCACCAGGCCGATCCCGACCGCGAGCAGCAGCCAGAGCCCGAACGCGTGCTGCGGCACGAAGAACGCCAGGACCACCACGACGGTCCACAGGTAGAGGCTGCGCCGTACCAACTCGCGCGCGGGCACCCGGCGGGCGAGCCGGCCGAAGCCCAGCGCGCCGCCGAACGCCACGAACTGCACCAGCAGGATCGTGAGAAGCAACTGGGTGCTGGAGAACTTCAGCTGTTGCGCCCCGTAGAGGCTCGCGGAGGCGATGACGGTCTGCACGCCGTCGTTGTAGAAGAGATAGGCCAGTAGGAAGCGCAGCGTCTGCGGGTATCCGCGCAGCTCGGCGAAGGTCGCACGCAGCTGACGGACTCCCGCCGTCAGGGGACTGCCGCCGATCGCGGCCGCCGGATCGTGCGGCACCGCGCGCAGGCCGCGGATCGAGTACGTCGCGAAGACCGCCCACCACACGCCGTTCACCGCGAAGCTGATGCGCACCACCGCCGAGGTGCTGAGGCCGAGGGTGTCGTGCAGCCCGAGGAAGACCAGGTTGACCACGAGCAGCAGGCCGCCGCCGAGGTAGCCGTAGGACCAGCCGCGGGCCGAGACCCGGTCGCGGTCGTCCGGCGGGGTGATCCGCACCATGATCGCGGAGTAGACGATGAGCGACCCCGCCACGCACACGTTGGACACGATCGCCAGCCCCATGCCGAGCGCCCAGCGGTCGCCGGCCACCAGGCACAGGGCGGCTGCGGCCACCGAGCCGACCGCGGAGAAACCGGTCAGGAAACGCAGCGGCCGCTCGGAGCGGTCCGCCATGGCGCCCACCACGACGAGCACGAACGCCGACACGATCGTGGCCGCGGTGATCGTGTAGGGCACCAGTGAGCCCGGAGCCACCGGGACGCCGAGCACGTGCAGGTCGGCGTGGCAGGTGCGGTCGCTGGGCTGGGTCGGGCAGGCGGCTTTGTTCGCGATGCTGGTGAGGTAGGGGGAGAAGAGCACCGCGAGGGTGACGGTGATGTACGCCGTGACCGACCAGTCGTACCAGTACCAACGCGACTGCAGACGAAGCTGTTCGGGAGTCGAGGAGCGTCCGTCTGCCACCGTCAGAGGGTAAAGGGAAGATGCATCAGCCCGTGCGGATCGTACTTCTGGTGCACCGAATTCAACTTCGAGGTGTTTTCTGCGAAGTAACGGGATCCGGCGACACCGCTCTCCAGGTAGTTGACGTAGCCCCCGACCGACACGGACCTGACCGCCGCGTGCGCGGCAGAGATCCACGAGCGCGCCCCGGCGTAGTCGCTGCCTCCGGCGTACCACTGGATCGAGGCTTGGTGGGAGCGCCACGGGAAGGCGCCGGCGCTCGCTGCGACGTCGTGCACGGCGCCGTCGAGCGGGTCGACGATGGCCGCCACCGAACGATGACCGGCCGCGAGCGTGCCCTGCACGATGGCCGCCGCGGCGGAGCTGGTCATCGTCCTCACCAGGTCGGTGCCCGCCGTGAACGGGGCGCGCGCCGACGTCGTACCGCCCCCGAAGTACTGCACGGTCGACAGGTAGCTGCGTTGGAAGTGCGAGGTGGAGGTGGCGCGGGCGCCGATGTGCCGCTGCAGCGAGCTCAGTGCGAGCAACTCGCGACCGGCGGTGCAGACCCCGAGGATGCTGGGTCGCAACGACCCCCGCTGAGATCGAGGTGCACGTTGGCCCACCAGTCCCGGCTGGCGCTGCCCAGCCAGGATGCCCAGCCTTCCAGCACCTGGGTCGCCGACCCGACCGGGAAGGTGGCGCGGAAGATGCCCCGGTCGGTCGTGGAGGACGTCCCGTACCCGAGGCTGGTGACCACACCCGGGATGGCGCTGCTGCCGCCCCTGGCCGCCCAGTAGAGGTCGCTGTTGGTGGAGGCCGTTGCTGTGACGAGGCTGCTGTCGGGCAGGACCAGCTGCACCGACTCCACCCGGTCGCAGGTCAGTCCGTGGGCCCGTGACTCGGTGCCGAGTCCGCCGCCGAGCGTGAGCCCGGAGGTGCCGACGGTGGGGCAGGTGCCGGTGGGGATGGTGCGGTTCCGGCCCGCCAGGGCGGCGTGCACGGAGTAGAGGTTGGCGCCGGCCTGCACGCTGACGCTGGATCCCGACGCGTCCACGGCCGCCATCTCGCGCAGGTCGATCACGACCGTGCCGTCGGCTGCAGAGGCGCCGATGTAGGAGTGTCCGCCCGAGCGGGGCGAGACGTGCAGCCCGTACTTGCTGGAGAAGGCGATGGAGCGCTGCACGTCCGTGGTGGTCTTGGGGCGGATGACCGCCTGCGGCTTCGCGCCGTCGTACTCGGGGTTGAAGAGCAGCTTGTCCTGCGCGTACGGCGTGCTGCCCGGCAGCAGCACGACCCCCTGGATCTGACCGGCCAGCTGCTTCCAGTCCGCCAGGGTGGGTCCGCCCGCCGCACCGGCCGCAGCAGACTGCCCGGACGATGACGTGGCCGCCAGACCAGCGCTCGAGGATCCCCCGCCCGCGGCTGCGCTACCGGCCGCGCGGCTGCTCGTGGGGCTGCACCCAGCGAGGGCGGCTGCCGCAGCACCCGCGGCGGTGACGGCCAGGAAGGCACGACGATCGATGTGGTCCATGTCTCGTAGACGCGCGAGGATGGGTGCCTGGTTGGGTCCGTCGTACGCCATGACCGTGCCTCCCTGGTGCGTGCGCATCGATCGACGATTCTCAGATTAGGACGCAGCGCAAGACCGCCGCCGCGCGCGAGAACAAGGACGGGAGTGACCGACGATGGACTCACCTGAGGACATGCCGAGACTGCGGCAGACCGTGCTCGACACGACCGACGTACGCGCGCTGGCCGAGTTCTACCGGCTGCTCCTCGGCTACACGTACCGCCACGGTGACGAGGCGCCGGGCCCGGGGGAGCCGGACACTGCCGACTGGCTGGTGCTGCGGGCTCCCGAGGGTTCACCGCCGCTGGCGTTCCAGAAGGTGGACACCCTGCCGCGCTCCAGTTGGCCGGACAACGAGCCGGTGCCGCAACAGTTGCATCTCGACATGACGGTGCTGTCGAAGGAAGCACTGGACGATCAGCACCGTCGGGTGCTGCGGCTCGGCGGCCGGATGCTACTCGACCGATCCGACGACGACGAGGAGCCGCTGCGGGTCTACGCCGACCCGGCCGGTCACCCGTTCTGCATCTTCGTGGGCTGAGGGTCCCGGTCAGCCGGCGCGGGCGATCGCGAGCAGGTCGCGCACCGGCCCGGCCGGCGGCCGCGCCGAACCCTGCCAGACAGCCGTGAGGTCGCGGCGCAGGTCGAGGTCGTCGACGGGCACCGCGCGCAACCGGCCCGCGCTGAGGTCGGCCTTGACCGCCAGGTGACTGAGCACGGCCGGCGGACTTCCCGCGAGGACGGAGCTGCGGACGGCCGCGGTCGTGGTGAGTTCGACCGCGGGCACCGAAGGGGCCAGGCCCGCTGCCCGCAGCGCCGCCTCCAGCACGCGGCGGGTGCCCGAGCCGGGCTCTCGCGCAGTCAGCTCCCGACGCGCCAGGGTGCTCGCGTCGACCGCCCGGCGCCGGCGGCACCACACGTCGTCGGGGTGAGCCACGACCACCAGCTCGTCGTGGGCGACGACCAGGCTCGCGAGACCACTGTGCGACACCGAGTCCTCCACGAACCCGAGGTCGGCTTCACCGGCGCGCACCGCCTGAACAACGTTCTCACTGTTGGTCGCTCGCAGGGTCACCGTCGTGTCCTGTCGCTGGCGCAGGCGGACCAGCCAGGCGGGCAGCAGGTATTCGGCGACGGTCATGCTGGCGACCACGGACAGTTCCCGGGCGCGGTCCGCGCGCAGGGTGCTGATGCCCTGGTCGATCTCGTCGGCGACGTCGAGCAGCCGGGTCGCCCATTCCACGAGGAGGGCACCCGCATCGGTCAGCGTCGAACCGCCGGGGGAGCGGCGCAGGAGGGTTACCCCGACGTTCGCCTCGACCGTCCGCAGGCGTTCCGAGGCGGCCTGCTGCGACATCCCGGCGGGCCGCCCGGCGGCTCCGATGCTGCCCAACCGCGCCACGTCGACGAGCAGTCTCAGCGAGGGCATGTCGGGCAGCGTCACGCCGCCTACCGTAGCCACTCACAGGTGCAGCTTGTGCCCGGACAGGGACGCGACCGCTACCGCCGTGCCGGCTCTGGCGGGAAGCTAGTCCCATGACACAGACCTTGCGGCCGCCGACGGCGCGTCGTACCGGGGGAGTGTTCGGTGAGCTGAGCGGTGCCTCGCCGTTGGCGTACGTCGGACCGAACTGGTTCGCGGCCGTGATGGGCACCGGCATCGTCGCAGTCTCTGCCGTGGGACTGCCCGTGCAGCCGGCCGGCATCGCCGACGCTGCTCTGATCGTATGGGTCTGGGCCGCAACGCTTCTCGTCGTCCTCTGTGCCGCGACGGTCGCGCACTGGGTCCGCCATCCGGCGCTGCGCGGAGCCATCTGCGGCGACGGGGGCCGCCCTGATCCCGCATCTGCCGTCCGGGTGGGCGCGGGAGGCGATGCTGCTCGTCTGTTACGGCTGCTTCGCCGTGACGGTGCTCTGCAGCCTGGTGATCGTGCCGCTGATCTGCCGGCGGCTGTGGTGTCACGGGGCCGGCGCGGCGGCCCTGGTGCCGACCTTCTGGATCGTGCTCGGCCCGCTCGGGCAGTCGGTGACCGCGGTGCATCACCTGGGCGTCGTTGCGCCGAGCGTGCTGGGGCCGACCTACGGTGCGCCGTTCCGGCGGATGATCCTCCTCTACGGGCTCCCCGTGTGGGGGTTGGCGATGCTCTGGCTCGGCCTGGTGGTCGTGCTCACCGCACGGACCGTGCGGGACGGTATGCCCTTCGGGCTCCCGTGGTGGTCCTTCACCTTCCCGGTCGGCACGATGGTGACGGGCACGTCCGCGCTCGCGAAGTTCACCGGGAGCGAGCCGCTGACGGTGGTGGCCTGCCTGCTTTTCGCCGGGCTGGTGATCGCCTGGGTGACTGTGACGGTACGGACGGCACGAGGCGTCTGGTCGGGGCGCTTGCTGGCTGCCCCGGCCCAGGTCACGCCTTGACCGGGCGGGTTGTCGGTGGTCGGTCCTAGCATCGATGTCACGACCCGATCAGGACCTGGAGGCATCCATGACCACGCTCGCGAACCGCCCGAAGACCGCACTGCTCGTGATCGATGTGCAGAACGGAGTGATGGGGGAGTCCTACGACCGCGACCGGGTCGTCGCGAACGTCTCCACACTGGTCGACAAGGCCCGCGCGGCACAGGTGCCGGTGGTGTGGGTGCAGCACAACAGCGACGAATTGCAGACCGGCAGCGAGAGCTGGCAGTACGTGCCGGAGCTCACGCGTCTCGACGCAGAACCGTTGGTGCAGAAGGCATTCGGCGATTCGTTCGAAGACACTGAGCTCGAGTCCGTACTGGCCGAACTCGGCGTCGGATCGCTGGTGCTGTCCGGAGCGCAGACCGACGCGTGCATCCGGTCCACCCTGCACGGCGCGCTGGTCCGCGGCTACGACGCACGACTGGTCTCCGACGCGCACACGACCGAGGACCTGTCGCCGTACGGCGCGCCACCGCCGGAGAAGGTCATCGACCACACGAATCTCTACTGGGAGTACCAGACCGCGCCGGGTCGGACGGCAGGTGTCGTGGCGACCGCGGACGTCGACTTCGCGGAGATCTCCGCGGGCTGACAGGACGCGGTCAGGGTCGGCGGCCGAACTCGTCCAGAAGCCGATGTTGGGCTGAGGCGTCGCCCGGCAGCGTGCCGCTCGGCCCATCGCCGTACGCGCCGTAAGAGATCATCTCCTCGAGATACGGCCCGACCACCGCCAGGAGCGCCTCGACGAGTTCGGGATTCAGCGCCTCGTCGAGGCCTGCACCGCGGCGCAGATCCCAGGCATGAACGACCAGGTCGACCAGCCGGAACCTCAGGAAGGTGTCCACGGTGACGTCGCCCGTCCGATACGGCACGAGCTGACCGGGCAAAGCTGCGGCGAACGCGCCGGCCTGATCCCGCGACGAGTCGACGACTGCGGACACCGGGTCGGTCCCGAGCTGGTCGGCATCGAGTCGTGTGCGTGCCACGTCGCGGCTCACACACTGCAGAAGCAAGGTGGTGAACCGGTTGCCGACAACGACGTGTTCGACGAGTGCTCGCACGGTCATGTCACACGGTGTCTGCAACGCCCACGAATCCTCGGGTAGTTCGCGCACCGCGCGCTCGAACTCTGTCGATGCGGCATCGATCAGCTTCACCGCCACCACGCTAGACCGCAGGACTACTGAGTTCGCCAGGCCTGTTCGTTATCGCCGATAATCTACATTATGACAAGTCAACCGCGCCTCGTCGTGCGTGGCTTCTCCGAGCGACAGGGCTAGTCCGCTCAGATGGCCCTGCCCTCCGCCATGCTGTTGCCATGAAGTTCTCTGGGGGTTCGCAGTCGAGACGTTCACGTCACGCTGCCTGTCGTTCTTATTGCCGTAGCGTCCAACGGGACCCGCTGGGGTTGTCATGAGAGCCATGGTTTGCGCCCTGTTGGTCGTTCTGTTTCTCCCTTCATGCGACCGCCTGACTGACGGACAAGCATCGACGCCGCCCAGGGGGAACTACATCACTGGCGCTGACTCCATGGGGATGACAATAACGCTAGGCGGTGGTCCCGTCGGGGTTCATGTTGGGGATTCAGTAGGTGTTGCTCTGCCAGTTCTCGGCGCCACCAAAAGAGAGGGTTTTGTCTTTCGAAATGCTCGCCTACGGAAAGCACCTTCTAGCATTTCTTCCACGCGATCTATACTCCTTTCCGCGAATGATTCCGACGGCGTCATCATTGGGTCATATTTAGGCGTTCCGAACAGTGGTCCGAATATGTTGAAATATCGCAATTATACCGGGCGGACAGTCGATATCCATGGAGACGATAGTCCGTACTACCCGGCCCTCATTTTGAAATTTTCCCACCCAGGCGCGTTCTCTTTGAGAGGTTGCTCAATCACCTACTCTCTCAATGGCAAAGAGTACGACCAGAAGATCGGGTGCGCTGGAAAGATCGTCGTGAAATGACCAGTGGTTAGATCCTAAGTGTGACTTTTGATGGCAGCACTAGTCGTCGTGCAGAAGCCATTGAATGTTGAAGGTTCGACCGTCGAAAACCCGTCGGCTGCCGACCTGTTCCTGTATCCAAAGGAGGTCCCGATCGACGCACGCGCCGATCGCGCGGATGGCGTCATCTGGTCCCGTCGGAGCCGGAAGCACACCGAGCGTCTCAGGTGTGGGGTAGTTGAGACCGTGCGACCAGCTCACTGCGGTGAGGTGTTGTCCTATGTCATTGACCAGCCAGGCAACTTGGGCGCGGTCGCGGATCAGATCAGACTCGTGGGGCCAGTACGGTTTGCCGGTGTCTGATACGTAAATGTCCACATCGAGGTACTGCATCTGTGTTGGTGGCCGAAGAACCGCGTGGAAACTAGTAGCGATCTGCTTTGCATTGCCAGGGTGTGGACCAGGAGGTGATCCTCGGTGGAAGCTCTTCCAAGGAAAACGGAGACGCACGGCGTGCCGAACACCAGGGCGAACGGTGCGGCCCTTGAAGTCGTGGCGGTAGTCTTCTTCGGCGTAAAGGGCTACGCCGCCGGCGGCGATCGCGGCGTCACGGTCCTCCCAGTCCACTGCAATCTTCCACAGTGGTTTGCTGGCGGCATCGCGGGGACCATGCAAGCTGACCTTGAACCCGGAAACAGGTAGGTATCTTGGCATGAGGTAGAAACTCGTACCGTTCGTCCAGATGCGCCAGGTGTAGCTCTGAGTGGCCTTTACCGTGTCGCGTACAAGAAAAACTGCCCGTTTAACGGGTTGATCGGCAGCCGACGTGGGTACCGCACCTTGCTGGGTCACGACCGATTTTTCAGGATTGGACGGGCGCGAAGGGAAGGGCGTCGACAGCCGAGGTCTCGTACTTGGCCAGAGAGGCAATATTGCCATGAATCACCCGTCGCACCGTCGATCGGGACAAGCCCACGCTGCTGGCGATCGCCCGTTCACTTTTTCCCAGGTCGTGCAAATTACGAATTACCTCGTACTGGCCGCGGGTGATCCGCGACGGGCGGCCCAAGGCAACGCCCTTTTCGCGGAGGACGGCCAACGCGGCCGCGGTGCGCTCCTGGTTGAGATCACGTTCGAACTGGGCCATGGCAGCGACCACGGTGAACATGAAACGGCCGGACTTCGTTGTGGTGTCTAGGCCGTCCGTGAGGCTACGGAACTGGATGCCCCGCTCCCCCAGCTCTTCCACCAGGTTGACCAGGTGCGACACCGAGCGGCCGAGGCGGTCCAGCTTCCACACCGTCAATACATCGCCGCGCTGCAACTGCTGCAGTAACCGGTCCAGGCCGGGTCGACCGGCACGTGATCCGCTGATCTTGTCCGTCACGAGGTGCGCCTCGTCGACGCCGGCCTCGAGCAGCGCCGCTAGCTGCGGACCCAGATCCTGCTGCGCGGTCGAGACCCGTGCGTAGCCCCAGATCGTCACGCCACTCCCCCACTCATGGTTCAGAAGTCGCGTCTGCGACAACTTTCGGACCACGCTAGTTGTGGACCAGGCTTCCGGACCGGTTTTTACCGGTGTGTCGAGGATGCAGCGCAGGTGGTCCAGAAACGATCGTTAGTGGACCACCAGATCCGCGCCACATCGGGCGCTCAGACTGGACCGCGAACCCGAACTGGGAATCGGCCCATGTGGCACAGCTGACCCATAGGCTGCGCGTGGGTGTGGCCGACTTGGGGGATCACACCAACCACCGGAAGCAGGTTGGATTCATGATTCGTCGTCTCGCCGTCCTGGGCGCGTTACCCGCCATCGTCGAGCTGGGCATCGCAACAGGAGCGTCGCCCGCGCAGGCAGCACCCACCCCATCGCCAGCTGCGTACCGCGCCACCGTCCTGCGGGCGGCCGCAAAAATGCAACCTCATGCCGCTGGCTCTTCTTACGGGACGTGTTCGCTGGTCCCACCAGCGCGTGTGCGGGTGGTGCAGCAATTCGCTCTGTTCAACAACCGGTTGACCGGCGGGTGCGTTTTACACAACGGGCCTTCAGCGATCTGGTACATCGGCGACAGCCTTGGCCAGTCCATCAGCTCAGTGCTCTTCGACCATGAAACCTCAGGGGTCGCGCCCCTATTTGCTGAGACGCCGCTCGGGCAGCAAACCTGGAAGGGGTGGATAGCGTTCGACGCCGAAGGTCACAACTACACCCAGAACACCCCCACCACCACCTTCAAAGTCGGGTCCTGGGCGGGTCTGCAGACGTCCCGATCCGGCAGCAAAGTCACCATCGACACCCGCGCGGTGCGCTACGCCACCAGCCTCGACTACAACATCCCCTGGGCGAACGAGACCGGCGTCATCCAATACCGGGCCAAGGGCGGCTCCGCCTGGACCAGCCTGAAATCGTTCACCACCAACTCTGCCGGCGCCACGTCCTACAGCTACACCAGCACCGCCACCCGGGACTACCGAGCCGTCTACACCGAACAGTCCACCATCTGGGGAGCCACTAGCCCCACCTCACAACGCTGATCCACCCAGCACCACAACAGGAGGGCCGCTTCGATTCGGGGCGGCCCTCCTGTTGTGGTGCATCACTCCCCCGCTCACGTCCTAGACTCGTGCTCGAAGTTGCCACGATCGGACATTTCGAGCAGGTGCAGCATTGAGCACCGCTTTCGAGCATCGTTCTTCGCGGGTCATGGCGTGCGGCAGGAGGCCCGTGCGGCTGCTCGAAATGGATCATTACTGAGCAGGCCCGAGCGGGACATCATCTGGTCATGAACAACGTGAGCAAGCTGCTTGGTGCGCAACAGTCGGACGAATCGACCGAGGCGTACATCCATCGCCTCGCCGGCCGCGCCGGCAGTGTCGGGGCAGCGTTCATACCCGGCATCTTTCGAGGTCTGTTGGACCTCTACAACCGCACCAACGACCTCAATGCGCGTCTCAAAGCATTCGAGACAGCACAGTCCAAGCCCGGCGGCTAAGCCGACGGCTCTTCGCACCCCAGCGACCTCGCGGCGCAGGCCGACACGGCTCAGCTCGCAGTGCCGCTACCGAGAGAAGTGGCGATTCAGCACAGTGTGGATCCCCATCGGCTCAGACCGCCGCCAGGCAGCGAGACGACGAGAGAACCATCACGCCCGACCAAGGACCACGCCTCATAGTCGGGGTCTGCCGCAACGTCCAGCCTGACGCCGTTGGCGAATATCACCGCGAGAGAACCTGTGACCTCATCAGCCGTCGCCTGGTCTACAGCACGGCCGAGCAACACGTCCAGCAGCCCTTGCTCAGAGTCGAGGTCCCGAGCGTCCAAGACAGCCACCTCTCGGTCCGGACGCGTCAACTTCAACTTCGTCTCGATTCGAACTTCTGAGCCCTCTGAGAGCCGCAGGGTGATCGCGTTTTCCGAGTCGACCTGCTCGACCCGACAAGAGACGAGATCAAGGTCCATCGATTACCACCCCTCCGGGAGTTCGTACGAACCGTCAGGGCCGCGAGGGATGCGGGTCTCGGAGGGAGGCCCCGGTTTCCGCACTTGCGGCCCCTCGTCGCTGGCGGGTAGCTCTTCTGGGGCGGTCCATCTGTCGGGCCCATAGGAGTCCAGGAACATATCGAGTGACCTCAGTAGCTGGGATGGCACATAGGGACGACGCCCCACCTCAAGGCCGGCCATCGCCGCGGCGATCTCCCGCCGAAGATCCTCAAGGTGCCAGCGCCCCTCAATCTCGACGAGTCGTTCAAACACCAAGCCGCTCATCCATTGATGGTGCAGCAACTCAGTCGCGCGGAGGCAAGCAGCTGGTGTCGGACTAGGGCGCCATGCGGACAGATCTGTCCGAGAACTGCGAATCGCGGCCCTAAACGAGCAGTTTCAGGCCCTGCTGTCGGTGTCGTTCTGGGGTGTACCCCAGAACGACTGTTGTCCAGTTCGCTAAAAGTTAGGTGCTGCGGTTCGGACAAGTTCCTGGAGGACTGGTCGAAGGCTCTGAGCTTGCGTGGCGTCAATGGCTTCGATCTCCGTCGTAAGCGCGTCGGTGAGCAGACCGAAGAGTCGTTGCAGCTCGGTGAGGTCGGTGCTGGCGACCAGAACTCTGGTGAGCTGCTTCTTCACGGCGTCGGGCAGTTGGTCTACGCCGCGGCCTTCATCGGGAGGCAACCCGTAGCGCAGGCACGCCAGCGAAATGACCTGCTCTCGAAGGCCGTTGAGCATGGACACCGCTTGCAGGGACCGCTTTCTGGCGATGCTGGATCGGGCGTGCAGCGCGTACAACCACGCCATGCCAACCATCGCGTCGGGCGATCGAGCTCCACGAGCCGGAGGCTCGTTGGCTTCGCCGAAGAGCAGACGGAACGGGGCACCGCCGTGGGCGGCGAAGTCATCACTCGGCCATAGCGACAGGTCGACCTGCAGCGATGTCTGCAGCAGGAAAACGCGGTACAACGTGGGGCCCGACCAGAGGTCGGTGTGGGCCACGGCGCCGTGCATGTCGTAGAGCGCGGACGTCCAAGACTCGACAACATCGCCCGGATGCGTCGCCGGAGCGAGCCGGAGTGCCAGGTCGATGTCGGACCAGTCGTCATCACGGTCTACCGCAGCGGACCCGACCAGCGCCGCCGCCGTGACACGTGGATCAGCGCGGGCAGCTGCGATGAGGTCATCCCTCACCCGTAAACGATCGGCCGCTGCGAACACGGCTCGAGCGTAGATGTCCCCTGAGGTCTAGACCTCCGGTCGCATCTGTCGCAAGACCCGTGATCGGACCCTAGATGCGCGCTCCGCAGACCAACCCAGGGTGTGCATCTAGGGCATACCCCAGATGCACAGTCAGACGGGTCATCCGTGAGTACGTCGATAGCGCCCTGCGTCGTATGAGTCGCGCAATAACCCACGAAGCCCAAGGATGAACAGAACGGCTCCGGCAAATAGAGACGCCAAGAACAGCGCTCGGTAGTTCAGCGAGGAAACGACGGCTACATCGGTATCGCCAGATCCGCCTGTGAAGGGGGTGCTCGTGGTCGTTGTGGCGAACGGTGGCTTAGTCACCTGCTGGTACAGCACGCCCCCGACGATTGCGTAGGTGGTCCCTGCGTTATCAACAGCAGTGGTCGCCGTCAGGGACGTTGTGGATGTTGCCCGCAGGGCCGAAACAGCGTCGCGGTGAGCAAGCCACGCCGCAGCGGTAGGGACTGCCAAACCCAGGACTAACACCGCGGCGTTGAAGGCGCTACTGAACCGGACTCGCAACTGCCTCTGCCGTATCCGAGCTCGATCCCGTGACCTGGCGCGACGCCAGGCGCCACTGCTCGATCTACCCATGGCTCATGATGGGCCCTACATCACCGGCCAAACCTGACTTTGAACTTCAGTTATTCACCAGGACCTCGGCAAGCTAACTTTCTAGTGCCTTCTAGCAAATAACCGATAATTAAGATTATGACGAGCAGCGTCACAGCCGGCAGGGGTGTTCTCTGGCAGGACTCCTCTCCCGCCGATGCCATCGCCCCGTTGTGCACCACGCGGACCGCTGAGGGTCCGTGCAGACGAACCATCCACGAAGTGTCTTGGATCGCTGGCCATCAGGTCGCCACCGCGGACGAAGAATCGGCTACGTCGGCTGGGTCTACGACTGGTCGCTCACGCACCACGAGTGAACCCGATGAAAAGCACACCAGTCCGTGCCGCTTGACCGGACAGACCGCGGTAGAGCAGAAATGGACTCGTTTTGCCTCAGAGAGTGCGGCTGCGACGAAGGGCCCCAGAACGTCACATCACTCCCCCACCCCCTGTTTCAGAAGCGAGGTTCGCTCACACTTCCGGGCCGCTCGAATCGAGGACCGGAGTTCCGAATTGAATCTGGTTCTCTGTGCCGCTCAAACCGACTGTTCGCCAAGAGGCGCGAGTGCCCGGTTGGACCACCTCGTCGCCGACCCGCGTCCGGCATAACATTCTGGCCGTGCCCAGTTCGCCGGTGCCCGAGTTCGATGCTGTCCTGCGTCGCATGTTTCATCGCGACGGCGTCGACACGCTGCCCGCGTATCTCGAGCGGGCGCACGGTATCGCGGTCGAGAAGATGACCAAGCTCGACGTCGGAGTATTCAAGATCGACCAGGACGACGGCGCCGTCCTGGTCGTGCGCATGTTCTCCGCTGCCCGGCCCTTCGCCGCCGCGCAGGGTGACCTCGCTGTCCTACGTCACCTTGCCGAGCTCGACTTCCCTGCCGAACGACCGCTGCAGGGCACCCCATTGACCCAGCACGAGGGCCAGGCCGTGCTCGTTACCGAGTTCGTGAAGTCGGCCCCGAAAGCCGAGCAACCCCCGCATCCCATCGTCCGTCTGGGCGCCGGCATCGGCCGCCTGCACGGATTACCGGTGCCGCATGACGCCGATCGCCCGGCCGGGGCATTGCACCACTTCGCAGAAGGCACGATGTCCGACGAACTGCGCGCTGCCGCATCCTGGCTCGACGCGCTCGCGAAGCACACACCAGGAGTGGCCTTCGACGCGGTCACGGACCTGCGCGCCGCCCTAGACGACTCCGACGGCGGCGACGGTCTACCCGAAGCATTCGTCCACCCTGACCCCGTGCCCAAGAACGCGATCTTCACCGCCGAAGGCCCGGTCCTGATCGACTGGACGTCGGCGGGACGGGGCCCCCGACTGGCCTCGATGACCCTGGTGCTGAGATCGAAGTGGGCGGCCCGGCCGTTGCTGAAGGGCTATACGAAATCCGTCACCCTCACCGCCGACGAACGCGAGCGACTGGCCGGCCTGCTGTTCAGCCGCGCACTCATCGACCGGGTATTCCGGGTGTGCTGTAAGCCCGAATCCGCCCCTGCAGCAGCGAAGAGACTGTCCACGCTGCGACGTGACAGCGACAAGCAGGCCGAACTTCTGCTCGCCATGCTGGCGTGACCGCCATTCCCATGAATGATCCACGATCTGAGCGAACGCGGATGGTGATCTCGGGGACGGCCGCTGCGAGGTCGAACTCAAGGTGAGGCGACTCGATGGAGGCACCGGTGACGATTCCTCGGGCGTGCGTCGAGTCTGAGCCGTCGGTCTGCTGTTGACGAATCGCGGTCGCCGATTCCTTGTCGGGACGAGTCCTGGAGACTGTGAGACTCGCTGGCGTGTCTCAGGGGGTGATGATGATCGGCACTGTGCTGACGGTGCTCGGGTGCTTGATCTGGGGGGCGATCGCGTTCGGTGTGGGGCGGTGGTTGTTGCATCGTGCTGCGCCTGCGCGGGGCGATTCAGCGCTGGCGGCCGAGTTGGGCCGCCTAGCAGGCCGGCGGGCTCGGAGGGTCGCCGCCGTGGTGGTTGATCTGGACGTGGTTCCCGTTGCCCGGTCGGCGTTCATCGATGCTGATGAGGACAGTCGCTTCGAGATTGGGTCGGTCACCAAGGGCATGGTCGGGATGCTGCTCGCCGAGGCGATCAGCCGACGCGAAGCCAGCCTGGATGCGACCCTGGGCGATCTGCTGACCGAGACCACGGGCAGCCAGGTGGGCGCGGTGACGCTACGGGAGCTTGCCACCCATACCTCTGGGTTGCCTCGGCTACCCCACTCGCCGGCGATGGTGATCCGCGTGCTCCTCGGCGGGTGCTTCGGGGTGGATCCGTATCGAGGTACGCGTCCAGCCTCGGTGATCACCACCGCCTGCCGGCAGCGTCTGTCCGGCCGTGGCCATTACCGGTATTCCAATCTCGGTGCGGCGCTGCTTGGACACGGTCTAGCCCGCGCCGCCGACTGTGACTTCGCAACGCTCCTGGCCGGTCGGGTGTTCGCCCCGTTGGGCATGTCTGGCGCGGGCATCAACGCAGCCGGAGCGGTGCCACGCGGTTGGACCTCGACGGGGCGGCGGTCCTCTCCCTGGTCGGCCGGTGGTTACGGCCCGGCCGGCGGCGGCGTGATCTGCACCGCAACGGACATGGTCCGGATGGCCACGGCCCTGCTGGACAGGACCGCGCCCGGGCAGGCTGCGATCGAGCCGATCGCCGTGGTCGAGCCGGGTAGGGCGAACCGCTCGTCGGGCATGTTCTGGATCGTCGATCAGCACGACATTGGCCGCACCATGGTCTGGCACAACGGCCAAACTGGTGGCTACTCTGCCTTCTTCGCCCTGTACCCGCAGGCCCGCCGTGCCGTCGTCGTCCTAGCTGACACCGCGAACGCCGCCGCTCAGGAGCGCATCGCACTCGGCTTGACCCGCTGGCTCACCAACACCACCGTCGAGGACGACACGGCGCCGGACCGCACCGACTGAGGAACCACAACCGTCGAGGACGAGCGCCACGCCTACCTCACGACCCTCGGCGCGCGTATGCACGACCTCATGGGCTGCTGGAGAGCGAGGCGCAGGAGTGGCTCGACGATGAGGACGACGAGCGGTGGTGACCGCCGCCGGCGAGGCGCGAAGCCCCGATCATCACGCCAGTCCCCCACCTTTTGTTCACCAGTCGCGCTCCGTTCGCGGTGGATCGTGACGAGCAGGCCGCGGCAGCGTCAATGCCCCGGGTCGCACCGTGGATCCCGAACCTGGGGCCCACGCACTATGCGAGGTGCGGCGAAGTCGTCCTGATTGACGACGATGCTCGCCTTCTCGGCCGGACGCTCCTCGCGGACGTAGAGGTCGTACGCCGCCATGTATCGATCGGCATAGGCCCGGCGCGCGTTGTCGTCTCCCCCGAGCGCCTCCGCATCGCGTGCCACGCCTCGGGCGAAGGCGATCTCGCGACGCACCTCCAGATAGATCACGCCGTCCCAACAGGCCGAAAGGGATCCGCGCTGCAGGAACGTGCAGCCGAACACCACGACCGCGTCTCGGGGTGCAGTGGCCATCTCGTCCGTCACGACCCGGTCGGTGCCCATGTCGTGGACCTTGGTGGTGTACACACGCGAGCCGTCAGGGCCCAGGGGAAGGAGCACCCGCTCGACCAGCGCGTCGAAGTTGTAGGCGTCGTCGTAGTAGCCACGCGCTGAATCGCGACCCTGCCGGTAGCGGATCCCCTGCGCGTTGTGGAAGCCGTCGGAGTCCACGTGAACCGCAGCGCGGCCACGCGCGCTCACCGCCTGAGTCAGCTGGACCGCCAGCGTCGTCTTACCCGACCCGCACGGACCGTCGATACCGACGCGTAGTGGATGACCGATGTCGGCTGCGGTCAACTGATCGGCGAGGGCCGACACGACCTGCTCTCGGACAGTCATGTCCGCGCATCCTTCCGCCGACTCGACGACGAGACAATCGGACACCCCGCACGAACGGGAGTTCTCGCACGGACCGAAAGCCGACGGGTGCCCGCGGTGTGGGACGGTGCTGGGCGTGGACACCCAGCATCTGCTCGTTGCAGATCCAGCCGGATCCATCGAGTTGGTGCCCCTTCCGCACCCTCCACAGGACGTTACCTCTTTTGCAGAGCTGGTCGCGGTCCTGGGCCCCGAACGAGAAGTCACCCCTGCCGGCCCGCCGCTGCGAGGGCCCGGCCAGGTCGTACACCGGGTGCGGGGCAAGGTGACCACTCCCAGCTCGAGCATTTCGGACGAGCTGAGGCCGCTGGTATCGACAGCGCTCGACGAGGAACGAGGTGGACCGGTCCCCCTCGAGCGTGCCGCCTGGTGCCGCGCGGGCTGGGCGGAGCAGACCGCAGCGTGGGTGGATGAGGTGCTGGCGCAGCGCGGCGAGCACCGGACGGGCAGGTCCACCGTCCTGAAATCGTGGGGGCTCTCGCAGGTGGAGCGCATCCCCACGAGCAACGGCATCCGCTACCTCAAGGCCTGCTCCCCGCTGTTCGCCCACGAACCGGTCACCACCGCGTGGCTGGCAGACGCTGCCCCGGCGGTGGTGCCCGGTGTGCTCGCCATCGACGAAGCGCGGGCTTGCCTGCTGATGCACGCTCTTCCGCCTGCTATGACGGCGATGACCGTCGAACAGGAAAGGCTGGCGACGTGCACCGCGATGGCCCAGATGCAGGAGGCCGTCGCGGGACGCATGAATGAGCTCCGTGCGAGCGGCGCGCCCGATCGCGGACTGTCGAGCACCAGTCGAGAACTCGTCTCCATGCTTCAGAACGGTCTCACCGCGGGACATCTGGACGGTCGGCGTCATCGAGAACTGGAAACGGGGGTGCAGCGCGCCCTGGTTCTGCTCGATGAGTTGGCCGACTGCGGGCTGCCGGACGACGCCCTGGTGCACGGCGACCTGTATCCCGCCAACGTCGTCGTCGCTTCGAGCGGCGCGGTGATCTTCGATTGGTCCGATGCGTGCCTCGGCCACCCGGTGCTCGACCTGGCGCACCTGTGTGCCGATCGCCCCCGCACCGCACGTCCCGAACTCGATTGGAATGCCCCCTGGGTCCAGGCATACCTCGAGCCGTGGCGCGCGGGATGTGCCGAGTCGAAGCTGAAACGAGCCCTCGAGCTCGCGGACGTGGCCGACCTCGCCTTCCAAGCCGTCACCTATGAGCGGATCCAGGCCTCGATGGAACCCGATGAGCGACAAGATCCCGACGGCGGCGCTACGGCCAGGGCTCTTGGTGCCTTGGTGGACAACCTCCCAGCGCGATGAACTGCCGGTAGCCACGTGTGGCGGTCACAGCTAGCGCAGCTCAGTGCACACAGCACTGTCGACCGGGTCAGAAACCCGTGCAACTCGAACGATGGTGTCTGGTAGACGACGAGACGCCCCACGGGTCGTTGCCGAAATCTTGGCTGTGGCCGCAGCTCTGGAACGGGCTCGGTCTCGTGCTCACCGTTGCGTTGTTGGTCTGGATCGGTCGAGGGCGGATGGTGCTGTCGAGCCGCCCGGACCCGGCGCTGTCCGTACTCACGCTGGTGGGGCTACCGGCCGCGTCGGTCTATGGCGCCGCACTGATCCGGAACATCACCGCGGTCGAGGAGATCACCAACGGCGTCTCGCACTACCCGATGCAGGCTTCGCTGACGCTCGCAGACGTGGGGTCGATCGCTCTGGCCGCGTCACGTGGAGCCGGCTGCTGACCTGGACGGCCGCGTTCTCGGCGTTCTAGCTGGGCACCGGAACTCTTTCCGGTGACGTAGTGGACGGCCGCGGCCACCCTGGTCGTCGGTTCCCGCATGCTCAGACCCTGCCAGCGGCGTCGCCGAAGCGACGCAGATGGATCGTCCTGCCGTGACGCGCGGATCTGTCGCTGCCTTAGTCGTGGCGACTCGTCAACAGTCGTGTGAGGGCACCTCGGCCGGCGATGCGTCGATGTCGAGGTCCCAGACACCGTCGCCATGGGTATCGGGTGGAGTCAGTTGGGCTATCTCCCCGTACGTGTCCGCACCGCTGGGCTCGTACGAACGGAAGCCGGGTCCGGAGGGTCCCTCCGCGGGTGCTGTGTCGGACGACGGCTCGTCGGACGTGTTCTTCTTCCACCCCAGACGCTGCATGAGCGCATCGACGTCCAAAGGTGTGGTGCTGGGCGCGCGAAAGGTCAGGTCCACGTCGGCATTGGACCAGCCTGGCGCAGCGCCGTCACAGGTTTGCGGGTCCCAGCGGAACCCGTGCACCGTGGCGTGGACACCCTGTGCTGTCGCGGGCACTGTGCGCCGCGCGACGGCCTGCAACGCCGCCAGACGATGCCCGCCGGGGTCGGGGTTCCCGTGTATACGCGCAGACGCTCCGCTGCTCGGGATGACTCCACAACCCGCGACCGCGACCATTCCCACTGCCATGAGAAGTCCTCTGCGGAACGGGCGAGCAGACGTCCCGGTCGATCGCGCGTCACGGCACGCCACGCTGTTGCTCATCTGGTCGTCGCTCTCCCCCGTTGAATCGCGCCATCGAATCACGCTCCGAACCACCGATGGACGCGCATCGGCGCTATTCCATTGCCGATACTGGCGCACGTGATGGACGGCGGGGACGACGACGCGCGGTGATCACCCACGGTCGGACCAGCTCGAACGCGTTGAATGAACCGTCGTCACCGCCGAGAGCGGTAGCCCCTTGCCCGCGACTGGAACGCTCGGAACGAGAGTCGACGGAGCGCCCGTGGGCAATGTCGACCACGGACGCTCGATCGCGCCTAGCCATTGATGGCGGTGATGAGGCTGTAACCGGCAAGCGCGACCATGACGATCGCGGCGACCCGGGTGATCCACTTCAGCGGCAGGACGGCCAGCAGGCTCTTGCCGCCGAGGATCGCCAACAGTCCGACCGCCCACAGGCCGAGGGTGGCGCCGATGGCGACCGAGATCGGGTCGTGGTACTTGGCGGCGAGGTTCGCGGTCAGGATCTGCGTCAGATCGCCCCACTCGGCCACGAAGATGACGCCGTAACCGAGCGCCGCCACGCGCCAGAACCCCGCCGCGTCGGGCGCCTCGGCGACCTGCTCCTCTTCCTCCTCCTCGGTGTCCTGGCCCTCCCGCCAAACCAGGACCGCGCCCAGCAGGAAGAGGGCGGCCACGACGAATTCGACGGGACGGCGTGGCAGGAGGGTCAGCAGGGAGCCTGCAGCGACGGCGATGACGACGTGCGTGAGGAACGCCGCAGCCATGCCGGCGAAGACCCATAACCAGGGGAAGCGCGTACCGAGGACCAGACCTGCGACGGCGGTCTTGTCGGGTAGCTCGGCCACGAAGACGAGGCCGAAGACGATGGCAATGACGGATGCGCTGAGCACTGGGGGTTCCTTGTGGGTCAAGGCCGCGACCCGACCCTCCGGCGCGTGACAGGAGACGTCGGACCGACAGCCGAAGGGCTGGTGATGGTCCGAACGTCTCGTCCAGCCGACATCGCCGACCCTGGACACCGGGCCGCGCGAGGCGGCCAGTATGTCGACATCCAGTCGAGGGACTACTCCCGTTCGCCGGTCAACCTACCGGCCACGTGAGACGCCGACAAATCCAACCACGTGCAGCACCGCCACGTGCCGCGTCGCGTGGCATTCATGCGCGCACGGTGGGGCCGGTCGTGGATCGATCGTGAGCCGGGGGGCGTTGGGTTCTCTGGGGGGCTCACCTTCGAGTCCGAGGTTTGTGTGGCCACATCTAGGGGCGTTGCCGAAGAGCTACGACGAGAGGAATCGAATGCTGGTGACGGTGGATGCCCACCGCGATCGGGACTTCTGGTTGCTCTGGGCGGGTCAGGGGCTGAGCATGGTCGGCTCCGAAGTCGTCATCGTGGCTGCCCCGTTCGTGGCGGTGATCGTGCTGCACGCGTCGGCGCTACAGATCGGAATCCTCAGTGCCGTGCAGACTTTGGCGTTTCTGCTCATCACTCTGCCCGCCGGGATCGTCGTCGACCGTGTCGGTGCACGCAGAACGATGTGGTGGGCCAACCTGGCACGGACGGGGTTGGCGGGAACGACTGCAACGCTCCTCGCGACCGGGCACCTGACGTTCAGCACCTTCGTGATCCTGACGGCGGTTGCCGGCTGCTGCGCGGTCTTGTTCGAGGTGGCCTACCCGACCTTCGTGCCACAGATCGTCGACGCGAAGCGGTTGACGGGTGCCAACAGCCGATTGACGGGCACCCAATCGATGGCGCAGGTGCTCGGCCCGCCGTCCGGCGGCGCACTCGTCGGTGCCGTCGGCCCCGCCGGAGCGTTCCTGGTGGACTCCTTGTCCTTCGTGGTCTCCCTCATCACGCTGGGCCTGATTCGAAAACCTGAGTGCGACAACCGAATCGAGAAGTCGACTGCGGGCGTGAGGAGTCGCAGCGTTATGGCTGGCATGACGTTCGTATGGCGTGACCGAATCCTGCGCGCGGGCATGTTGTGGTCCGGGTGCGCAAACATCTTCGTCGTCATGGTGGAGACCATGGGAGTGCTCTTCCTGCTGCGCGAGCTGCGGTTCTCCGCCGGGGTGGTCGGCGCATTACTCGCGGCCGGTGCTGCCGGTGGTGTCGTCGGCGCGGTGCTGGTGAGGCGGGTGAATCGGCTGCTCGGTTCCGGTCGAGCCACCTGGTTGATGATGACCGCGTTCAGCCTCCCTGGCCTGCTGATCCCGCTCACCGGTTACGGGCCCCGAGCCGTCTTGTTCGGCATCGGGTCGGCCTCGTGGGCGATGTCGGCGACCATCACCTCGGTCAATCTGCTCACCTACCGCCAGGGGGTGGCGCCGGGCGGGATGCTCGGTCAGGTCAACGCCGCCGTCCGCTGGGTCACCTGGGGCACCCTCCCGGCCGGCGGCGTGCTCGGCGGCCTGCTGGCATCGAGTGTCGGAGTCCGCAAGACCCTCTGGATCGCGGTGGTCGGCGGATGTTGCTCCGGACTCTGGCTGCTGTTCTCACCGCTGCGAACGATGCGCGAGCTTCCGGCATCGTGAGCCGCCGCCTGGCGAAGAACGGCGCGAGCCACCGATGACTCACACGCCGCATGCTGCCTCGGCTGGTTGGGAGGTATCGGATGAGACTGCGAAGCCAGCGACTCAGCCAGAGACTGGGTGTGCTGCCTCGTCCGATGTCAGCAGGATGACGTTGCCGTCAGAGTCATCGACCATCGCCGCGAAGGGACCGGAGGTCCTGGTGGGCGACATCCGGCCGTGATACCCGGCCCCGGTCAGCGTCGACCACATCCTCTCCACCTCCGAGTCCTCCCCCACGTAGAACTCCAGCATCTGCTGGTAGCCGCCGCCGGGGCGCACGAACGACGGGTCGTACTGTCCCGCGAAACCCGTCGTGAGCAGCAGACTGACCCCGCTCCCCATCCGGTGCACCGTCAGCGGTCGGCCTTCGACCGGGTCCGGCACGTCGAGCCCCAGTGCTCGGTAGAACGCGATCGAGTTGTCGAGGTCCCGCACCTCGAGCACGACCATGGCGAGTTGGATCTCCATCGGTCGATTGTGCAGCGGTTCGGGCCGGAGCGTGGGGACAGACCGGCAGCTGATGTCAGAGGGTCGCCCTACCTTCAGCGCATGGCAACCGCGGCGCATGACAACAGTCCCGAGCCCTCGCCCACACTCGCCGACCTGCGGACGGCGTTCCTGGCGTCGTGGGGCTCCGATACCTGCTACCCGGAGTCCGAGCACGAGTGGAGCGACTCCAATCCGGCTCGCGACCAGTGCGGGATGACCGCGCTCGTCGCGCACGACGTTCTGGGTGGCGAGATCATTTTGGCCGAGGTTCACGTGGCGGGCACCAAGGTGGGTCACCACTACTGGAACGTGCTCCCAGACGGCACCCCTGTCGACTTCACCGCCGGTCAGTTCCGACCGGACGAGGTCATCACCAACGCGCACCCCGTGATCCGCCCTCCAGACGCACCGCATCGGCATCGTGACCGGTATGAGCTGCTGCGCTGCAGGGTCCTCGATTACCTTGAGCGCGCGAGGGACGAGACGCTGGAAGCCAGGCAAGCACGGTAGCCGGTGCGACGACATGGCCCTGCCGCGATATGGCTCGGTGCTCACACCCTCCTTCCGCTCGCACCTCACGGGCGCGGGGGCTATCGGAAGTCCCAGTCGGGGTGAGCCGTTTCGAGCACCTCGAGATGTTCTTCCCACTTCGCCGTTTCGAAGCGGGTAGGGGCGTCGATCGCGACGTGGCCCCGATGTACGCGAAATCCCCAGCTGAACGCAACAATCGGAGCGGCGGCTCGCGTCACGACTCCGTCCGGGCTGACAGCAAGGTACGAGCGAGCCTGCCAGGTCAGGTCCGCATCCAGACCACGGTGTGGCGCGTCGAAAAGTGTCGGTGCCATCCCGAAGAACGCGTACGGAGTATCGACACCGTCGAACAGCGCCAAGGGGTCCAGCTCGAAGGTCTCGGGCCGCTGCGAGTCGCTCGACCGGACGAATTGCACCCACCCCATCGCGGCGGCGTACCCGACTCCCGCGTAGTCGATGGATGCCGTGCACATGGGCAGTCCCGCGCCGTCTTCAGGTGGCAGACGGGGGTCGAGTGCACCTCGACCCGAGCTGGCTGCGTCCGCAGCGGCCTCCAGTTCGACGCGGACACGGCCGATCGCTCCACGCAGCATGAAGTCGATATCGAGTCTCACCGCAGCAGAGTCACACATCTGGTGTCGGTTCAGGCGAGAACAACACCCCGTACTGCGCTGACAGACTCTGCGGCATGCTCTCGACGAGTCCGTGCCGCACCGGGCGGATGCCCGACGACGATCCGCAGACCGGGAGTGGTCGATGACAGCCGCGCCGAACCAATCCTTCGCACTGATCCCGGCTTCGTACGTGTATCTGCGACGAGGCGATGAAGTCCTTCTCCAACGGCGTGCAGGGACGGGGTACATGGACGGTCACTGGGTAGCCGGCGCTGCAGGACACATCGAGCCACGGGAGACCGCCCAGGCCGCCGCCGTACGGGAAGCGATGGAAGAGCTGGGCGTCACGATCGCTCCAGGCGCACTCGAAGCACTCACGGTGATGCACCGCACCGATGGCACCTCCAACCCACGCGAGCAACGGGTGGACTGGTTCTGGACCAGCACCGAATGGACCGGCACCCCCAGGATCATCGAGCCGAACAAGTGCTCCGGCCTGGGCTGGTTCCAGATGACGGCCCTGCCGGACCCCATGCCGGACTACGAACGAGCAGTGCTGATCCCCTGGGCCCGTAACGCCCTTCCGGTAACCACCACGCACGGTTTCCTGACTTCTGACAGCTGACGCCGACCGCGAGGTCCTCAGGATCCCGTCGACTGCCCGGGAAGGGTTCAGTACTCGATGATCTCGAATCCTTCGTCTGCGGTGGGTTCTTCCATGATGGACGCGAGGTGCTGGTTGTCACGGCCCGTGACGTGGTGTGCATAGCGGTCCCCGCGGTCGAAGCGAGTCCGCGCCCTCGAGGACGCTTCGCTGACTCCGATGTTCAAGTTGTGGACGATCACCGACGCTCCGATGGACCCGGCGTGGTCGACCGCCCACCCGCGGCGATCACGCGACCAGCTGTTCCAGTCGAGGACGACATCACAGCCGCAGCGGAGCACCTGCTCGGCTATGGACCAGATCAGTTCGCGGACCTCGGACGCTCGTACCGCGTACTCCTCGGACCTGTGCTGGGCGCGACCGTCCGACTTCGCGGATCGACGCTGTCCCTCTCCACCCGGGCCGCGGGGCGCGGCTGAACGCACCTGGGACGGCGTTCTCACTTGCCGCCGACCACGACCCACTCGGCGTAGAACAGTCCCAGACCTGCCGCGACGCACAGCCCGCAGATGATCCAGAACCGGATGGTGACGGTGACCTGCTCCCACCCGAGCATCTCGAAATGGTGGTGAATCGGAGTGATTCTGAACAGTCTTCTGCCGACTCCGCCGTTGCTGCCCTTGGTGTACTTGAAGTAGCCCACCTGCAGCATCACTGAAAGCGTCTCGAGGACGAAGAGGCCGCCCAGGATGGGCACGAGCAGCTCGGTGCGGGTCATGATCGCCAGACCCGCCAGGGCCGCACCCAGGCCGAGGGAGCCGGTGTCGCCCATGAAGATCTGGGCCGGCGACGCGTTCCACCACAGGAAGCCGAAGCAGGCGCCCATCACGCTGGCGGCGACCACGGCGAGGTCGAGCGGGTCGCGCACGTCGTAGCACTGGGACGAGCTCACGAACTGGCAGTTCTGGTTGAACTGCCACACGCTGATCAGCACGTACGCGCCGAACACCATCGCGCACGCCCCGGACGCCTGGCCGTCCAGACCGTCGGTGAGGTTCACGCCGTTGCTGGTGCCGGCGATCATCAGATTGGCCCAGAGCACGAAGAGGATGATCCCGATGACGGTGCCGTGGAACGCGAAGTCGAACCAGGTGTCCCGCACGAACGAGATGCGATAGCTGGCCGGGGTGATGCCGCCGCGGGGGAACTTGGTGGCCAGGATCGCGAAGATGACGGCTACGACGGTCTGCCCGATGAGCTTCTGGCTGGACCGTAGGCCGAGCGATCGTTCGCGGGTGATCTTGGTCCAGTCGTCCAGGAAGCCGACGAACCCGATACCGACCATCAGGAAGAGCACGAGCATCCCGGACACCGTGGGCGCTGACCACGTGAACAGATGGGCGAGCGCGTAACCGACCACCGAGCCGGTGATGATCACGATGCCGCCCATCTGGGGCGTGCCGCGCTTGGTGTGGTGGCTGGTCGGGCCGTCGTCACGGACGAACTGGCCCCAGCCGTTGCGCTTGGCCAGTGAGATGAAGTACCGGGTGCCGACCAGCCCGATGGTGAGTGAGCGCGACGAGGGCGCCGATCAGGATCAGCTTCATTGCGGCAGCACTGCCGCAATGACGTGCGCTGCAACGAGTCGGGGCCTACGCGTGCGCCGGTCCATCGTCTTGACAACCCCACCCTGTTCGACGGTGACCGGCCTCGAGAATCGCAGCCTGACCCATGACTGGCTTGGAGGTTACGGCGTCGATAGCGTCTGGAGCGGCATTGGCACCGGCGTGCCTCGGCGCCCGCCCGCAGGCCGGCTCGACCGACCGCGGATTCGTCGGGTCCCCAGCTCAGCGGAACTGGGGACCCGACGAGCCCGCGGGTCCCGCTCGCCGAACGGCGCAGGTCGAGTCAGTCCGAAGAGTCACCCTCCTCCTCCACTGCTTCGGCGGCCCTCGGCCGACGGCGAACGAACAGGAGCACCAGGGACAGCACGGTCACGACCACGATGCCGCCGCCGACGAGGAGCGGAGCGCGGCTCGACCCGTTCGCAGTGGTGGCTTTCGTCGCCGAGGCGGCCTGCGTCGTCGACGTCGCACACGTCGTGCCGGTCGTCCCTGAGGCCGCGCGAGTGCCGGCTCGGGGTTGATAGGTGAAGCTGATGCTGCTGGTGACCGGATGCCCGTCCGCGGACACGATGCGCCACTCCACGTCGTACCGGCCGCCCGCGCCGAGCTGGGCCGGGACAGTGACCACTCGTCCGAGGACGGTGGGGCAACCGGTCTCGTAGAACCGGCCACCGGGGCCGGTCACCCGCACCCGGTTGCGGATGACCGGCGAGTTGAGCACGACATCGTCGAACGTCAGGGCGATCGAGCCGGGCTGGGAGCGCACTGTGCTGTTGGCGCCGGGCGTGCTGGAGACCAGGTAGTCGTGAGCGGACGCCACCGGCACCACTCCCCCGATCAGCAACACGGTGAGCACGACCGCCGCGCACCGCGTGACGGCCGTCCGGCGGCCCTTGCCACCGCGGTGTCTCACGACTTGGCCGATCGGATCCTGGTGAGCGCGTACGCCCCGACGACCAACGCGACAGCGCCGACTCCGATACCGGCCACCCCCAACCACTGGCCGGATGAATCCCCTGAAGCGGTCGTTGCTTGCCGCGGTGCGGCTGCGACCGTTGCAGCCGGATCCGCCGCGCCGGTCGCCGACGCCGAGGAGCCGCCGGGCGGCGCGCTCTTGATGTAGAGCATCGGTGCGGGATGCTCGGGCTCGGCACCCGAGGACGGCGTCGACTCGTCCCAGTTCACGACCGATCCGTCGGTGTAGGTCTGCTGGGCGGAGAGCTTGAGACTGCCCACATCGGGCACCGGCCCCACCGAGATCGCGAACGTCTGGAACTGCCCCGGCGCGATCCGGGCTGCGGATGTCGAGGCCGTCCAGGTGATGCGGGTCGGCGCCTCGGTGATCGTCGCGTCGTCGGTCTTGATCGGCGTTGCGAGCTTGCTGGTGGTGACCTGCACCGACCACCCCGGCACCGGCTGGTAGGACACCGAACCGAACGGGTGGTCCGTCGGAAGGGTGAGCACCAGTCGATCGGTGGAGGCAGTCGCAGATTCGGTGGGCACCTTGAAGGTCAAGGTGGCGTACGAGCCGGGCGCTGCGGTGGTGGGCGTGACGCGTACGTGCGCCTGCGCCGCGGCGGCCGGGGCCAGCACCGCCAGAAGCGTCGCAGCGCCGGCGGCGGCAGTGCGCGCGGTCGTACGACGGACGATGGAGCGGATGTACTGCTGATGCATGGTGTTCCTTCGTATGAGGAGTGGCGGCAGGACGCCGCACGGCAGCGAGAGGTCTCTGCAGACACGCGGGATCGCACCTCGTGCCACGTAGGGCAGCACGGACGGCACGTCGCATGAGCGAGATGGCACTCGGGTTCGACGCCAGACGGCGCCACGTACCTACCCGCGACGTCGCCGTCGCCGGGTCAGCAAGGATCCGCAGCTCACGGCGTGACGCGGCAGCGGACTAGAGGACCGCCAGCGGAGGGCCTCGGCGGCCGATGCCGCCGAGCACGTGACCGGCATGGGTGGCAGCGAGGACCCTGCTCGCTCGCACGTGACTCGTGCGTACGGCGGGTGCCATCCCGACGGCCGCGACGGGAAGGAACGCTCGCACCAGGCGGGCAACGAACCACACGGCCTGTTCACCGCGAGCGAGAACGACTGCCGTCAGGGCGGTTGCGACCACGTGCGCCAGCAACATCCATCCGCCGATGTGGAGCAGATCGGGGCTCGGACCCGCTGCGGCGTGGCCGTTCATCGACATCGGCGCCGACGCGGGGCCTGCCATGGGCGGCCCCAAAATCATCAGCCCCACGTGCAGCGCCAGTTGCAGCCCGCCGAGCAGACCGGCGATCGCGGCCCGGCCGAGTCGGCGGGACGTGCACGCCCAGCAGACCGCGAACGTGATCAGGGCAAGCCATCCACATCGGGCAGCGCCGGGAAGGGTGCCCCCTCCGACTCTGTGGGCCCCGACGGCCAGACCCAGAGCCGTCACGGCCACCACGGCGGCGCGAGCCGACCGTAGCCAACCGCGCGTCGGAGAGCTCACCTTCCGCAGTGTAGGCAGCGAGGGTGCGCCCGACGGCTGCGGCGCCGGTCGCCGGTCGCCGGTCGCCGGTCGCCGGTCCGGCAATCGTGGGGGGTGTTATGCGCGGTCCCGGCGAAGAGAGCCGCACGCCGGACCTTGTCCGGGAACGAACTGCCCATTCGTACGTCTACTGCGCTTTGATCGGGGCCGCCGACGACCAGGGTGAGTTCTCCATGCAGACGTGCTCGGTGGCAGATGACCTCCCGGTGTGAGGTCGGGCAGCACGTCGTTGTGGTCCGTCCCGATGAGGTGGTCGGCGGCAGCCTTGCGGGCCGAAGGTCGGCGCCTGCTCAGGCCTACGAGGGAAGTGGGTCGGAGAGCCCGAGGGACCAGACGGCAACGCCCTGTACGCCGAGGCGCCGGCTGAGCGCGCGCCGCACCTGCAGCGACCTGGCGTCCGACCACCAGATCGAGCCACCCCCGCGCAACGGCGAATTCCATTCGGCCTGGGCCGCGTTCCAGACCGGTGACGTGGCAGACCGGCGCGACGCGGCATCGCTGAGCTGTGTTCCCGCACGATGAGCCGGCCAGGTGTAGCCGTACCCAGCGACACCCAGCACTGCCTTGTTACGCGGCACCGACTTCAGCATCGTGGCCATCGCCAGTTCCACCCAGGGCAGCCCGCCGACAGGGCCCGCCGTCGTCCATGTCGGGCCGTGCTGGTCATAGGCCATCAGCACCACACGCGTCAGCTGACGGGCCAGCACCGGCAGGTCGTAGGCGTTGTCGCGGTACCCCGCGGCAGAGGTGCTGGCCATGACGGCCATGCTCAGCGTCGTACGCGTCGGCAACGCTGCGCGCAGCTCGGACGTGAAACGGCTCAGACCCGCTCTGTCCGACCCATTCAGCGATTCGAAGTCGAGCTGAATCCCGTTCCACCCGTGGCGTGCCTGGGTGACGAGCCCGGCGATCACGTCCTTGCGGTGCTGTGCCGAGATGAACAGCAGATGCGCCGCGACGGGGTCGAAATCACCCTTCGCGTTGTTGAAATTCCCGACCAGCAGCTCGGCGGACTTTCCGACGCTGTGCGTGGCCGCCAGCATGGTCTCGGCGTTCTGATCAGGCGACGACACACGGGCGCCCGTCGCGCTGATGTTCACACCGTCCACCCCGACGTTCGTCAAGGCGGCAAGATTTCGGCGCAACGCGCTCAACCCGTCGCCACTCTCGACATATCCCAGCACCGTCGCGTGGGCCGCCGGTCTGATCGGAGTGGCTTTCCCCGGGACCGGCACGGCGCCGGTGGTGAAGATCGTCGTGACGACCGCCACGGCGCCGGCCAGGGATGCGCCGATAGCCGGCCGGAGTCCGATCACGGGCGCCATGGTAGGACGGCCACAGCATGTCCGTAGTTGTTCGTGCTGAGATGTGGTTCATGACCTCTCAGCTGTCGTTGTGGTCGAGCAACTCCTTCCTGTCCGTCGGCTCGGTCGATTCGACGCTCAGCATCGGGTCGGCCGGATCGGTCTGTTCCATCGCCTCGGTCGGGTCGTTCACCTCCATCGGCTCGCTGGGGTCGGCGATGTCGGGTCTGTCGGCACTTTCCTTCCAGTCCAGGACTTCGGTGCTGTCCGCGCAATGCGACACCTCGGTGCTGTCATGGAGATCCTCGGGTGGAGTAAGGGAATCCGGAGTCGACGGTCGGCTGAGGGGCTCTCGGTGGCCGGGTATCGCCGTCGGCGCCGGCGTCGTCCTGGCCGCCGCGGTTTGGTTCGGGTCGGCACGGACGCGCACCGCAGCGTCGAAGCTCTCCATCGGCCGCCTCATCCCGTGACGGGGACGGTCGATCGACGACCCCTCGTGGAGATCCCGCGACCTACCCGGAACGGTGATACACGTTCTCGTCCTGAGCTCCCGCGCTACCGGTAGTTTCAGCATCATTCCGAAACCGTCGATCTGCAGGAGACGTCATGCGCCTTTCTCGCACCACCCGTCGCATCACCGCCCCGCTCGCTTCGGCGGTCGCGCTGGCCGCGATCGGGGTCGCCATGCCCGCATCTGCCCAGGCGGCGACCGGCATCGGCCGGTGCACCGGCCAGGACGGAGTCGTCGAGCGATCGGTGAGCCTGACCAAGAACTCGTTCGCCGTCACCCACCTCAAGACCGTCAATCTCGGTCCGGGCGTGAAGTACAGCAAGTCGGTCACCGTGGGCCACGAGACCACGCTCAGCGCCGCGGCCAGCGGCGACCTGGAGGCAAGTGGCGGAATCCACTGGAAGCTGGTGGATCTGGGCGCCAAGACGCACATCAACGTCGCATTGACCGTGTCACACACCGCGACGGGCAGCGAGACCGAGTCCTTCGAGGTACCGGCACGCTCGCACACCACCAAGTGGGTCTTCTACCTCGGACGTCGCGACGTACGCGGCAACTGGTACCAGCTGACCTGCTCACGTGCGCCGGGCCACGGTACTGAATACCGCGGTGCCGCAACGACGTACGGCTCCGAGGCCGAAGGTGCGATCATCTGCGACCACTCGATGTACAAGAGCGGGTCTGAGTCCTACATCGCCTCGCGCGCCGCCGGTTGCTGACCGGCAGTTCCCCGGGTTCGCATTTGCCGATTCAGAAGGAATCGGGGACAGCCTGCTCCGTCAGGGCCACCGTCCACAGGTGACTGCACGGTGGCGTGCGGCGGGCCGCGCCGAGGAGAGGTGGGGCGACGACGTGGTCCGGTGATGTACTCAGGGCATGGGTCACGATGGTCCGCGCGAGGAGGACTTCGGGGCTCTCGCCCGCAGCTCGCCCTGGCGGTTCCGGACTCTCCACTTCTCCCACCGGTCCCGTGGGGGCGCCGGTACCGTCGAGGCCTGGCTCGACCGCCCGTCCCAGCGGGTGACGGTCCGATCCGAGGGCGTGGTCGAGGTCGCCGAGGGCGTGCCGTACGGCGGGTCGGCAGACCCGGACAGACCGGCTGGCGTGCCCGAGTTCCGGGCCGATGGACTGGTCGCACACCGCCCGCCGGCGTGGCACCTGGTCCGTGGCGACCCGATGTGGCGGGACTACCGGTGGACCGCGATGCTCGACCCGGACGAGCTCGACCACGGCGTGCAGATCCGCGAGGTGGCCGCGTCAGCCGTTCCGGGCGCGAGACGTGGTCGGCGATCTGTGTGCCCATGATCGGGGCGGGCGAGGACTGGGTCGGCGGGTACGAACCCCGCTGCGGATGCTGCCCGTTGCTGGACAGCCCGGCGAGCCGATTGGTCGAGTACGGACCGGAGCACCCGAGCACCAGCGCGGACCACCTCTCCACGACGTACCGGGTGGAGCTGGACGTGCAGACCGGAGTCGTCGTGCGGATCGAGGCCCTGGACGGCGCCGCGGGCTTGGCGCTGAGCAACCAGATCCACGGTGTCGACACGTATCTCGCACCACCAGGACCGTCATCTTCATAAGCCGATGAGCGCCGAGGTGTGACACTGCTCGAATGCAGTCCCTCGAGAGCAGCCGGCTTCTGTTGCGGCCCTGGTCAGCCAACGATGTCGACTTCGTCTTCGACATGTACTCCCGGTGGGAGGTGCAGCGATTCATCGGCCGCGCCCCGAAGGTCATGACCGATCGCCGCGACGCCGAGGCCGCGATCGAGCGATGGACCGGCGGGGACCACCCGACGTACGGGATCTGGGCCGTGCAGCACCGCGAGAAGGGCCACCTGCTCGGCACCTTGATGCTCAAGCCGATCCCTGCGTCCGGTGACGAGGACCCACTGCCCGACTCTGGCGATGTCGAGATCGGCTGGCACCTGCACCCGGACGCATGGGGTCACGGGTACGCCTCCGGAGGGGGCGCTCGCGTGCTGCAGCATGCTTTCGACTCCGGGCTCGCCCGGGTCGTCACGGTGACGTTCGAGGCCAACACCGCGTCCCAGGCCGTCGCCCGGCGCATCGGCATGACTCACGAAGGCGCGACCGACCGCTACTACAACATGACCTGCGAGCTGTTCACCGCCACGCATCCCGGATCGGGCTCGGATCGGATGGCCTCGTCGATCTGAGTCCCCTCACCCTGGTGTTCTCAGACGCGCGCGGCGCGAAACGGTGACACATACAGCCCAACTGCCACAGCGCCGAAGATCACGGCCGCGACGAGAAGCGACACTCGTGTCCCCGCACCGGTCATGAGTACGCCTGCCACCGGGGCGACCACGACGATGACCGCCCGGTTCATCGCGCGCATCGTGGTGTTGGTGCGAGCCTGCAGATGGTCGGCCGTCAGGGCCTGTCGGTAGCTCATCTCGTGGGAGTTGCTCAACCCCATCGCGAGGCCGTGGCACGCCTGGCCGGCTCCGAGCACGGACGTCGCGGCCCACGCCTCGTTCCCGACACCAGCAATCGCCATCACGACGACGCAGAACGTCGTGAGCGTGTGGGCGGCGATGACCGCGCCCCCGGTGCCGAGCCGATGACCCACGGCGGTGCTGATCGTCGCACCGAGCACCGCGCCCGCACCTGCGAGAGCCGCGGCGATCCCGAACTGCGGGACCGACAGGTGCAGGGTCCGCAGCGCGAACGTCGGCACGGCGACCCCGAGGATCGCGTTCGCCGCGAACCAGCCGTGGGTCCCGATCGCCAGCCAGCGCAGCGGTGCACCCCGGTAGATCCATCGCACACCCTCGCGGATCTCGGTGTGCAGCCTCGCCCGGGACACGACCTCGGGCCCCGGCTCCGCACCGCGCAGGGAGGCCATCATCGCGGCCGAGTACAGGTAGCTGGCCGCGTCGACGAGGATGGCGAGCGGGGCACCGAGCACATTGATCAGGACACCCGCGATCGCCGGGCCTGCGGTCTGCGCCACCGCATCGGAGCCGTCGAGACGCGCGTGCGCGCGCTGCAGGTCCTGGCGCGCGATCAGTCGCGGCAGGAACGCCATCGAGGCGGCGTCGTTGAAGAGGGCCGCCGAGCTGTAAAGGACGACGATCACCAGCAGCACGGGCAGCGAAAGCATCCCGAGCGCCCAGGTCACGGGGATGACGCCGATCGACACCACGCAAGCGAGGTCGGTGCCCACCATGAGCGGCTGCCGACGTCGACGATCGACCAGCGCACCGGCGTACAACCCGAGGATGAGGTACGGCGCCCAGCGGATCGAGTTGAGCCAGCCGACGTCCTGAGCGCCGCCGTGCAGCGTCCGCAGGACCAGCACCTGCAGACCCAGCAGCGTGACGTAGGTGCCGAACGACGAGACGGACTTCCCCAGCCACAAGCGCCAGAACATTCGCGGGAGCGTGCCTTGACGCGGTGCGGGCGCCGCCGACATACCGGCACCCTATGTGCCCTCGGGCACAGCGACGCTCAGTCGCCGATGTGCAGCGACAGCTACACGTCCGCCGCGTTCGGATCACCCGATGCACCAGCATCGATCCGCGTCACCGTGAAACCTTCGCGCTCGTAGAACCGGTCGCGACGCTGCTCGCAACGTCGTCGGTGGTCGCCGCGCGCAGGAGCTCCATGCCTCCGGGGATGTGCGGTGGGAAGGCGGCCCGCTGACGGCCCCCGTCCGACGTGGGGCCGGGCTGGCTCCGGATCAGGCCGAACGGACGAGGTCGGGCACGTCGGGCAGGCGCCGATAACCTGCCGACTCGTACGTCGCCACCCCGCCGCCGTTGGCGGCCCGGGTGCAGACCGTCGCGCTAGACGAGCCCATGTTTCGAAGGGCGGCTGCCGCGGCGACGCAGATCGCCCTCCCGTAACCGTGGCCGCGATGGTCCGGGTGGACCCCCATCGGCTCCAGCAGACCCGGCCTGCCGCGACCTGCGGACCACACCGTCACCGCGGCCACCGCATCGCCATGCTCGTCGTACGCCAGGAGCGACCGGGCGTCGGCGTACGGCAGACCCTCCGCCATCGCGTGCCAACGCTCGTCGGTGAATCGGGCGCTGTCGAACGCCGAGCGGTGCACGGCCGTGTGCGCAGCAACGCGATCCGGTCCGACGAGCTCGATCCGCACCCCCGGGGCCCCCACCGGTTCGGCGAGATCACGGGCGAGCGGGGTCCACTGTTCGCCGGGCGCCCACCCCTCATCGCTGAGGAGCCCGCCCAGCACCGCTGCGTCTCGCGCTTCGACGGCCACCTCGCCTTCAGGCAGGACACCGCGACCCACTCGTGTGATGTCGGCGGTCATCTGCTGGGCCAACTCATCGTCGTCCTGAGCCGAGGGCGCGATCGTGAGTCGTAGGACACCAGGGCCGTCCAGCAGGCCGACGGCGAGGATGCGGCCGTCACGGCTCCAGGTCCGCACGGCTGCGGCCGTCGCTTCGGCGCCGGTGGTCCAGTGCCAGCCGAGGTCGCCCGGATGCAGCGGCACGGTCTTCGCGTCGTACTGCCATTCCCTCAGGGCGAGAACGGCGTCGCCGAGATCGTCGACATCCGGGGTGTGCATCGTGACCGTCATGCTCTGATCACACACGAGGCCACCCCGCGAACGCACCTTGTTTTCGAGGGCGGCCCACGTGGGGGGCGGCCGGCCGCGACCTCCAGTCAGCCGACCGCCGGGACTACACGGCGGGTCAGTGCTCGCGCCAGCAGGCCAGCACGAACGAGGCCACCGTGTAGGCGAAGTCCTTGCGGGTCGTCTTCTCGACCCCGACCACCGACTTCATGGCGGTCGCGTCGACCTCGAGTGTGAGGTTGTCCCGCACGAACGACGCGGTCCCGCCGGCCGTCTCGTACGCGGGGAGACCCAGCGACGCGAGACCGCTCAGAGTGGACGCCTTCGCCGCGGCGGCCTTGCGGGAGTCGAAATAGGCGCGAGCCGTCGCGTCGTTCGTGGACTGCTTGACCCGCAGGACCAGGTTGCCGTCGGCCAGGGGGTACGTGCAGGTGAAGAGGTTGTCCGCCCACTTGCCGGTGCCCTTGGGGGTCGCACTCAGCTTGAGTGAATCCCTGATGTTGGTCGGCACATCGCCACCGCACACCATCAGTGCCTTCTTCGGCGGCGTCGCCCCCATGGTCTGCCCCGGCGCCATCGACATCCCTGCCATCGAATCTGCCGAACTGGACGACGACGAACTCGTCGATGGCGTGGACGGGGTCGTCGATTTCGAGGTCGACGAAGCGGAGGTCGTGGTGGGCGACGTACCGCTCGTGGAGGAGCTTCCGCACCCGGTGAGAACGAGGGGTGCGGCGGCCAGGACGACGATCGCCGTGCTGCGGAGCTTCATGATCATCCTTCGACGGGCGAGACGCGATGACGTGCACGTGGGCGGACCGCCGCGCTGCCGCCGTGGGCCGGGCAGCAGTCGCGGTGGTCGCCGGTGGTTCGTAGAGGCCAGCCTGCCGGATTGGCGCCCGCGAACGTACGCACGGCATCCTGCGGCTCTCCCACGGACGCCATCCGCCGCGAGCAGCCGGTGTCGAGGACACCTCGGCGTGTCGCGCCGACGGCTCGGAGCGCCTCAGCGCAGGGTGCGGTCCAGCACGGCGCGCAGTTCGCTGAACGACCGCTCCGTGGCCTCGTGGTCGTAGGCCGCCGTGTCGGACATCGAGTAGCCGTGCGGCGCGCCGGTGTAGACCTCGTTGCTCGCGGTGAGGTGTGCCTCGTCCAGCGCCTCGCCGAGAGTGCGCACGTTGTCCGGCGTCATCGAACGGTCGTTGTCGGCGTGCCCGAAGACGAACTCGGCGCGCGCCGTCGACAGGCTGGCGTGCGGGCTGTCCGCGTCCTCGGTCACCAGTCCCCCGCCGTGGAATCCCGCGCACGCGGCGACCAGGTCGGGGTGGTCGCCGGCGGCGCGGACGGCGAGACGTGCGCCCATGCAGTAACCGACGACGCCCACCGGGGTGCTCACGTCGTCCCGGGATGTCAGTGCTTCGAGCCACGCGTCGGTGTCCGGGCGCGACTGGTCGGGAGTGAGCCCGTGCACGCGAGGCATCGCCTTCTCGAAGAACGCGGTGCGGGCCTCATCGGAGTCGAGCTCCCCGGCGGGTGACGTCTGCGCGGCCGTACCGTCGCGGTAGAAGACGTTCGGCACCAGGACGACGTATCCCCATGAGGCGATCCGGTCGGCCATCTCGTGCAACCGCGGTCTCAGGCCGATGGCGTCCATGTAGAAGAGCACGCCGGGGTGGGTGCCGCCCCCGTCCGGCGTGGACACCCATGCCTCGGCCGGACCGGACGCTGCCTGCACTTCGATCATCATGTGGTCGGACGTTACATAGGCAGCCTGACCATCTCGATGGCGGGTGTCACCGTGACTCGATTGACCAGATCCGCTGGGCCGCAAGGTGCACGTTCTCGGGCGTGGAAAACTGCTCGGCCACGAGGAGGATGTGGATAAGTCTGACGCGAATACTACTGGCAAATATGACTATTCGGTCGATTTGCCCTTGTGTCGCACTTCGAACGCGCGTACGATAAGACGTACATCGCAGGCCCGCCAGACAACCGGGGAGGGGGTGGGCGCGGATGTGTGTCGAGGGGATCTCCCGGGTGCCTGATGCACCGCTTCCGCCCGCTTCAGGGCTGGTGCCAGCCGGGCCGGGTGCTGCGGCTGGGTTGCTGGCTCGGTTGGCCGAGTTGGTGACGGATCTGCAGGGGTGGCCCGGTGCGTTGTACCAACTCGGTGAGGCGGAGCTGGGTGGGTTCGTCGCGACGATGGTGGGGTTGGGCTCACGTGCGGAGTCCTTGGCGGCGGTCGCCACGACCGAGGCGGTCACCCGCGCAGTGGTCGCGAACTCCATTGCGACCGATGCCGGCGGATGGGTCGGTGCGTGTGTCACCCAAGCCAACGCCGCCGGTATGGCGGGTGCGCCCGTGACAGCCGAGCCGGCTGTCTTGCGCCGCATCGGGGCGGTCGCCACCGGGTGCGCCGACCCGCGCAACCGGGTCGTGGCGGACGCGTTGGCCGCGGGGGTGGTCACGGTGCACTGTGCGCAGGTGGCGTTGCGGGAGGTCCCGAAGGTGTTGCCGGTGATCCCCGGTGCGGATCGGGATGAGGTGCTGTGCTGGTACCTGGCGCTCTCGCACACCGGGACCCGCACGTTGCGGGACCTGTCGGCGCGGATCATCGGCCGGTTCGCCCCCGAGGTGTTGGTCGCGCAGGAGGAGCACCAGCAGGCGTGTGAGACGTTGACCTGGGCCGACCTGCCCAACGGACTCACCCGGCTGACCGCGGACCTCTCGGCCGGTCACGCGGCGGTCATCAAACACGCCATCCAGGCCCTGGCCGCCCCCGCACCCGCTACCTGCACCGACGAGTCGGCGTCACCGGCGGCCGAGCAGGACACCCGCACCCCCGGCAAACGTCGCGCGGACGCGCTGATGGAACTTGCCGACACCGCAGCCCGACTACTGGACGGGGACCGCTCCCACCACACCGGCACCGTCGGCGGGTCGGCCAAGATCGTGATCACCCTGGACCACCAGACCCTCATCGACCAGTTGCACGCGGCGGGGAAGCTCGAATCTGGCAGCGGTGATGATCCACCCAGTCACCTACCCGGGATCGGGCGCAGCATCAACGGCGACCTGCTCGACGCCGGGACCCTACGGCGATTGGCCTGTGACGCCGACCTCATCCCCGCCGTCCTGGGTGGCGAGTCCGAACCATTGGACCTCGGCCGCACCAAACGCCTGTTCACCGGCGGCCTGCGCACCGCGATCATCCACCGCGATGACGGCTGCACCTTCCCCGGCTGCGACCGACCACCGGACTGGTGCGACGCCCACCATGTGAGGCCCTGGTGGGCCGGCGGACAGACAACCCTGACCAACGCAGCACTGCTGTGCGCACGCCACCACACCATCGTGCACCGCGACCTGCTCACCGCCACCGTCACCACCACCGGCGTCACCTGGGACCTCACCCCCGGACTCATGCCCCAGCGACCCGGCACCGGACACGCGGCATGACGATGACGGCGTTCACGTTCGTCGACGGCGTTCAAAGACCGTCAACGAACGCGAACGCCGTCAGGGTGAAAGCAAGCGGGGAGCGCAGAGCACGTAGGCCCGGGCGGGATACGAGCAGGTCAGAGGGCGATGCCGAGCAGCGCGTCGATGGCCCGCGCCACCGCCGGCGAAGCGCCGTCTGCAGTGGCCGCCGTGCACCATTCGTCGATCAGCTGCAGTGCACGCGGCGCGTCCAAATCGTCGCAGAGCGCGCGACGAATGCCGTCGACGAGCACCTCGGCGCCTTCATCCGCACCGCGGGTCACCGCGGCCCGCCAACGCTCGAGCCGCTGCTCGGCCGCAGCGAGCAGCTCGGGGGTGTACTCCCATTCGGTGCGGTAGTGCTGGTCGAGCAGCACGAGGCGCACCGCCATCGGGTCGTGCCCGGCGCGGGTCAGCTCCGACACCCGCACCAGGTTGCCCTTGGACTTGCTCATCTTCTCGCCGTCGTAGCCGACCATGGCCTGACGGGCGTAGTGCTCGGCGAACGGCTTGTCACCGGTGAGTGCCACGGCCTGCACCGCACTCATCTCGTGGTGCGGGAAGCGCAGGTCGGTCCCGCCGCCCTGCAGCTCGAAACCCATGCCGAGGTGGTCGAGCGCGATGGTGGTGCACTCCACGTGCCAGCCCGGGCGACCCGGGCCGACCGCGCCGCCGTCCCACGACGGCTCGCCCTCACGGGCACCACGCCACAGGAGGGGATCGAGCTGGTCACGCTTGCCGGCACGGTCGGGGTCTCCCCCACGGTCGGCGAAGACGGACATCATCTGGGCGCGGTCCCATCCGCTGACGTCGCCGAACGACGACTGCTGGGACACGTCGAGGTAGACGTCGGCCGCGCCGTCCAACGCGCCGTCGCCCTCGGGGATCGCGACGGTGTACGCCGCGCCGGAGGCGAGCAGTCGGCTGACGACGTCGACGTGCCGCGGCATCGTCTCGACCACGCTGACGAAGTGGTCCGGAGCGAGCACCCGCAACGCCGTCATGTCGTCCTGGAAGAGCGACACCTCACGATGAGCGAGGTCGCGCCAGTCGATGCCGTCGCGGGCGGCGCGCTCCAGGAGCGGGTCGTCGATGTCGGTGACGTTCTGCACATAGAGCACCTGGCGCCCGGCATCGAGCCAGACGCGAGCCGCCAGGTCGAAGGTCACGTACGTCGCGGCGTGACCGAGGTGCGTGGCGTCGTACGGCGTGATCCCGCAGACGTACATCCGGGCGGTGTCGTCGCGCAGCTCGACGGTGTCGAGCGCACCGGTGACCGGGTTGTGCAACCTCAGGTCCTGGCCGCTGCCCTCGGTGGTGGGAATCTTCGGAGAGGGCCACGACTTCACGCCGGTCAGCCTATCCGGGTCACCAGAGCGGCCACGGAAGAGGTGTACGCCCCTCAGGCACCTTCGGGTAGGTCTCCTCCCGCAGCAGCCGGGCACACCGTGACCGCAGGGCCTCGAGCTCGACCTCCGTCAGCAGTCCTTCGAGGGGGTTGTCCTCCCGCAGGAACGTCGCGAGCCGCTCCAGGCGCAGCAGGTTCTCCTGGTCGATCGGGTCGCCGGCGAAACCCCAGAGGCAGGTCCGCAGCTTCGGTGCGGAGTTGAAGCAGAGTCCCTGGTCGATCGCCCACACCCGGCCCTCGTCCACGATGATCGCGCTGGCCTTGCGGTCCGCGTTGTTCATGACCGCGTCGAGCACGGCGAGGTCGCGTAGCGCCTGAGTGGTCGAGTGCGACACGATCTGGGACCGGTCGTAGTCGTCGAGCACCGACCAGATGGGCACGTAGCCCTCTGGCACGTCCGAGCCCCGGTCGACCCGCAACAGCTCGTGATCGGGTCGTTCGTCCAGCGGACCGACCCACTGCTGCACCGAGCCCGCACCGAGGGGGCCTTCGCGCAGGACCGTTGGAGGCACGAGGTCCCAGCCGCCGACGTTGGACACCGTGAACGCCGCCACCTCGCGGGCGGCCAGGGAGTCGTCCGGGAAGTCCCACAAGGGACGCTCCCCGCGAATCGGCTTGTAGACGGCTGCGATCGGGTCGTCGGTGCCGGCCCAGACCCGCAATGCGACGTTGGAGGCGTCGACCAACCGGCCCTCGATCTCCAACTCGCCCTCGCGCAGAGTCGCGAGGATGTCGGCGGAGCTAGCGTCGGTAGCCGTTGGCACGGGGGCAGACATGGCCGGTGGGTTCGAGGGGTTCTCCACAGAACGGGCACGGCGGACGGCCGCTCGCGACGGCGGCCAGGCTGCGGCGGGCGAACTCGCGTGCCAACTCGGGTCGAAGGACGACCCGCATCAGGCTCGCGTCCGGCTCGGTCACCTCGACGAGGTCGGCGCCGGTCTCGTCGGGTTCGAGCGACACCTCGCGGTCGTGGCACTCGATGATGACCACCTTGCGGTCGGCCTCCCACGCCAGGCTCATGGTGCTGACCCGGAACTCGTCGTCGATGGGCGTGCTCAGCGGGTCGTTGTCCTGCGGAGCCTGCGGGACGTCGGCGGTCGCGTCGACCTCGTCGAGCAGGTCGTTGACGCGCTCGGCGAGCACCGCCACCTGCTCCTTCTCCAGCGACACGGACACCACAGCGCGGCCCTGGACGGCCTGCAGAAAGAAGGTGCGTCCTCCGGGTGGGCCCACCGTGCCGGCCACGAACCGGTCCGGGTGCTCGAACTCCAACAAACGCATGCTCAGACTCTAATCGGCGACATCGACGGCAGATGACCCGGTGGACCCGGTCGCGACCGTGTCGTGACCTGCGGCCTTGCCCGCGCTGTCGGAGCCGGTCGTCGCCGTGTCCTGATCGGACTCCTCCGCGACTCCGGTGGAGCCACCGGGGGTGGCGTCGCCGCTGGACTCCTGCTTGGTCGGCATGAGATCCGCGACGTCGCGCGCCTGGTCGTTGACGCGTACGACGAACGGCCGGTTCGGGGTGTAGCGCACCACCGACAGCGACGCCGGGCCCGTCATTATCCGCTGGAACTGGTCGAGGTGCAGTCCGAGCGCGTCCGCCAGGATCGCCTTGATCACGTCACCGTGCGAGACCGCGCACCAGACCGCCTGGTTGCCGTGCTGGGCCTCGATCTCCGCGTCCAATCGTCGTACCGCGGCAACCGCGCGGGCATGCATCCCCGCCAGCGATTCGGACTCGAAGTCCTCAGAAGGAGGGAAGACGGCACCCGCCGGGTGGTCCTGCACGGTGCGCCACAGCGGTTCCTTGGCGAGCTCGGAGATCTTGCGGCCGGTCCACGCGCCGTACTTGCACTCCCCCAGGTCCTCGTCGGTCTCGACCTGGAGACCGGCGTGGGGAGCGGCGACGGCGGCGGCCGTCTCCTGGCAGCGTTCGAGCGGACTGGAGACGATGCGCGCCAGCGGGAGGTCCGCGAGCTGCTCGGACAGCCGCTTGACCTGCTCGCGGCCGGTGTCGTCGAGGTGGACGTCGGGCGTCCAACCGGCAAGGACACCGGCGGTATTGGCCGAACTGCGGCCGTGGCGAAGGAGCAGAAGGGTCGCCATCAGTCGGCGAGACCCTCGCCGTCGAGCACCTCGCGCATGAGCACCAGGGTGGCCAGCCGATCCTCGAGCGTGTCGCCGACCGGCGCGACGTTGATGGTCGTGACGCCCGCCTCGGCGTACCGGTGCAGCCGCTGCGCGATGCGGTCGCGCGGCCCGATCAGCGAGGTCTGGTCGATGAAGTCCCGTGGGACGGCTGCGGCGGCCTCGCGGTGCTGGCGCTGCAGGTAGAGGTCCTGCACCGTGCCGGCCTCCTGCTCGAAGCCCATCCGCACGGCGAGCTTGTTGTAGAAGTTCTTGTCCCGCGAGCCCATCCCGCCGATGTAGAGGGCGGCGTTCGCACGCAGCCGGTCGGCCGCGACGTCCAGGTCGTCGTCGACGCTCACGCTCACGGAGGCGGCGACGTCGAAACCGGCCAGGTCGTCGTGACCGGCCTTCTGGCGGCCGGCCAGGATCGCGGCGAGCTGCTCGCCGACGTACTCGGGGCTGACGAAGATGCCGAGCCAGCCGTCGGCGATCTCGCCGGTCAGCTGCAGGTTCTTGGGGCCGATCGATGCGAGGTAGATCGGCACGTTGGGGCGCTCAGGCAGCAGGAGCAGACGCAGCGCCTTGCCGGGGCCGTCGGGCAGGGGCAGCTGGAAGTGCTTGCCCTCGTGCTCGACGTTCTTGCGGGCGAACGCCGCCCGGATGATCTCGACGTACTCCCTCGTGCGGCCCAGCGGATCGTTGAAGCGCACGCCGTGCCAGCCCTCGCTGACCTGCGGACCGGACACGCCGAGCCCCAGGTGGAACTTCCCGCCGGTGATCCGGTCGAGCGTGGCGGCGGTCATCGCGGTCATCGCGGGTGTCCGCGCCGGGATCTGCATGATGGCGCTGCCCCACCCCATCTGCGGGGTGTGCGCTGCGAGGTACCCCGCGAGGGAGGGGATGTCGGAGCCGTACGCCTCGGCGAGCCACGCCACGGCGTACCCCTGGCGATCCGCCTCGCGTGAGAGGGTCACCATGCTCTCCAGGTCGTCCGTGCCGGTCGTGCCCCAGTAGCCGAGGTTGAGCCCAAGTCGCATGGACCAGACGCTAACGCACCGGCTTCGGGGCCTACGGTGTGCACCGTGCGCATGCGAACGGTGGGACGGTCCGGTCTGCGCGTGAGTGCCCTGGCGCTCGGCACGATGGGGTGGGGCAGCGAGGTCGACCAGGACACGGCGACCGAGCTGTTGGACGCCTTCCGCGACGCAGGCGGCACCCTGCTCGACACCGCGTACGGGTACGGCGACGGCGCCAGCGAGGAGATCCTGGGATCACTGACCGCGTCCTGCCGCGAGGAGTTCGTGCTGGCCACGAAGGCCGGGATCTCCCGCACCACCGGCACGCGCGTCGTCGACACCTCGCGCGGCACCCTGCTGGACCAGCTCGATGCCTCCTTGCGCCGGCTGCGCACCGACCACGTGGATCTGTGGACGGTGCACGCCTGGGGCGACAACGCTCCCATCGAGGAGACGGTCTCGGCGATGGCGTACGCCGTCTCGTCCGGGCGCTCCCGGTACGTCGGGGTCTCCAACCACAACGGCTGGCAGCTGGCGCGGATGGCGACGCTGCTGCAGGCCGAGGGGGTGCCGGTCGTAGCCGATCAGATCGAGTACAGCCTGGTCGCCAGGACCGCCGACTCCGACGTGCTGCCGGCGGCCGAGCACCTGGGCACCGGGATCCTCGCCTGGGCGCCGCTGGGCGGCGGGGTGCTGACCGGCAAGTACCGACACGGGGTCCCGGCCGACTCACGCGCCGCGGGTGGGCGTCACGACAACTGGGCGCGACGACGCGTGGACACCGGCTCGGGCACGATCGTGGACGCCGTCGCGACCGCCGCCGAGGGGCTGCGGATCAGTCCGGTGCAGGTGGCGCTGACGTGGCTGCGGGAGCGGCCGGGCATCGCCACGGCGGTCGTGGGCGCGCGGACTCCGGGACAGCTGCGGATGGCCCTGGGCAGTGACCTGATCGACCTGCCCGATCAGGTCCGGGACGCACTCGACGAGGTGTCGCTGCACGCCGAATGACGGCGTGAGCGACTCGGCCGCGCACGCGCGGGCCGATATGCCTCAGCGACCTGGCGTGGCCGGGCCCGACTCGAACTCGACGTCCTCGTCGTCCAGGTCCTCGGCGGCGTCCTCGTCCGGATCGTCGAGCTCGGAATCCTCGAGATCGTCCGAGGCCTCGTCGTCATCGTCGTCCAGGTCGTCGTCGAGGTCGTCCTCGTCCTCGTCGCCCTCGTAGACCTCCAGGGGCGTGACCTCGCCGAACGCATCCATCAACGACTCGTCGTACGCGTCGAAGGCGTCGGCGACCCGGCGGTACGCCTCGACGACCGCGGGATCGTTCTCGCCCCGCCGCGCGCGTGATGCGGCCAGGTGCTCCTCGAGCGCGTCGGTGAAGCGCTGCAGTGCAACTCGCGGATCGATGGGCATGCCCCCGACCGTATCGGGTGTGTCGCACAATAGGCAGTCATGATCGAGTACGAGTACCGCATGCTGCGCTTCCCGCGGCACGCGAGCCGGGGTGACATCCGCCAGATCCTGGCGGATGAGGCCGAGTACGGCCATTGGGAGCTCGCGCGCGTCCGCCTCTACATCGGCGGTCATCGCCGGGTGTGGCTGCGTCGCAAGATCATCCGCGTGCAGCGCACTGCCTGACGACGTCCCGCCCGGCGCAGACCCTCAGCAGTCGGCGAGGAAGCCGCCCAGCACCCGCGTGCCGAACTTCAGCGCGTCCACCGGCACCCGCTCGTCGACCCCGTGGAACATCGACGAGAAGTCCAGGTCCGCGGGCAGCCGCAGCGGAGCGAATCCGTAGCCGGTGATGCCGAGGGTGGCCAACGCCTTGTTGTCGGTGCCACCGGAGAGGCAGTACGGCAGGATCGCGGCGCCAGGGTCCTCGGCGAGGAGCGCCTGCTTCATCTTCTCCACGAGCGGAGCGTCGTACGGCGCCTCCAGCGCGATGTCCTTGTGCACGACCTCGACCTCGACGTGCTCACCGGCCAGCTCGGAGATGATCGACATCATCTCCTCCTCGTGACCGGGCAGGAAGCGGCAGTCCAGCGACGCGCTCGCGCTCTGCGGGATGACGTTGTGCTTGTAGCCGGCGTTCAGCATCGTGAAGTTCGCGGTGTTGCGCAGCGTGGCGTTGACGAACGCCGACGCGCCGGCCAGGTCGGGCAGCAGATCGTCGATCGAGTCGTCGTCGTAGGGCTTGCCGGTCAGGTCCGACAAGCCGTCGAACAGGTCGCGGACCGAGGCGATGAACTCTCGCGGCCACGGGTGCGCGTCGATGCGCGCGATCGCGGCGGCGAGGTGTACGACGGCGTTGTCGTCGGCGACCAGGGATCCGTGCCCGGCGCGGCCGTGGGCGCGCAGCGTGAGCCAGGCGATGCCTTTCTCCGCCGTCTGCAGCAGATAGGCACGCTGGTCGGCACCCTCCTTGTTGCGGACGGTGACGGAGTAGCCGCCCACCTCGCTGATCGCCTCGGTCACGCCCTCGAAGAGGTCGGCGCGGTTCTGTACGAGCCACTGCGAGCCCTTGACGCCGCCGGCCTCCTCGTCGGCCAGGAACCCGATGACGAGGTCGCGCGCGGGCTTCTTGCCGGTGCGAGCCAGCTCGCGCACGCAGGCCAGGATCATCGCGTCCATGTCCTTCATGTCGACCGCGCCACGGCCCCATACGCAGTCGTCGCGGATCTCGGCGCCGAACGGGTCGGCCGACCAGTCCTCGGCGTTCGCGGGGACGACATCGAGGTGGCCGTGCACGGCCAGGGCGCCCCGCTCGGAGTCCTCGCCCTCGATCCGGACCAGCACGCTCGCCCGGCCGGGTTCGCTCTCGACGAGCTCGGGCTCGAGGCCGACCTCCTCGAGGCGGCCCATGACGTACTCGGCGGCCTTGCGCTCCCCCGGGCCGCTGCCGTCGCCGTAGTTGCTGGTGTCGATGCCGATCAGGTCCTGGCAGAGCTGGACGACCTCGTCTTCGGGCTGCACGTCAGTCATGACTCCCACTGTGCCACCTCGCGCACCAGCGCCACGGTGTCGGCCTCCTCGGCCCGCTTGTCGTCGCGATACCGCAGCACGCGGGCGAAACGCAGCGCCATCCCGCCTGGGTAGCGGGTCGAGCGCTGGACACCGTCGAAGGCGATTTCGACGACCTGTTCGGGTCGCACCGTCACGGTCCACCCGTCGTCCTCGGTGGCCAGCTCGGTGAAGCGCTCGGTCTGCCACGCCAGCATCTCGTCGGTCATCCCCTTGAACGTCTTGCCCAGCATCACGAACTCGCCCGACTCCGGATCGCGAGCGCCGAGGTGGATGTTGGACAGCAGGCCGGTGCGCCGTCCGCTGCCGCGCTCGACGGCCAGCACCACGAGATCGAGGGTGTGCCGGGGTTTGACCTTCACCCACCCCGCACCGCGACGCCCGGCGGCGTACGGCGCATCGAGCGACTTCACGACCACGCCTTCGTGGCCGGCCGACACCTTCTCCTGGAAGAACCGCTGCGCGACCTCCGGATCCGCGGTCTGCACCCGTGGGATCAGGTAGTCCTGCGGCACCAGCGCGGTCAGCCGCTCCCAACGCTCGCGCGCGGGTGCGTCGATCAGGTCGTCGCCGTCGATGTGCAGCACATCGAAGAACCACGGCGTCACGGGTGTCTCCACCCGCAGCTGCGCCGGGTCCTTGCGGCTCGCGGTGCGAGCGCCGGTCACCTGGAAGGGTTGCGGGACCCCGTCCTCGCGCAGTGCGATCACCTCACCGTCGAGCACCAGTCGCTCGCCGGGGAGGGCGAGCACCGCCTCGACGATCTCCGGGAGCCGGTCGGTGACCTCCTCCAGGCTGCGAGTGAAGAGGCGGACCTCCTCGTCCAGCTTGTGGGCCTGGATGCGGATGCCATCGAGCTTGCACTCCACCCCCACGGCGTCGCCCGGAGTCGTGACCGCCTGCATCGCGTCGCCCACGGTGGTCGCCGACGCCGCCAGCATGGGCCGCAGTGGACGCCCCGGCACCAGACCGATCTCCGCGAGCGCCGGCGCACCCCCGCGGAGCGCTGCCGAGGCGACCGGCGCCGTGAAGCCGGCCAGCATGACCGCGCGTCGTACTGCCGGCGCCGGCACCTGCGCGGCCGACGCGATCGCCGCCAGCATGACGCCGTCCTGGGCGCCCTGGCGCAGCTCTCCGGTGATGAGGCCTTTGAGGAAGGTCTGCTCGACGGCGGTGGCCGACGCGAGCAGGGTGCGCAGGATCTGCTCGCGAGCACCCGCCGAACCGGGTCCGCCGGCGTCCGCGAGCTGCTGCATGGCCTCGTCGGTCTGCGCGACGGTGAGGCCAGGCGTCGCGGACGGCGCCGGCGTCGCCGCGAGCGTGCGGTATCCCACGCCGACTCGGCGTTGCGGCAGCACACCCGAGAGGTACGCCGCGACGACCTCCACCTCGTCCGGCTCCACCTCAGCGGCGGCGGCCAGCACTTCGGCGACCAGCTGGGTCTTGGCGTTGCGCGAGCGCGTGGCCCCTACCTGTGCGGAGACGGCGACCAGATCTGCGAGCAGCATCCGCCCAGTGTGCTGCTGCCCTCCGACACCCGGCGTCAGGGGTTCGCGGCGTATCTCACCGGGCGGCCGGTGAGCCGGTCGACGACCACGCGCCCCCCGAGGGGGGCGCGGAGGTGGACGGTCGCGGAGGCGAGGAACCCTACCGCCGTTCTGGCGCAGCCGTTGCAGTTGAACTGCTCGTAGCTCATGGCGACGACGACCCGGCTCGACGATTCACTGACCACCGTGGCGGCGGCGTCCCGGTCCCCCGAGGACAGAATCGCGGATCTCAGGCTGAGGGCGGCCGTATCCCCGGGCACTGGGCCGTACGAGCCAACGGCGACATCGCGGCGGTCGTAGGTGACCCTCCCGTCGTCATGGAAGTACCAGACGCAGCCGCCGACCACAGCTGCCACGGCCAAAAGGCCCGCGACCCACACCGATACCCGCTTCATCAGTCCTCCACTTCCCTCTGTATCCAGGACGCTGCGGGCGCCCGAGTGGTTGGAGGAGCAGCCGGACGCGGCGGAGCACGCCTCCCCACAGGTGGGGGCTCGCGGTCTAGCGTCGATTCATGAGTCCTCACACCGGTCACCGCCGTATCCCCCGTTCGCTACGCGCCGGCCTCACCGTCGCCGCGGTCGCGGGCACCGCCGCCGTCACGATGGCGTGTTCGGCGGTGTCCGGCAGCGCTAGTGGATCTGCCGAGGCGGCTGCGGCACCCGCCGTACAGACGGTCATGTCCGGCCTGGACCACCCGTGGGACGTGTCGTTCTTCCGCAACGGCGACATGCTCACCACCCAGCGTCCGGGGGTGCTCACCATGCGCACCGCGTCCGGCGGCGTGCGCACGATCAAGGCTCCGCTGGGCGATCTCTTCGTGCAGAGCGAGGGCGGCCTGGAGGGCCTGGTCGTCGATCCGACGACCGTGCACCGGTACTTCTACACGTGCCAGACCTACGAGCGCGGCGGCAAGGCGGTCGACGCACGGGTCATCCGGTGGGCGATGTCCGACGACGGGAAGTCGGCCACGAGGGAGAAGACGATCCTGTCCGGGCTGCCGGTGACGAGCGGCCGGCATAGCGGGTGCCGACTGCGGTTCGTGCCCGGCTACTGGCTCGCAGTCGGCACGGGCGATGCCGCCACCGGCACGAACCCGCAGAACCTCTACTCCCTCGGCGGCAAGACCCTGCGGGTCGGCGCCAACGGGCAGATCCCCACCAACACGCCGTTCCACTCCAAGGGCGGCAACGCGCGGTACGTGACCAGCTACGGGCACCGCAACGTGCAGGGCCTCGCGATGCGCCCGGGCACCTCGCAGCTGTGGACCCAGGAGCAGGGCACCACCCGTGACGACGAGACGAACATCGCGTACAACGGCGGCAACTACGGGTACGACCCGGTGCCGGGCTACAACGAGTCCGTGCCGATGACCGACCTGAAGAAGTTCCCGCACGCCGTCCGGGCCCAGTGGTCGTCGGGCTCGAGCACGGTCGCGACGTGCGGGATCACCTTCCTGCAGGGCTCCGCCTGGGGTCGCTGGAACGGCGCGCTGGCCGTCGCCGAGCTGAAGGGCGAGGGCGTGCGCATCCTCACCCTCGACAAGGCCGGCAAGGTCATCCGGCAGGAGCTGATGCCCGAGCTGAACAAGACCTTCGGGCGGCTGCGCACGGTCCAGACCGGGCCCGGCGGGGCGCTCTACGTCACCACCGACAACGGTGGGAAGGCCGACAAGGTGCTCCGGGTGACACCGCACGCGCCGAGCTCCTGACCGGCCTCCCTCAGACGTACGACGGTCGCCCGGCGGCTGCTGCCGATGCGGGTCACGGGCCTACAGCGTGCTAGCCTTTCGCGTCGTCGGCCCGCCTCCCAGGGTGGCCGTCGTACACCTCGTCCGGGTGGCGGAATAGGCAGACGCGCTAGCTTGAGGTGCTAGTCCTCGTATTAGAGGGTGGGGGTTCAAGTCCCCCCTCGGACACCACAGCTCGCTCGCGGTCCTATCAGGTCAGGGACCTCCGAGCGTGCCGAATGGGTTCCGCAGCAGAGTCGGCACGACAGTGGTGTGCCCTCTCGGCGAAACTGGACCAGACTCACCGTGCGCCAGACGTGCCGCAGGAGGCGGAATCCGATTCAACCGTGGCTCCAGGTCAGCTCTTCCTGAAGTCGATGAACGAATGGGCGGACGCTACGCCTGTCCGGACATCTGCTTGGCATGGGTGCTGAGCACATGAGCAGCTTCGTTGGTCTTGTTGGACGCGCGGTTGTCCCAAAACATGGTGAAACCGTCGTAGTCGGGGTAGTACGACCCGCTGCCTACACGCGAGGCGAGCAACCAGAATTGGTCGCCAGCGCCGCCATGGGCTTGGACAGCATCGGTCCACTGCGCGTACCCGGCGGTACGCGCTCGCTCGGTTGCGATCCCATCACGAGCGTTGACCTGCAGGCCGAACTCTTCGATGACCACCGGTTTGCCGATTCGCTTGCCGTCACGTAGGTGGTCGGTGATCCAGGTGGTTCCCCAGGCGACCGGATCGACCCTGCGTCTACCGCTCGGTGTTTCGCCCCAGGCGGCGGGGTAGAGGTGCACGGTGCCGTAATCGACATGCGGGACGGCGAGAAGCGGTTCCCAGTGATTGCCCTCGTAATTCGAATACGGATAATCGAGGCTCGTTTCCCGCCCATAGAAACCTTCGTCGCCGATTGCTACGAGCTGACGGGGGGCCAGAGACTTGAACCACGCGCTCATCTCCTCGACCCATGCCAAGATCGTGGCGCCCGAGGGATCACTGCGATTACGAGGCTCGTTGGCCAATTCGAACGTCATGATCGTCGGATCCTGGTTGTAAGCGAGCCCGGTGTACCGGTTGCGCCGTTGGATGACATGCTGGGCGTACGCCTTGTAACATGCGACTATCTCGCGGTTGGTATAGAACTTGTCGTGATCGATCGCAGCATTGCTGTGCAGGAACCACGAGACGTACTGTTGCATCCCCCCGAAGTCCTTCCGATTGTTGGTGAGGACCAGTACGAGGCGGATCCCTAGCTGGCCGGCTTTCCACACGGCGTAATCCAGGGAATCGAACGCAGCTTCGTTGTAAACGTAGGGGCCTGGCTGCAACGCTGCATACATGGGACTGACGCCGTCAGCGAATGCCCACGCACGGATCACCGACAGACCCATCGCTGCTGCGTCGTTCAGCAACGCATCGATCGCATAATGCGACTTCTGGTGCAGGTAGTAGTTGTTCGCCCCGCCGAAACGTATGTTTCGACCGTTCAGTACGAACTGACCTTTGCTGACACCTACATACCGATCGGCGTTCGGCGTGGTCGAAGGGATCGGCGCGCGCGTGAGAGCCGATGCGCTAGTCATGGCGCCGGCGGCTCCTATCGCAGCCAGCACACCCGCACCGGTCAAGACATTTCGTCGCGACGGAAGCCGATCTGCGGGGATGTCCGAATGGTGTGTCATTGATGCCTCTCTGACAGTCATCCCGATGGCAGTTCGATAGTCATTTTAAGACCTTGCAAGCTGTAAGTCCATAGGGCCCATATTTACTTGGTCAGTTTGTACATCCGACTGGCGAATCATAGCCAGCTCCGACGCCCGGCAGCGGCGCTGGTCGAGGGCATCCTCCAGGGTCTCGATGTGCCTGTCCCCACACGTGGACGGCCCAGCGTGCGGCGCGGCCGGTGACGCGCGTCACGCCCATCTCGTCTCCATAACGAGGTGGGCGTTCTGCGTCCGTGGCCAGGGCTGCAGCACTGGCCACGGACGCAGAACCCCCGCGGCGACGAACGGCGGGGACGTCCTGGACCATCCGGCAGCGAATGCGCAGGTCCCGCTGGGATAGTGACCTTCATGGCACTCCACGGTGACAACGTCCCTGCCCGGCACTCTCCAGGACGACGCGAGGGGAACCCGTTCCTGGGACTCGCCGACCCGGCGCTGGAGAACGAGATCATCCCGCCCCTCAACACCCTGTCGCAGCACCCGGTGCCGCCGGAGGTGGCGTACCAACTGGTCCACGACGAGCTGCTCCTCGACGGCAGCGCCCGCCTCAACCTGGCCACGTTCGTCACGACCTGGATGGAGCCGCAGGCGCACCAGTTGATGGCCGAATCCGTCGACAAGAACATGATCGACAAGGACGAGTACCCCCAGACGGCCGCCATCGAGAACCGGTGCGTGGCGATCCTCGCCGACCTGTGGCACGCACCCGAGGCCGACGTCGCGACCGGATGCTCGACGACCGGATCCAGCGAGGCGTGCATGCTCGCCGGGATGGCCCTCAAGCGCCGCTGGGCCGCCCGCACCGGTGCCGACCCCTCCCGGAAGCCGAACCTGGTGATGGGCGCGAACGTGCAGGTCTGCTGGGAGAAGTTCTGCCGCTACTGGGACGTCGAGCCGCGCCTCGTCCCCGTCGAGGGCGACCGGCTGCATCTGGGCGCCGAGCAGGCCGTCGCCCACTGCGACGAGAACACCATCGGCGTGGTCGCGATCCTCGGATCCACCTTCGACGGCAGCTACGAACCGGTCGCGGACATCGCCGCCGCGCTGGACGAGCTGGCGGCAAGCGGCGGACCCGACGTCCCCATCCACGTCGACGGCGCGTCCGGCGGGATGATCGCTCCGTTCCTCGATCCCGACCTCATCTGGGACTTCCGCCTCCCCCGGGTCGCCTCGATCAACACCTCAGGTCACAAGTACGGGCTGGTGTATCCCGGTGTCGGCTGGGCGATCTGGCGCGACGCGGACGCTCTGCCGAAGGAGCTGGTCTTCAACGTCAACTACCTCGGCGGCGACATGCCCACGTTCGCGTTGAACTTCTCTCGCCCAGGGTCGGAGGTCATCGCGCAGTACTACACGTTCTTCCGCCTCGGATTCGAGGGGTACGTCGCGGTGCAGCAGGCGTCCCGCGACGTCGCCACCTGGCTGGCCGGCGAGGTCGAGAAGCTCGGCCCCTTCCGGCTCATCACCCGCGGGGACCAGTTGCCGGTCTTCGCCTTCACCACCAGCGACGACGTCACCGAGTGGGACGTCTTCGCGGTCTCACGCGGTCTGCGCGAACACGGTTGGCAGGTGCCCGCGTACACCTTCCCGCAGGATCGCACCGACCTCGCCGTGCTGCGCATCGTCTGCCGGCACGGGTTCTCCCGTGACCTCGCCGATCTCTTCCTGCACGACCTCACGTCGGTCACCACGACGCTGCAGAAGGACGTGGCGAAGGTCGGCAGCAGCGGCCCGACGTCCTTCCACCACTGAGGGGTCGGACCGGCGCCTTCGCCCACCTCGTAGCCCAACGAGGTGGGGGTTCTGCGTCCGCGGACAGTGCTGCAGCCCTGGCCGCAGACGCAGAACCCCCTCCACGACGTACGACAGCCGCCACCGGGGGCGCAGCGCGGCTCAGGTCACCGACAGCAGCCGCGGCGGAAGGTCGGCGGGGTCCAGTGGAATGACGTCGACCAGCACTTCGAGGCGACTGGTCTTGCTCTCGGTGTAGATGACCCCGCGCAACGGCGACACGTCACGGAAGTCGCGGCCCCACGCGGTCGTGAGGTAGCGGGAGTCGGCGAAGTGGTCGTTGGTGGGATCCAGGTCCACCCAGTCGCCGCCGGGGACCATCGCCGCGACCCAGGCGTGCGTCGCGTCCGAGCCCTCGAGCTTCGGTCTGCCCTTCGGGGGCGCCGTCTCGATGTACCCGCTGACGTACCGCCCGGGCAGCCCGACGGCCCGCAGGCACCCTGCACCCAGGTGTGCGAAGTCCTGGCAGACGCCTCGCCGGTTCGCGAGGACCTCGTCCAGCGTGGTCGACACCCCCGTCGCGCCCTTCGTGTACTGGAAGTCCTCGAACACCCGGTGGTAGAGGTCGGCCAGCGCCTCACCGAGGGGACGGTCGGGCGGCAGGATCGACGCGGCGTACTCCCGCACCGCAGGGGTGAGCTCCACGAGGCTGGAGGGCAGTGTGTACGCCGCGTACGTCGCCCGCGGCACGTCCGCGGACTCGCGCAGGTCGCGCGCCGCCGAGGCGACCGTCCAGCGATTCAACGCATCGACGTCCACCTCGGGCACGGTGACCGACAGGACGCTGGTCTTGGACACCCGCAGCTCGGTGTGCCGGGTGCGTACCTCGAGGTAGTGGCTGAAGTTGCCGAAGAGATCGGTGTGCTCGGTGAGCACATCCGCCCCCGGTCTGACCTCGACCACGTTGGAGGTGACCTGCTGGTGCGGGGTCGCCCGCGGGCGCAGGCAGGCTCGCCCGTACGACGCGGTGACGTAGTCCTCGTAGTAGTAGTTGGTGCGGTGCCGCACCTCGTACCACCGGGTCGCGTGCAGCTGCGTGGTGATCACGAGTCCCCCGCCATCGTCTGGGTCATGCCGCCGAGCTGCTGGGTGAGCCCGCCGTTCATCCCCTGAGCGAACCCCTCGGGCTCGATCAGCTCGCTGACCCGCATCGCCTGCTGCGTGCTCGGACGACCGAAGTGCGCGTTCTCGATCGCCGCGCCGAGCGCGGTGAGCCGCTCGTGCAGGTCGTGACCGAGCTGCTGCAGTCCGGTACGCCGGGCCGCGCAGATCTCGTCGAGGTCGACACCCGTGAGCAGCCCACGGATCTGCGTGATCTGGAGCGTGACCTCGGCGTTCGGCACCTCGCGCAGCGCGATCTCCAGCTGGTCGAGCTGGAAACGGACCGAGCGCGGGTTGGCCGGGTCGAGCAGCAGCAGGTCCAGTGCTGCCTGCACCGGGGATGCCGGCCCCTGACCCGCCGTCAGCCGGCGACGGTGAGTGATCAGGCTGTCGCACGCGCGCAGCACCGATTCGGTCAGCTGGCCGTCCACGACCGGCGGGCGCTCCTGCGCGAGGGTCTGGCGCAGCAGGTCGACGGTGCGCAGCGCGCGCTCAGTACGCCGCCCGGCGTCCAGGAACGCCCACGCCAGATCGCGCACCATGCTCTCGGCGTTGAGCCCGGCCAGCGCGATCAGCAGCTCCAGTGCCTGGCCGAGCACGTCCTGCACGGGGTCGTCGGCGCCGTCGCCGTCCTCCGGCAGCCCGTCCAGCGCCTCCTGCAGCCGGCCGAGCACGCGCCAGGTGTCGACCGACAGCAGTTCGCGGGCGGCGTGCGCGGTGCGCACGACGGCCTCGATGTCGTAGGCGATCGTGCCGATGCGGGCGGAGTCGCCCAGCAGGATCCGCAACTCGCGCACCGGCGCCGCGAGAGCCGTCTCAGCGTGCGCTCCGGTGAATCCCGGTCGCACGGTGGTCAGTTCGGTGAGGGCCGCGAGCAGCACCGCCATCGCGGCGTACCCCGGTGAGGCCGACCGCCGCAGGTGGTCCGCGACGAGGTCGTCGCAGATCAGCGCGAGCCGGGTGGAGGACTCCGCGCGCTCCGTGTAACGACCGAGCCAGAAGAGGTCGCCGGCGGCGCGCGGCGCGAGGGCGACCGAGCGGTACATGCCCGGCAGCGGCCGCGCGAGCCACAGGTGGGCGTTGTCACGGTCGGTGCGCTCGATGTCGGCGGACGCCAGTACCCACACGTCCTTGGCCTGCCCGCCCGCCGCGTTGGACACCAGACGGCTGGTCTCGTCCCGCGATAGCCGGCCCAAACCACCTGGCATCCAACGGTATCCGCCTTCGCTGGCGACGCCGAACGCGCGCAGCACCAGACGTCGTGGAGCGAGTCCGTCATCCGCGACGACCGGAGTGGTCGACATCGCGACCGGCTCCTGAAGGGTCCAGCGCCACGGCTCGCTCTCGATCTGCGCCTTCAGGTCGGCGAGCTGGGCGTGCGTGCGCTCCCACCCGAAGACGGTCGGCTCCCCCGTCTCCCGGTCGATCGGAGTGATGACGAGTTCGCCGAGCCGTGCGAGCCCTTCGCGGCGGGCCTCGTCGTCGCCGCACCAGAGCGTGCGCACCGACGGCAACCGCAGCTCCTCACCGAGCAGTGCGCGGCTGGCCCGATCGAGGTAGGGAGCCAGCGCTGGGTTCTCCAGGACTCCCGCACCGAGCGGGTTGACCACGCTCACGTGGCCGCTGCGGGTCGCCTCGACGAGCCCGGGAATGCCGAGCCGGGAGCCGGCGCGCAGATCGAGCGGGTCCGACCAGGACGCGTCGACGCGCCGCAGGATCACGTCGACCTGTTCCTCGCGGCCCGTCGTGCGCAACCAGACCTTGCCGTCACGCATCCCGAGGTCCTCTGACTGCACAAGGGGCAGCCCGAGCAGGGTGGCGACGAAGGCCTGGTCGAACGCGGTCTCGCTCGCCGGGCCGGGTGACAGCAGCACGACCCGCGGCTGGCGGTCGCGCTCGTGGGCGACCGCCAGCAGGGCGTCGCGCACGTCGTCGAAGAAGCCACGCAGCCGGCTCAGCTCGGTGGTGCGGTAGAGGCCGGGCAGGGCGCGCGCGACGATCCGTCGGTCGGCCATCGCGTATCCGGCGCCGGACGGGGCCTGCGCCCGGTCAGCCAGCGCCGTCCACCGACCGTCGGCGTCACGGGCCAGGTCGGTGCTGGGCAGGATCAGCTGCCGCGGGCCGGGCAGCGAGGTGCCGTACGCCGCGGGCAGGAACCCTGCGTGCCCGAAGACCGCAGCGGCCGGGATGGTGCCGTCGGCCAGCAGCCGCTGCGGGCCGTAGAGGTCCGTCAGCAGCGCATCGAGCAGCTCGGCCCGCTGGGACAGGCCCGATTCGATGACCTGCCACTGGGCGCGGTCGAGGATGACCGGGAGCGCGTCCAGACGCCACCGGCCGGCTCGACGACCCTCGGGCGCCACGCCGTAGGTGATGCCGTCGTCGTTGACCAGCCGGCGCACCCCGGCCTGCAGCGACCGCAGGCCGCCCGCGCCGAGCGCGCCCATGTCGCGCACGAGGTCTGCGCTGGGGGCGAGGGCGCCGTCGGCGCCGAACGTCTCGTCGTACGGGATGCCGAGATCCTGTCCGGCGAGCGGTGATCGGGCCTCGGAGAGGCTGTCGCGGTAGCGCTCGATCACGTCGGCGGAGGTCGTCATGGTTCCGTCCACGCTACGAGGTCGCCTTGTGGCCGGCCGAGAAGCGTCGCAGGTCGAGCGTGGCGGGATAGTCGACGCTGGCGTACGCCGTGCTCGCGGTGGCCGGCCACGCGCTCGTGTCGACCGGACCGGCGGTGTGGCCGGCGGCCTCGAAACGGCTTCCCCGGCGGGTCTCCGCCTCGGCGGCGTTCACCGGGTAGTGCTCGTACGAGCGGCCGCCGGGGTGGGTCACGTGGTAGGTGAAACCGCCGAGCGAGCGGTCGTTCCAGCGGTCGACGAGGTCAAAGACGAGCGGCGAGTGGACGCCGATCGTCGGGTGCAACGCCGACGGCGGGGCCCACGCGCGGTAGCGCACGCCGCCTGCGACCTGACCGCCCGAACCGGGGACCGGCAGCAACGGCATGGGGACGCCGTTGCAGGTCACCACGTGCCGCTCGGGCAGCAGACCGGTCGCGCTCACCTGGACGCGTTCGACCGAGGAGTCCACGTAGCGCGACGTACCGCCCAGGCCGACCTCCTCACCCAGCACGTTCCACGGCTCCAGCGCCTGCCGCAGCTCCAGGTGCACGCCCGCGACGTCGACCTCGCCCAACCGCGGGAAGCGGAACTCGTGGAACGGCCCGACCCAGGCGGGGTCGAAGAGCGGTATGTCGGTGCCACTCTCACTCAGGAACGCGTTGAGGTCGTCGATGACGTCGCGCAGATCGGCCGCCGCGAAAGCCGGCAGCAGGAAGCGGTCGTGCAGCCGCGTGCCCCACGGGATGAGCGGCGCGGCGTACGGATTGGCCCAGAAGCGCGCCACGAGGGTGCGCACGAGCAGTGCCTGCACCAGCGCCATCCGGGGATGCGGCGGCATCTCGAAGCCGCGCATCTCCAGCAGCCCGAGACGGCCGCGGTCGGAATCGGGGCTGTAGAGCTTGTCGATGCAGAACTCGCTGCGGTGGGTGTTGCCGGTGATGTCGGTGAGCAGGTGGCGCAGCAGCCGGTCGGTCAGCCAGGGCAAGGAGTCCTTCCCCTGTTGCATGGGCTCGCTCGTGACGCGCTCGAGCTCGGCGAAGGCGATCTCCAGCTCGTAGAGGGTCTCCGCACGGCCCTCGTCGACCCGCGGGCTCTGGCTGGTCGGCCCGATGAACCGGCCCGAGAAGACGTAGGACAGCGCGGGGTGGTGCTGCCAGAACGTGATCATGCTGCGCAGCAGGTCCGGTCGCCGCAACATCGGACTCTCGGCCGGGGTCGCCCCGCCAAGAGTGATGTGGTTGCCGCCACCGGTGCCGGTGTGCGTGCCGTCGAGGTCGAACTTCTCGGTCGCGAGCCGGGAGTGGCGGGCGTCGTCGTCCAGGCTCTCGGTCAGGTGCACCAGCTCCGGCCAACTGCTCGTGGGCTGCAGGTTGACCTCGATGACCCCGGGGTCGGGCGTGACACTGAGGGTCTGCACGCGGCCGTCCCCGGGCGGCGGATACCCCTCCAGCACCACGGGGACGCCCGTCGCCGCAGCCGCACCCTCGATGGCAGCCAGCAGGCTGACGCTGTGCTCGAAGTCGTCGCAGGGCGGCAGGAAGACGAAGACGTGACCGTCGCGCTCCTCCACTGCCAGGGCGGTGCGTGGCGAGTCCTCGATGTCGCGGACCGGCGCAGGCGGCACGTCGTCGGCCGCCGTGACCGGGTCGATCGACGGAAGCGGACCACGAGCGGCGAACGGCGACTGGTCGGGCACGTACGGCGCTTCGGTCCAGGCCACCGACGCCAACGGGAGGCGCAGGCCGAGCGGGGAGGTGCCGGGCATCAGGAAGAGGCGCTCGCGGCGGGTGCGCCAGTGTGCGGTCGCCCACCCGTCGCCGTCCGGGTCTGAGAAGACGGGCACGACCCAACCGGCCGGCATACCTGCGGAGGCGTCGACAGCGGCCAACTCGCGCTCGCGCTGCTCGGTGCTCGACTCGGGAGTGACGCGCTCGCCCGGTCGCTCGCCGCGGGGCTCGCGGGCTTGGGTGAGCAGCTCGTTCAGCGGGTCCTCGTACGCCGCACGCGTCACCTCCGCGGGAACGCCGAGCCGTGCGGCGATCGCGAGAGCCAGAGCGCGTACCGACTCCCCCGCGGCCGTCGAGCCGGTCTCGACCCGCGGCGTCGACCACGGGTCGTCGAGCAGGGACTGGTCGCGCCAGAGCGGCTGTCCGTCGCGCCGCCAGAGCAGGCCGATCTGCCAGCGCGGGAGCGGCTCCCCGGGGTACCACTTGCCCTGACCGTGGTGCGTCAGACCTTCGGGCGCCCAGCGCGCACGCAACTTGTCAGCCAATCGGGTTGCCAGCTGGCGTTTCTCGGCACCGTCGGCGGCAGTCTCCCACTGCGGGTCCGAGGTGTCCCCCACGCTCACGAAGGTCGGCTCACCGCCCATCGTGAGGCGGACGTCGCCCTCGGTCAGCAGATCGTCGACATGCGTCCCGAGCGCCTGGACGCCCTGCCACTGCTCCTCCGTATACGGCTTGGTGACCCGCGGGTCCTCGAAGACCCGGGTCACGGAGTTGGAGAAGGAGAACTCCACCCCGGTGAAGTCGGTGGCGCCGGAGATCGGGGCGGCGCTGGACGGGTGCGGGGTCGCGCAGAGCGGGATGTGCCCCTCGCCCGCGAAGAGGCCGGAGGTCGCGTCCAGACCCACCCATCCGGCGCCGGGGATGTAGACCTCGGCCCACGCGTGCAGGTCGGTGAAGTCCTGGGTGGGCCCGCTCGGTCCGCCGATCGCCGCTTGATCGGCCGTCAGCTGTACGAGGTATCCGGACACGAAACGCGCTGCCAGACCCAGCTGGCGCAGCACCGAGACAAGCAGCCACGCGCTGTCCCGGCAGGAGCCCAGGTGCTTCTGCAGCGTCTCGTCAGGCTGCTGCACGCCGGTCTCGAGGCGCACGCTGTAGTCCACGTCGTCGCGGACCCGCTGGTTGATGCCGACCAGGAAGTCCACGATGCGGGTGCCGCCGGCGGGCTGCTCGACCTTGTCCTGCACCCACTGCCGCACGAGCGGACCGGGACCGGCTCCCGTCGCGCCGTCGTCGACGGGCCGCAGGTACGGCTCGAGGTCGGCCTGCAGCTCCGGCGGGTAAGCGAACGGGTAGGTCTCCGCGTAATCCTCGACGAAGAAGTCGAACGGGTTGATGACCGTCATATCGGCGACAAGGTCGACGATGATGTCGAGCTCGCCGACCTTCTCGGGGAAGACCAGCCGGCCCAGGTAGTTGCCGAACGCGTCCTGCTGCCAGTTGAGGAAGTGGTCGCGCGGGGACACGGTGAGCGAGTAGGCCGTGATCGGCGTACGGCTGTGCGGAGCCGGCCGCAGCCGCACGGTGTGAGGATGCACGGTGACCGGGCGATCGAAGGTGTAGGTCGTGCGGTGCTGGAGGGCCACGCGGATCGTCACCAGGCACACCCTATGCAGTCGCCAGGCGTGCCCGGGTTGCGCCGGTGTTACGTCTGGACTCGATCCGGTCACTTCTCGGGTGACGCACGGCAGCAGCGTGGGTCCTCGGTCCTGCAGTCGCTTTCCCCGCGACGTACGTCGATCGGCGTGGGTTGTCGGCGCTGCGGCGACGTCCCGACGCCGCGAACGCCGGCCGTCGTGAGTCACCGGCTTCGCAGTCACATCCCGGAGCATCAGGGTGACCGGGGCGGTCAACGAGTCCAGTCGGGCGGGTCGGCGGGGTGGAGGGCCGGGTCGTCGGCGACGAAGGTGCGGACGGGGCCCGGCGGTGTACCCGGGCCTTCGAAACGCACCGTGACCCGTCCCAGGCCGCGGCCCCACACCCAGCCCGCGCCGTGCACGTCGTGCCGTACGTCCGCGCCGGGCGCCCATCCCTGGCTGGACCGCTGTAGCGGCGCGGGTGCGACGGGCGTGACATCCGCCTCGACCGGGACATCCGCCGGCTCGTCCTCGAACAGGAACTGCTCCTGGGCGTGCGTGGTGAACCCGGACACGCCGACCCCGAGCAGCCGCAACCCGTCGGACACGTCGACGCCGTCCAGCAGCCGTTGCGCGGTGGCGCGGATGACCTCGGGCTCACCCGTCGGGTGCGGCAGGGTCGCCGAGCGGGTCGAGGTGGTGAAGTCGTGCTGGCGCACCTTGATGGTCACGGTCCGGGCGAACGCCGAACCCTCGGCCAACCGGCTGGTCACCCGGGTGCTCATGGTGGCGAGTTCGGCGGCGAGCACGCGCGGATCGGTCACGTCGACCTCGAAGGTCTCCTCAGCCGACACGCTCTTGGCCTCCCGCTCGGTCTCCACGGCGCGGTCGTCCTGGGCGCGGGCCAGCCGGTAGATGCCCCGGCCGTGCGAATCGCCGAAGATGCTGACCAGGTCCGGCTCCCCCATGCGCTGCAGGTCCGCGACGCTCTCGACACCGAACGTGCGCAGCCGGGTCGCCGTGGCCGGTCCGATCCCGCCGATGGCGCGCACCGGCAACGGGCCGAGCACATCGAGTTCCTGGCCAGGGGGGACGACGACCAACCCCGCCGGCTTGTCCAGGTCGGAGGCGATCTTGGCCAGCATCTTCGACGACGCGACCCCCGCCGAAGCCGTCAGCCCGCCGGTCGCGCCGGGGATGTCGTCGAGCAAGCGGCGCACCCTCGCCGTGACGGCGTCGAGCGTGAGGTCGATTCCCGCAGCCGCGAGATCGACGTACGCCTCGTCGACCGACACCTGCTGTACGACCGGCGACAGCTCGTGCAGCAGCCCCATCACCGCTTCACTGGAGCGGCTGTACGCGCCGAAGCGAGGTGACAGGAACGCCGTGCCGGCCGGGCACAACCGGCGCGCCTGGGCCGTGGGCATCGCCGACCGTGCGCCGTAGACCCGAGCTTCGTACGACGCCGTCGACACGACGCCGCGGTGCCCCGTGCCCCCGACACAGACCGGCTTGCCCTTCAGCGAGGGCTTGTCGCGCTGCTCGACCGCGGCGAAGAACGCGTCCAGATCCAGGTGCAGGATGCTGGCCGTCGTACGCATGCGGTCATTCTCGCCCGACCTGCCGACCGGTCGGTCGACGCCACCCGCGCCGGGCTCAGTGGGTCAACGCCAGCTTGATCGCGACGACCACCGCGGCCACGAGGGCGACGGCAATCCCGAACCGCACGCCGCGATGCACGCTCATGCCGCTGTGCAACCGGCGGTAGACCAACCCGGTCAACCCCAGCCGCGCGATGAGGACCGCACAGGCCAGCGACTGGGCCCACAGCGCCGCCGGCCATCCGAGCGCTGCTGCACCCAACAGGGCCAGCGACGGCATGCCCGCGCTCGCGACCGGGATCGAGTCGCGCAGCTCATGGCCCACGATCCCGGACAGCGAGTGCCCTGTCAGCGCCGCACCCACGATGTCGGCGAGCGCGTGGGCGATGTACGTCGACAGGACGGTGCCGAGCACGACGAGGAGCGCCTTGCCGGAGTGGATGTCGCCGCGGGAGACACCGGCGGTGGCCGCGAGGACCAGGATGTCGCCGTAGATGTACGCCGACATCCTGCTCTCCGCGCGGGCGGGCTCGATCTCACCCGCTGCCTGCACGTAGGTGTGCACCGGGTGCTGGAGCACGTCGCTGATCGGCACAGTCGGATTCTGCCCGGGCTGCGATCTTCGGGACCTGCTCAGACGGTGCGGTGGATGAGCAGCGGCAGGACCGCGCTCGCCCCCGCATCGCGCAGCATGGCCGCAGCGACCGTGACCGACCATCCCGACCGCGAGGCGTCGAGCACCAGCAGGACGGTCTGTCCGCCGACCGACGGCAGGTCGCTGCCTGCGAATGCGGTCCGCCATGCGGCGGCCTCGTCCGCGGACGCCAGATCGATGACGTCGGGAGTGCCCACCGACCACGCGGTGTACGTCATCCGGCCGACGGTGGCCAGCTGCTCGGCCAGGGACGAGGTGAGCTCGGGATGCCCCTCCACCGCGCAGGAGACGACCAGATCCGGACGGGCGGGCCAGTCGTCCTTCCAGCCCGCGAGCACGCGTACGGCGGCCTCCTGCAGCTCCGGTGGTGCGGCCGCGTCGTGGCGCAAGGGACCGGCCCGCAGCTCACTCCACTCGGCGGCGTCGGCGTGCACGAGCACGCGACCGGGCGCGGCCGCCAGCTGCGGCGGGATGCGGCCCTTGGCGCCGAACGCACCGCCCGGCCACATCTTGCGCGGCTCCAGCACCTGCTGGTCTGCGCGCAGCACGGCCGCGAGGTCGCGCACGGTCTGGGGATCGGCGTGGTCGGACCAGCCGTCCGGGAGGTGGCCGGTGCACACCGAGCAGCGTCCGCACGGCTGCGCGGCCGGGTCGTCGAGTGACTCCTGCAGCAGCGCCATCAGGCAACGTTCGCCCGCGATGTAGGCGCGCATGATGTCGGCCTCGCGGCGGCGGCCGGCGAGGACGCCCTCGTAGTGGGCGGCGTCGTAGGTCCACGGTGCGCCGGTGACGCTCCAACCGTCCGTCGCGCGGGTGACGACCTCGTCGACGGCGAGCTGCTTGAGCAACAGCTCGATCTTGCCGCGTCGCAGACCGGTCTCGGCCTCCAGCGCGGGCACCGACTGCGGTGCGTTCGCATCGCCCAGCGAGGCGAGCAGCCGGCGTACGTCGTCCTCGCGCGGGATCGTCGCCGTCGCGAAGTAGTCCCACACGCCCTCGTCGCCGGCGGACGGCAGCAGCGCGACCGGCGCGTGGTCGATCGCGCGGCCGGCACGGCCGACCTGCTGGTAGTAGGACACCGGCGACGGCGGCGCACCCACGTGCACCACGAACCCCAGGTCGGGCTTGTCGTACCCCATGCCCAGCGCCGAGGTGGCGACCAGCGCCTTGACCTCGCCCGCGCGCAGCGCGTCCTCCAGCCGCTCGCGCTCCCCCGCCTCCAGACCACCGGTGTACGCGGCGACGCGCAGCGCGGGGTCGTCGGCGTACCGGGTGCGCAGCGCCTGGGTGAGCCGCTCTGCGTCGGCGACGGTGAGGGCGTAGATGATGCCCGAGCCGGGCAGGGTCGGCAGGTGGTCGACGACCCAGGCGTAACGCTCCAGCGGACCCATCGTCGGCAGCACCGCCAGCTCGAGGCTGGAACGCGCCAGGGGCCCGCGCAGCACGGTGGTGTCGGTGCCGAACTGACGGGCAAGATCCTCGACGACCCGGGAGTTCGCGGTCGCGGTGGTCGCGAGGACCGGCAGATCGGGGTGGACCTTCTGCAGCACGTCCGACACCCGTCGGTAGTCCGGGCGGAAGTCGTGGCCCCAGTCCGAGACCGAGTGCGCCTCGTCGATGACGACCAGGCCGAGCCGCCCGGCGAGGGTCTGCATGACGCGGGCGCCGAACCCTGGGTTGGCCAGTCGCTCCGGCGACACCAGGATCACGTCGAGGTCGCCGGAGGCCAGATCGGCCTCGATCGAGCTCCAGCTGTCGATGTTGGAGCTGTTGATGGTCGCGGCGCGCAGCCTGGCTCTCCCGGCAGCGGCCACCTGGTCGCGCATCAGCGACAACAGCGGCGAGACGACCAGCGTCGGGCCCCGACCCGCCTGCCGGCTCCACGCGGTGGCGATCCAGTAGACCGCCGACTTGCCCCACCCGGTCGCCTGCACGACCAGCACCCGGGCGCCGGGTCGGGTCAGCGCGTGCAGGGCCTCGCCCTGGCCGTCGCGCAGCTGCGCGCCCGGTCCCGCCAGGTCGGCGAGCACCCGCGCGGCGACCTGGTCGATGTCGGGGGTTCCGGCAGGCGTGGCGGTCGTGGCGGTGGGTGTCTGGGTCACCCGGTGCATTGTGCCCGGGTTGACCGACAGGGTCCGCGGCCCGTCCACAGGGGCACAGATGTGCCCGACAGCCACAGGACGACCTGTGGCTGTCGGTCTCAGCTGCGCCAGGGTGGGCGCGCGGTCAGGACTTGGACTTGGCGGCCTTCGCCGCCGCCTTGGCGCGCCGCTTGGCGATCTTGTCGGCGGCCTCCTGCGAGTCCAGTTCGCGGGCGCGCTCAGGAGTCGGCGCGGTGCCGCCGAGCCGGGCCGGAAGGTAGACCAGGTCGTCGCCGGTGAGTGTGGGGTAGGAGTCCTGCACCTCGTGCAGCATCTCGCCCATCGCGGCCTTGACCTGCGCGGTCACGGACGCGGTGTCGGCGTCGGAGGGCATGGGGATCGCCGGGCCGACCCGGACCGTGATCGGCACATGACGGCGCTTGCCCACCGACTTCGGGTGGTCCTTGGTCCAGACGCGCTGACTGCCCCACACGACCATCGGCAGGATCGGCACACCCGCCTCCTGCGCCATCCGGACCGCGCCCAGCTTGAAGTCCTTCAACTCGAACGACCGCGAGATGGTCGCCTCGGGGAACACCCCGATCAGCTCGCCGCCACGCAACGCCCGGACCGCCTCGCGGTACGCCGACGCGCCCGCCGCGCGGTCGACCGGGATGTGCTTCATGCCGCGCATCAGCGGTCCGGTGATCTTGTGGTCGAAGACCTCCTTCTTCGCCATGAAGCGCACGAGGCGGCCCACGTCGACGGCGGGGAAGCCGCCGTACGCGAAGTCGAGGTAGCCGATGTGGTTGAGCGCGATGACCGCCCCGCCGGTGGCCGGGATGTTGTCCGCGCCGATCCGGGTGATGTCGTTGCCCTGCAGTGCGAACAGGCCACGGGCAGCGGCGATGACGGGACGGTAGACGGGTTCCATCCGGTCAGACTATCGGCGGTCGCAGGCCGCCCAGGCAGCTCCCGCACTGACCGCGGCGACGGTCAGCACGGAGGGCCAGGCGCCGATCTTCTTCGCCAGCGGGTGGGACAGTCCGAACGACAGCAGGTACGTCGCGCTCAGCGCCGCCGCGCCCGCCGGACCGGCCTTCGCCACCCAGGTCCGGGCGGCGTACCCGCCCGCGGCGGCGAGTACGACACCTCCGATGGGGCGTACGCGGGTCTCCCGCGCGGACAGGTAACCGCCCACCAGTCCGACGGCGACGATGGGCGCAGTGGTCACGGATTCGGCGGGTCGCAGTTGCATCTGCGCAGGGTATCGAGCGGTCCTGATGCGGAATGCCGGCCGGTGGCCCGGCGTTGTCGCCCTCGTGAGCCACCCGATTCCCCTGTCAGTGCTCGACCTCTCCCCCGTCAGCTCCGGCCGCACCGGATCCGACGCGCTGCGCGAGACCGTGCAGCTCGCCCAGACCGCGGAAACCCTGGGCTACGAACGGTTCTGGGTCGCCGAGCACCACAACCTGCCGAGCGTCACCAGCAGCGCCCCGGTCGTGATGATGGCCACCGTCGCGGCGTCGACCAGCCGCATCCGGGTGGGTGCGGGCGGCATCATGCTGCCCAACCACTCGCCGCTGCAGGTCGCCGAGCAGTTCCGCGTCCTGGAGGCCCTGCACCCCGGGCGCATCGACCTCGGACTCGGACGCGCGCCGGGCACCGACCAGCTCACCGCGTTCGCGCTGCGCCGTAGCCGCGAGGCGCTCACCGCCGACGACTTCCCGCAGCAGTACGCCGAGCTGCTGGCCTACGTCGACGGTTTCCCCGAAGACCACCCGTTCGCACCCATTTCGGCCCAGCCGTCCGACGTACCGCTGCCCCCGATCTGGATCCTCGGGTCGAGCCTGTACGGCGCGCAGGCGGCCGCCGCGTTCGGGACGGCGTTCGCCTACGCCGGGCACTTCGGCGAAGCCGACCCCACCGAGGCGATGGACATCTACCGCAGGGGTTTCCGGCCCAGCGGTCGTCCCGGTGCCCTGGAGGCCCCGCGATCGATGCTCGCGGTCAGCGCCATCGCGGCGGACGACGAGCAGACCGCGGCCGAGCACGCCCGGGCCGCGGCACTGGCGATGGTGCGGCTGCGCCAGAACCGTCCCGGTCCCTTCCCCTCGCCCCAGGAGGCGGCCGAGCACGAGTGGAGCGAACTGGACGAGTCAATGGCGCAGCGGATGTCGCGCTTCACCACCATCGGCACCGGTGACCAGGTGGCGAAGGGCGTACGTGCCCGCGCGGAGGCGTGCGGCGCCGACGAGCTCATGGTGACCACGAATGTGCACGACCCTGCGCAGCGTCGCCGCTCGTACGAGCTGCTGATGAAGGCCTGGGCCTGACCCTCACCGTTTGGACATGCACGGCGGGGCACCTGTGCCCCGCCGTGCATGTCCGAAAGCGGGGATCAGCGGGCGCGGGTCGCCCACATAGCGACCGCCGACGCCGCAGCGACGTTGAGCGAGTCCACTCCCCCGGCCATCGGGATGCTCACCACGGCATCGCTGTGCGCGAGCGTGCGCGGCGACAGTCCGTCACCCTCGGTGCCGAGCACGAGCAACAGCTTCTCCGGGAGGTCGGCGGCTAGTTCGTCGAGTTGGGTCGACCCCTCGCCGAGCGCCAACGACGCGACGTACCAACCGTCTTCGCGCAACGTGTCCAGCGCTGACGGCCACGGCTCGATCCGCGTCCAGGGCACCTGGAAGACGGTGCCCATCGACACGCGCACGCTGCGCCGGTAGAGCGGGTCCGCGCACCGCGGCGTGACCAGGACGGCGTCCACCCCGAGCCCGGCGGCCGAGCGGAAGATCGCCCCGACGTTCGTATGGTCGACGACGTCCTCGATCACCAGGGCACGGCGGGCTCCCGCGAGCACCTCGGCGTACGGCGCGGGCTCCGGCCGGTGCATCGCGGCCAGCGCGCCCCGGTGCAGGTGGAAACCGGTCATCGCCTCGATCACCCCCGCGTCGGCGGTGTAGACGGGCACGCTGTCGCGCTCGGCCTGTTCGACCAGGTCCGCGAGATCCGTCAGCCACCGCTCGCCCATCAGGAACGACCTCGGCCGGTGCCCGGCGGCCAGGGCCCGACGGATGACCTTCTCGCTCTCGGCGAGGTAAAGACCCTGCTCGGTCTCCAGCAGCCGGCGCAGCGCCACATCGGTCAGCGAGAAGTAGTCGCGGACGCGCTCGTCCGCGGGGTTCTCGATGCGTACGACGCTCACGCCAGCGCCGCCCGGGCCAGCACCAGCACACCCGCCAGCGCTGCGACGACCAGCACCGCGCGACGCATCCGCTCACGGTCGACCATGGCGCGCACCGGCCGGGCCAGGACGGCGCCGACCACGACGAACGGGATCCAGCCGAGTCCTGCGAGCATCTCCCCACCATGCACCTGCCCGGCCACGGCCAGGCCGAGCAGCGAGGTCGTGGCCCCGACCACGAAGAACATCGCCAGCGTGGAGCGCACGCGCGCCGGGCTCTCGTGCTGCAGCACCAGCCCCAGGAACGGGCCGCCGATCGAGGCCGCCGTACCCGAGATCCCGGTGAGCATCCCCGCGCCCAGGGCGGGCATAGGACGGGCACGGACCGTCCACCGCGAGACCGACGCGGCGACCGCCACCAGCACCATGACCCCGACGACCACCGCGATCGCGTCGCCCGACGCCGTCGCAACCAGCCATACGCCGACCGGGATCAGAGCCACCCGTCCGGCGATCGCGTATCCGAAGAGCCGCCAGTCGATGTCGCGCTCGCCGAACGCCAGCTCCCACAGCGGGAGGACCAGCGAGGTGAGCAGCAGCGCGGCGGGCATGAGATCCGGACGCAGGATGATGATGAACGGCGCCGCCACCACCGCCAGTCCGAAACCGACGACTGACTGCACGAGCGCACCAACCGCAACCACGCCACCCAGCAACAGGTAGACGACCAGATCGCTCACCGCAGCACGAGGTTGCCGATGGCGGCCAGACCGATCACCACGATGAACGCGCGCAGCAGCCACGGCGGCAGCGCACGGCCCACCCGTGCACCGATGACGCCGCCGATGAGAGACCCGACGGCGATGAGTCCCGCTGCGGCCCAGTTCATCCGGTCCCACGCGATGATCAGGAAGGTGATGGCGGCGACGGCGTTGACGATGGTGCCCAGGACGTTCTTGACGCCGTTGATCTCCTGCAGCGAGTCGGTCATCAGCACGCTCATCAGCCCGAGGAGCAGCACCCCCTGGGCGGCGCCGAAGTACCCGCCGTACACCCCCGCCCCGTAGATGCCGACCAGCAGCGCGATCCGCCGCGCCCGGGTGTCGGAGTCGGAGTGCGCGGCCTGCGCCCGCTTGCTCAGCCACGGCCCGAAGACGACGAGCAGGATGCCGATCAGGATCAGCACCGGCACGACGGTCTTGAAGACACCCGGTGGCAGCACGATCAGCAGCACCGCCCCGGTGACTCCGCCGAGGAACGACATCGGCGCGAGACGCTTCAGCACCGCCGTCATCCCGCGCAGTTCCTTGCGGTAGCCGAACGTGCCGGACAGCCCGCCCGCGACCAGACCCAGCGTGTTGGAGACGTTCGCCGTCACCGACGGATAGCCGAAGGCCAGCAGTGTCGGGAAGGTCACGAGCGTGCCCGAACCGACCACCGTGTTGATGATCCCGGCGACCATTCCGGCGAGCAGGATCAGGACTGCATGGCTGAGCGGCACCAAATCAACCTAACGAGAACGTCGTACGCGCCCGCGCGCGTCTCAACTGTCGGCGCGCGCGGACCAGCGGTCCCCGCGCCGGTCCAGGACCAGGGGAATCCCGAAGGTGGCGGACAGGTTCTCCGCCGTCAGGGTCAGCTCGATCGGACCTGCCGCGACGACCGCACCGTCGCGCAGCATCAGCACGTCGGTGAAGCCCGGCGGGATCTCCTCGACGTGGTGGGTGACCAGCACCAGCGCCGGGGCGTCGGTGTCCTGCGCCAGCGCCGACAGCCGGCCGAGCAGGTCCTCCCGGCCGCCGAGGTCGAGTCCGGCGGCGGGTTCGTCCAGCAGCAACAGCTCCGGGTCGGTCATCAGGGCGCGGGCGATCTGCACCCGCTTGCGCTCGCCCTCCGACAGCGTCCCGTAGCGGCGGTCGACCAGGTGGGCCACGCCCAGCGCGCCGAGCAGTTCGGTGGCGCGCGCGTGATCCAGCTCGTCGTACGCCTCACGCCAGCGCCCGACGATGCCGTACGACGCGGTGACCACCACGTCGCGGACCACCTCGCCGCCGGGGATCCGCTCGGCGATCGACGCGGATGCCAGCCCGATCCGGGGACGCAGCTCGAAGACGTCGACCGCGCCGAGCACCTCCGACAGCACGCCGGCCACGCCTGTCGTGGGGTGCATCCGGCCGGCGGCGATCTGCAACAGCGTCGTCTTGCCTGCGCCATTGGGTCCGAGGACGACCCAGCGCTCGCCCTCCTCGATCTCCCAGCTGACCCGGTCGAGCAACGACTTGCCCGAGCGGACCACGCTCACCTCGGCCAGCGCCAGCACATCGCTCATGGAGCCCGACCCTAGGCGACCTACGATGTTCGCCGTGTCGACCCTCCCGGCGTGTGCGCGCCTCAGCCTCTGGGTGACCGCCGCCTGGGCCGGTCACCTCGACCTCGACGACGCCGTACGCCGCGCCATGCCCGACGTCGACGAGGTGCACGGAGCACTCGACCGGCTCGCCCTGTGGCAGGACTTCGGCGAGCGCGTGCTCGGGTGCGCAGCTGCCGCGGCCGGGCGATCTGACGGGTATGCCGCGCGGCAGCCTCGACTTCACGGGCGCGGCCGCCGACTCCGGCGAGTGCGTCTACGTGCCGGCGCTCGGCGGTGCGCTGGTGCCCACCATCGAGACCTACGGGCCCGAGGGCGACACGGGCACCCAGATCACCTGGACGGCGTACGACTGCGAACCGACGCCGGTCCACCAGCTGGAGAGCCTGCAGGAGAGCCAGATCGAGCGCGACCTGGCCGAGCTGGTGCGGGAGGCGACGGCCGCGTTCGAGACCCTCGACGTGCAGCCGTGGGCCGGCTCGACCGCGCGCGCCGAGGTCGACTCCCGGGTGCGCGACCACGACTGGGGTCTGCCGCCCGGACTGCCGGGGCGTGCGCACCGCATCCTGGTGCTCGCCGGGTCGATCGCCTCGGCTGTCGACGTCGCACTGGCCGAGTCACCTGCCGTTCACGGACACGACGACGGCGCGCGGCACGCGCTGCTGCTGCGCCTCCAAGCGGGCGCGGACCGGGCGCTCGCCCAGGCGACGACGTCCTGCGCTCTGTCGCTCGGCGGGTTGCGCCCCGCCCGCTGACGCGCCCTCGTCATGGGGTTTGCGTCCGTGCGTGCGATTTACGTTCGTGGCCAGGCCTGCAGTCCTGGCCGCAGACGCAAAACGCGCACGCCGTGCCGTTCGCGGGCTCGTCATGCCGAGTGCGCTCAGCGGGCGGCCCACTCCCGGGCGACCTGGTCGTAGACCTCCTGCGTACGCGTAGCGATCGCCTCCCAGCCGAACTCGCGCACCGCGCGCTCGCGACCGGCCCGACCGCGCTTTCGCGCCCGCGCCGGGTCCGACACCGCGTCGGTCAGCACCCGCGCCAGGTCCGCGACGAACGCGTCCGGGTCCTTCGGCGTGCCGGTGCCGTCGGCGACCTGGTCGATCGGCACCAGCCACCCGGTCTCGCCGTCCGCGACCACCTCGGGGATGCCACCGGTCGCCGTGCCGACCACCGCCACCTCGCACGCCATCGCCTCGAGGTTGACGATGCCCAGCGGCTCATAGACCGAGGGGCAGATGAAGACCGTTGCAGCAGAGAGAAGTGCGACCACTTCCTGCCGCGGGAGCATCTCGTCGATCCAGACCACACCCCCGCGCGACTCACGCAGCCCGGCGACCAGACCCTGTACCTCAGCGAGAATCTCGGGGGTGTCCGGTGCGCCCGCGCACAGCACGAGCTGCACCTCGGGCGGCAGCTGCGCGGCGGCCCGCAGCAGGTAGGGCAACCCCTTCTGCCGGGTGATCCGACCGACGAAGACGACGGACGGCCGCTCCGGGTCCATGCCGTGCCGACGGACGATCTCCAACGCCTCGGGCGACTCGTCCCGTGCCCACAGGGCGGCGTCGATCCCGTTGTGCACCACGTGCACTCGCGCCGGGTCGAGCGCGGGATAGCTGCGCAGCACGTCCTGTCGCATCCCGTCCGACACCGCGATGACGGCGGCGGCGTGCTCGTACCCCGTGCGCTCGACATACGACGACACGCGGTAGCCGCCGCCGAGCTGCTCGGCCTTCCACGGCCGCATCGGCTCCAAGGAGTGCGCGGTGATGACGTGCGGCACGCCGTGCAGCAGCGACGCGAGGTGGCCGGCCATGTTGGCGTACCAGGTGTGCGAGTGCACCACGTCGGCGCCGGCGCAGTCCGCGGCCATCGTGAGGTCGACGCCGAGGGTCTGCAGGGTGGCGTTCGCGTCCTGCAGCTGGGGAAGGTCGGGGTAGCCGGTGGTGTCCGGCTCCTGGACGGGCACGCCGAACGCGCGCACCCGCGTCTCGACACCGGCGGCACGCAGGGCCTTCACGAGCTCGGCGACATGCACCCCCGCGCCACCGTAGATGTTCGGCGGATATTCCTTGGTCAGCAGATCGACGCGCACCTGCGCGACGCTAGTCCTACGGGACGAGCGGCACCACCGCGTCGTGGAACGGCCCGCACAGCACCGGGGGTGGGCCTAGGTTGGGTGGATGGTTGCCAAAGGTGGTCCCAGCGTCCTCGCCATCGTGCTCGCCGGTGGAGAGGGAAAACGGTTGATGCCGTTGACGGCCGACCGTGCCAAACCGGCTGTGCCGTTCGGCGGGATCTACCGCTTGATCGACTTCGCGCTGTCCAACCTGGCCAACAGCGGCTATCTGAAGATGGTCGTGCTGACCCAGTACAAGTCGCACAGCCTGGACCGGCACATCACCAAGGCATGGCGGATGTCGACGCTGCTCGGCAACTACGTGGCGCCCGTCCCGGCCCAACAGCGCCTCGGCAAGCAGTGGTTCGCGGGATCGGCCGACGCGATCTACCAGAGCCTGAACCTGATCCATGACGAGAAGCCGGACATCGTGGTCGTGGTCGGAGCCGACCACGTCTACCGCATGGACTTCTCCCAGATGGTGTCCCAGCACATCCAATCCGGCGCCGCCTGCTCGGTGGCCGCGATCCGCCAGCCGATCGCGTCTTCGGACCAGTTCGGTGTCATCGAGCTGGAGAAGGGCTCGCAGCGCATCTCCGCCTTCCGGGAGAAGCCCACCGATCCCCAGCCCCTGGAGGACAACCCCGGGGAGATCCTCGCCTCGATGGGCAACTACGTCTTCACCGCGGATGCCCTCGTCGACGCCGTACGCCGCGACGCGCAGCGCGAGGACAGCAAGAACGACATGGGCGGCGACATCGTGCCGGACTTCGTCAGCCGGGGTGAGGCGTACGCGTACGACTTCGGCGACAACGAGATCCCCGGCGCGACCGAGCGCGACCGCGGCTACTGGCGTGACGTGGGCACGATGGATTCGTACTTCGACGCGCACATGGATCTGGTCTCCATCCTGCCGATCTTCAACGTCTACAACTACGACTGGCCGATCCTCACCAACGCGGGCTCGTTCCCGCCCGCGAAGTTCGTGCACGGTTCCGCGAAGCGGCGTGGCGTCGCGATCGACTCGATGATCTCCGCGGGGACGATCGTGAGTGGATCCGTGGTGCAGCGGTCGGTGCTGTCCCCCAACGTGCACGTGCACAGCTTCGGGCGCATCGAGGACTCGGTGCTGCTCGACAACGTCGACGTCGGGCGCTCGTGCACGATCCGGCGCGCCATCCTCGACAAGGACGTCGTCGTCCCCGAGGGCGTCAGCATCGGCGTCGACCACGACGTCGACCGCAAGCGCGGCCTGACCGTCACCGACAGCGGCATCGTGGTCGTCGGCAAGGGCACCGTCCTGCAACCGTGACCGAGCCGGGAGACTGTGCGCATGTCGTCCGGCACCGCCCTGCTCACCCTCACCGGTGACGACTCCCCCGGAGCCGTCACCGACCTCCTCGCGGCCGTCGCGGCGTTCGACGAGGACGTGCTCGACCTGGGTCAGGTGGTGGTCCGCGGGCGCCTCACCGTCTCCCTGCTACTCACCTGCCGCTCGGGATCCGACGCTCTGCGCGACGCGGCCGCCGGGGTCGCACGCGCCCACGGCCTGCACCTCGCCCTGACCGCGGACGTCGACGACGTGCCGACGCCGCCGAGCGGGCCAGCCTCCGTCGTGGTCATCGGGGCACCGCTGGGTACGGCGGCACTGGCCGCCATCACCTCCGCGATCGATGCGCAGGGGGCGCGCGTGGAGCGGGCGCGCCGGCTGGTGCGCACCCCCTGACCGGCCTCGAGCTCCAGGTGTCCGGCGCCGATGTGACGAGCCTGCGGCGCGCACTCGCGCTCCAAGCCTCCGATCATGCCGTCGACGTCGCGGTCGCGCCCGGCGGGCTGGACCGCCGCGGCCGGCGCCTGCTGGTCATGGACGTGGACTCCACGCTCATCCAGGACGAGGTGATCGAGCTGCTCGCGCGGCACGCCGGCGTCGAGGCGCAGGTCGCGGCCGTCACCGAGCGCGCGATGCGTGGCGAGCTGGACTTCGCCGAGAGCCTGCACGAGCGGGTCGCGACGCTGGCCGGGCTGCCCGAGTCGGTGCTCGCCGACGTACGCCGTGACGTTCGGCTCACCCCTGGCGCTGCCACCCTGGTGCGGACGGTCAAGCGGTTGGGGTTCACGGTCGCCGTGGTGTCCGGCGGGTTCATCGAGATCGTCGGGCCGCTGGCCGCCGAGCTCGGCATCGACCACGCGCACGCCAACATCCTGGAGATCCGCGACGGGCGTCTCACGGGTCGGGTCACCGGGCAGGTCGTGGATCGGGCCGAGAAAGCGCGTGCGCTGCGGCGATTCGCGCACGCGGCGGGGCTGCCGCTCTCCCGGACGGTCGCCGTCGGGGACGGCGCCAACGACCTGGACATGCTGGCCATCGCCGGTCTCGGCATCGCCTTCAACGCCAAACCGGTCGTGCGGGCCGAGGCGCACGCGTCCGTGAGCGTGCCCTACCTCGACGCCGTCCTCTATCTGCTCGGCATCTCCCGCGACGAGATCGACGCGGCCGAGCCCATACCTGACGACTCCCTAGACTCCCCTCATGCCTGACGCACCGAAACGTTCGCTGCTCATCATCGGAGGCGCGGAGGACAAGGTCGGCCGAGTCACCATCCTGCGGCGGTTCGTCCGGCTCGCCGGCGGCCGCAAGGCTCGCCTCGTCGTCATCCCCACAGCGTCCTCCGTCCCGGACGAGGTGGTCGAGGTCTACTCCACCGTCTTCGAGCGGCTGGGCTGCGCATCCGTCACCTCCGTCGATCCGGCGAACCGGCAGGCCGCCGGTGACAGCGAGCTCGTGGACCGCGTCGACGACGCCACCGGCGTCTTCCTCTCCGGCGGCAACCAGCTGAAACTGAGCCAGTTGATCGTCGGTACGCCGCTCGGCGCGGCCCTGCTGCGCGCCTACCAGCGCGGCGCCGTCGTGGCCGGCACCTCTGCGGGCGCATCGATCATGAGCCAGTTCATGATCTCGATGGGCGACGAGGGCGTGACCCCGCGGCAACGCTCCAGTCAGCTGACCGCCGGACTCGGGCTGCTGCCCGGCGTCATCGTCGACCAGCACTTCGACCAGCGCGCCCGCTACGGCCGGCTGCTGTCGCTGGTCGCCGGTTCGCCCAGTCTGCTCGGGATGGGCATCGACGAGGACACCGCCGCGGAGATCACGGACGACGCGGAGCTGACCGTCGTCGGCTCGGGTGCGGTCTTCGTGATCGACGCCCGCAACGCGGTCACCGACGCCCACGAGGCCCGCCGCGACGCTCCCCTGCTCGTCACCGGCGCCGTCGTGCACACACTGCCCTTCGGGTCCACCTTCGACCTGCAGACTGCCACCCTCACCGAATTCGTGGAGAAGCACACCGACCTGTCGGTCTCCTCCAGCCGCGACCGGCACGACACCGCAACGGCGGCCGCAGCGTTGCGTCACTGACCGACGCGCACCGTCATCCCCGAACCCGTACGGAGGTTCCGCCTTGCCGATCGACCGCCCTGTCCCCACCGGACCCGCAGCGCCCGACCTGCAGATCGTCTCCACCCGCGTCTACCGCGGGGCCAACGTGTGGTCCTACGACAAGGCCGTCCACCTCGTGGTGGATCTCGGTGTGCTGGAGGGCTACCCGTCCGACACGCTGCCCGGCTTCACGGACGCGCTGCTGCAGCTGCTGCCGGGACTGGACGGACACACCTGCTCGCGCGGGCACCGCGGCGGCTTCATCGAACGGCTGCATGAGGGCACCTGGCTCGGGCACGTCGCCGAACACGTGGCCCTGCAGCTGCAGCAGCAGGCCGGCCACGACCTGCGTCGTGGCAAGACCCGTGCGGACCGCAGCGTGCCAGGCCGCTACAACGTGATCTACGGCTACCTGGACGAGCGGGTCGCGCTGGCCGCCGGCCGGCTCGCCGTACGTCTGGTCAACCACCTCGTACGCGCCGAGCCGGGGTTCGAATTCCCGCTCGAGTTCGACGCATTCCTCGCGTCGTCCGCGCGGATGGCCTTCGGCCCGTCGACGGCCGCGATCATCGAGGAGGCGACCAGCCGCGACATCCCCTGGACCCGGCTCAACCAGGCCTCGCTGGTGCAGCTCGGCCAGGGCGTGCACGCCCAGCGCATCCGCGCCACGATGACCTCGCGCACCTCGGCCCTGGCCGTCGACATCGCCGGCGACAAGAGCCTCACCACCACCCTCCTCGGCTCGGCGGGTCTGCCGGTGCCCAAGGCCGAGAGCGTCCGCTCCGCCGAGGCCGCGGCGGAGGCGGCCACCTCGATCGGCTTCCCGGTCGTCGTCAAACCGCTCGACGGCAACCACGGCCGCGGGGTGTGCCTCGACCTGCGCAGCGAGGCGGACGTGCTCGCAGCGTTCCCGATCGCGCAGGGCCAGTCCAAGCGCGGCGTCGTCCAGGTCGAGTCGCACATCACCGGCAAGGACTACCGATGCCTCATCATCGGCGGCCGGATGGCAGCCATCGCCGAGCGGGTGCCGGCGCACGTGATCGGCGACGGCGAGCACACCGTCGGCGAGCTGGTGGAGATCACCAACGCCGACCCGCGCCGCGGCGTGGGCCACGAGAAGGTGCTGACCCGCATCGCGGTCGACGACGCCGCCCGCGAATTGGTGAAGTCCCAAGGCTACGAGTGGGATTCGATCCCACCCGCCGAGCAGATGGTCAAACTGGCGCTCACCGGCAACATGTCCACCGGCGGCATCTCGGTGGACCGCACCTTCGACGCGCACCCGGACAACATCGAGATCGCCGAGGAGGCCGCGCAGCTGATCGGCCTCGACGTCGCGGGTATCGACTTCATCTGTCCCGACATCACGGCACCGGTCCGTGAAACCGGCGGGGCCATCTGCGAGGTCAACGCCGCGCCCGGTTTCCGGATGCACACCCACCCGACCGTCGGCGAGCCGCAGTTCATCGGCAAACCGGTCGTCGACCTGCTCTTCCCGCCGGGTGCGCCGTCGCGGGTGCCGATCGTGGCGGTCACCGGCACCAACGGCAAGACGACGACCTCGCGCATGCTGGCGCACATCATGAAGGGCCTCGGCCACAAGGTCGGCATGACATCGACCGACGGCATCGTGATCGACGAGCGGCTCGTCATCCGGGCCGACGCGTCCGGTCCCCGGTCCGCGCGGATGGTGCTGTCGAACCCCCGGGTCGACTTCGCAGTCTTCGAGGTCGCCCGCGGCGGCATCCTGCGCGAGGGTCTCGGCTACGACCGCAACGACATCGCCGTGGTCACCAACATCGCGGCCGACCACCTCGGGATGCGCGGCATCGACACCCTCGAACAGCTCGCGACGGTCAAATCAGTTGTCGTGGAGGCTGTTCCGCGCGACGGCTTCGCCGTGCTCAACGCCGACGATCCGCACGTACGCGCGATGCGGCGCAAGTGCTCGGGCACGATCGTGTGGTTCTCGATGGAGCCGCCCGGCAGCGAAATCCGCGAATTCGTCGAGGAGCGCTGCCGTCGCGGCGCGCGCACCGTCGTCCTGGAGCCGAGCGACCGCGGCGAGATGATCGTGCTGCGCCAGGGTCGTCGGCGGATGCCGCTGGCCTGGACCCACCTGCTGCCCTCGACATTCGGCGGTACGGCCCGGATGAACGTCGCGAACGCGCTGGCCGCCGCCGGCGCGGCGTTCGCAGCCGGAGCGCCGTTGCACGACATCCGGCAGGGTCTGCGCACCTACACCACGTCGTACTACCTGTCGCCCGGCCGCCTGAACAGGCTGGAGGTCAACAGCGCCGAGGTCTTCGTCGACTACTGCCACAACCCGCCCGGCATGGAGCGGCTCGGCGAGTTCGTCGAGGGATACGTCGAGCAGCGGCAGAAGTCGCAGGACCACCGCATCTCGCGCATCGGCATGATCGGCGCGGCTGGAGACCGGCGCGACGAGGACATCGAGGCGCTGGGGCACATCGCCGCCGAGCACTTCGACGTCATGGTCGTGCGGGAGGACGCGAACCTCCGTCGTCGGGCGCCGGGCGAGGCAGCGGCGCTCGTCGTACGGGGCGCGCAGCGCGCCATGGACGCCGGTGCCCGCTGTCGGCAGATCGCCACGGTCGTCGATGAGATCGCGGCGGTGCGCCACTCGGTGCACCTGGCCAACCCCGGTGACCTGGTGATGCTCTGCGTCGACCAGCACGCCGCCGTGCTGGCCGAGCTGGAGGACTTCACCCACGAGGCCGCCGCCGGATCGCGCACCGACGGGGATCAACCCGGCGACCCCGACCTCGATCCGCAGCAGCTCGTGGACGAGGCACAGACGTCGTACGCGCAGGAGGCGGCCGCCCGCCGGGAGGCGATCGAGCCGCCGCTGCCCACGCCCTGACGCCCGTCGAGGGGTAGCGAACTGCTCGGGGGGTGGGGACATCTCCCCACCCCCGACGATATGCCTACCCCTCGTCGGGAGGGACGGGGCGGCTCTCGGCGATGGCGGCGGTGAAACGCGCGAGTGAGCCGGGGTAGCGCTGCACGTCGGGGTCTGCCGACCCGGCGATCAGGTGTTCCAGCGCCGTCCGCAGGGCCTCGGGATCGCGGCCCAGATCGTGCAGGGTGAACGCGCGGAACGCCAGGACGGCAGGGTTGTCCGGCCAGTCCGCCGCCAGCTGGTCGAAGATCGCGAGTGACTCCTCGAGCCGACCCAGATGCCGCAGCGTCGAGCCTTTCTGGATCAGCGCACGCCGGTGGAACGGCTCGCGCAACGGACGGGCGAGTGCGTCGTCGTAGCGTGCGATCGCCTCCTCCTCGCGGCCGGCCGAGTCGTAGGCGCCGGCCAACTCGTAGAGCACCCGGCCGTCGTCCGGGAAGTCGCGCGCGAGGTCGTGCGCGGCCTCGATGCGGCGTAGGTCGTCGTCCATGGCCCACAACGCCGCGATGCGGTCGTCGGCCTCGTGTCGACCACTGGCGGCTCCGACCTTGCGGACGATCGCCGCCGGGTCGTCGACCCGCCCGCCGTGCTCGAGCAGCCAGGTGTGCAGGAGCGCCTGATGCGAGTGCACCATCTCCGCCAGCACGTCGCCGTCCCGCGCGTCGCGCAGCAACGCGACGAGCCCTTCCAGCTCCGTCTCCGAGGACGCCACCGGAGTCACTCCGACACGCGAAAGCCCCTCTCGCAGCTTGGTTTCGAGCCCCGCCATGGTGCGACCGCGCAGATAGTGCTCCTTGTGCTCGATGTAGACGCGATCGGCTCCCAACCCGGCGAGCTCCCCCAGGTTGACGAGGATCTCGTCGGTGCGGTCCCCGCCCGTCCCGAGCCCGAGCAGCAACTGCGATCCAGGTGGCGTCAGACCGCGCGCCACGCGTAGGAGCGCTTCGAGGCCCGCTTCGTTGTGCGCCATGTCGACGATGAACGTCACTTCGCCACCATCAATGGGAATGGAATAGACGTTCATCCGACCGGCGTTGTGCTCCGCGTCGGGCAGGAAGGTGCGCAACCCCTCAACGACCGCGTCGTGCGGCAGACCCGCCGCGAGACCGGCAGCTGCCGCAGCCAGCGCGTTCGCGACATTGTGCTCGGACAGGCCGGCCAGCGTGACCGGGACATCGGTGACGGGCAGCAGCCGGACCGGCGAATGACCCGGCGCAAGCACCGTGAGCTGCCCGTCCAGCACCGTGATGCCACGACCGCCCGCATCGATGGCCTCGCGCAGGGCGGGAGCATCCGGCGAGAGGGTGAAACACCACGGCCGGCCGCCGGCCGCGCCACGCATCGCCCACACCCGCGGGTCGTCGCCGTTGAGCACCACCCACCCGTCCGGACGCGTGACGCGGGTGATGATGGCCTTGACCTCGGCGAGCTGGTCGAGGGTGTCGATCCCGTTCACGCCGAGGTGGTCGGCGCTGACGTTCGTCACCACACTTACGTGGTTGTACGCCGTCCCGAGTCCCTTCAGGAGCATCCCGCCGCGCGCAGTCTCCAGCACGGCGAATTCCAAGCCCTTGTCGGCCAGCACGGTGCGCGCACCCGCAGGGCCGGAGAAGTCGCCGTACTCCACCAGCTCGCCCTGGATCAGGACGCCGTCCGTGGAGCTCCATCCGGTGCGACGGCCGGCGGTCATCGCCAGGTGCGCGATCAACCGGGTGGTCGTGGTCTTGCCGTTGGTGCCGGTCACGCAGACCGTGGGGATCCGGGGTCGCAACGGCCGGAGCACGTCCCCGACCGGCGTCGCCCGCACCCGCCCGGCAGCGGACGCCACGGCGTCATGGGTGTCCTCTCCCGCGAGCAGGGTGGCGAGCAGCGGCCCCAGCTCCTCGCCCAGGGCGACGGCCCGGCCGCGGTTGCGCACCGCGACGGCGACGAGCAGCTCCTCCGGTGCGGCGCCGGCGCGGGCACGCACGCCGAGGCGGGCGGATCCGGCGCCTGCGGCCACCGATCGCACGGCCCGCTCGACCACCCGGAGCACGAAACGTTGCCGCGCCTCGGTGCCGGGCCGACCCGGCTCCGAACGTCGTACGCCGAGCCCGCGCGCGACGTCGACGAGCACGTCGCGCTCCGCCGCGAGATAACCGGGCACCGACAGCGTCAGCAGCACCGCGGGGCGGGTGAAGTAGAGATTCGGACCCTCGAGGACCCGCACATGGGTCACGGTCGCGCCTGCGTGGGTGGACACCCGCGAAGCCTAGTGCGGTGCATGCAAAGTTCCTGGGGTCGCTCCGCGCTTGACCAGCAACTCTGCCTACATCCGCACCTGGTCTAATCCTGATTCACTGCGCTAGGTCGCTACTGCCCCATGGCGTGCACGCCACCGTCGACGTGCACGATCTCCCCCGTCGTCGCGGGGAACCAGTCGGACATCAGGGCCACGCACGCGCGAGCAGCAGGCTCGGCGTCGCGCACGTCCCATCCCAGCGGTGCCCGCTCGCCCCAGGTGTTCTCGAAGGTCTCGAAGCCGGGGATCGATTTGGCGGCGGTCGTGCGCACCGGACCGGCGGCGACCAGATTGCACCGCACGCCGCGCGGTCCGAGGTCGCGCGCGAGGTAACGGTTGGTCGACTCGAACGCCGCCTTCGCCACGCCCATCCAGTCGTAGACCGGCCACGCGAACTGCGCGTCGAAGGTCAGCCCAACCAGCGAGGACTTCTCGTGCATGAGCGGAAGCGCGGCTACCGCAAGGGCTTTCAGCGAGTACGCGGACGCCTGCAGCGCCGTACTCGCGTCCTCCCAGGTGCCTTCGAGGAAGTTGAACGCACCGGGCGGCGCGAAACCGATGGAGTGCAACACCCCGTCGAGCCCGTCGACGTGCCCGCGCAGCCGGTCGGCCAGCGAGTCCAGGTCGTCGGTGCTGGTGACGTCGAGCTCCACGACCTCGGGCGTCGTCGGCAGCCGCCGGGAGATCGTGCGGGTGATCTTCATGGTGCGCCCGAACGACGTCAGCACGACCTCCGCGCCCTCCTGCTGCGCCAGCCGCGCTACGTGGAAGGCGATGGAGGAGTCCATCAGCACCCCGGTGACCAGAAGCTTCTTACCCTCGAGCAGTCCCATGTCGTCCTCTCTAGCGCGATGCGTGAAATGTCTGGGGCCGGGCGATCCGCGCACGACCCGCGGGATCGCTCACGTCCGCGCCCGCTCGCCGTTGCGATCCACTGCCCTAGTGACCCATCCCGAGGCCGCCGTCCACCGGGACGACCGCTCCGCTGATGTAGGCCGCGTCGTCGCTCGCGAGGAAGCGCACGACCCGCGCGACCTCCTCCGGCTCGGCGAACCGGCCGGCGGGGATGGCGGCCAGATACTCCGCCTGCTGCTTGTCCGGCAGCGCACGGGTCATGTCGGTGTCGATGAAGCCCGGGGCGACGACGTTCGCGGTGATGCCGCGCTTGCCGAGCTCACGGGTGATGGAGCGCGCCAGACCCACGAGACCAGCCTTGGACGCCGCGTAGTTGGCCTGGCCTGGCGCGCCGTAGAGCCCGACCACACTGGAGATGAAGATGATCCGGCCGCGCTTGAGCTTCAGCATTCCCTTGCTGGCACGTCGCGCACAGCGGAACGCACCGGTCAGGTTGGTGTCGAGCACGGAGGAGAAGTCGTCGTCGCTCATCCGCATGAGCAGGGTGTCGTGCGTGATGCCGGCGTTGGCCACCACGACCTCGATGGGCCCGCCCAGGAGCTCCTCGGCTCGCGTGAACGCCGCATCCACCTGCTCGGCCGAAGTCACGTCGCACGGCACGGCCTGTACGCCGTCCGGTCCGTCGCCGGTGCGCGAGGTGATGACCACGTGGTCACCGGCCTGCGCGAACGCGGTGGCGATCGCGGCTCCGATACCGCGGTTGCCACCGGTGATCAGGACCCTGCGGGGCTTGCTCATGTGTCTCCTCATCGACGTCGGCCCCGACGCTATCGGACTACCGCGCGGTAGCCGGACGACGCTGCCGCGGGGGCGAAGGGTGCTGACGCCTACACTCGTGATATGCCCCGAGGCAAGGAAATCCCATCCGTTGCATCGGCGACCAATCTGCCCCCGTCCGCCAAAGGCGACCAGACCTCGCGGATGCGCAAATACCTATTCTCCATGGGCATTCGCACCACCTGCTTCATATTGGCCGTGATCCTGACCGGTCCCGCGCGCTGGGTGTGCGTCGGGCTGGCGGTGGTCCTCCCCTACATCGCGGTCGTCATCGCGAACGCCACGAACCGCCGTCGTGTCGACGCGCTCGGGTCGGTGGCCCCCGGGAAGCAGATCCCCCGGCTGGAAGAGAAGCACCAGACACCGCTGTGAGCGTGCTCTTCCCTGCCGGACCGCCCGACGGCGCGCCGCGGGAGGTGTGCAGCGCCAAGGGCTGTCGTACGCCGGCGGCGTACGCCCTGCTGTGGAACAACCCGAAACTGCACACGCCCGAACGCCGCAAGACCTGGTTGGCGTGCGAGGAGCACCGCGAGCAGTTGGGCTCCTTCCTCGGCATCCGCGGCTTCCTCAAGGACGTCGTGCCGGTCGAGGACCTGCGGCAACAGACCTAGCCGGGCCGTTCGCGACTGTCCCGCATCCTCGTGCGGACGGTGTCGCGATGCTGCCGACACCCGGTGGGACCTGGCGAGCGGGTCAGCCGCCGATGGCGGACATCGGGCGCTGCGGCTGCACGAAGCCCGGCAGGTCGATCCCGTGACCGGCCGCCTTGGCCCACATGGTCGAGCGGATCACCTCGGTCAGTTGCTCGTCGCTCGCACCGGACCGCAGCTGAGCGCGCAGATCGCCCTCGTCGCGGGCGAAGAGGCAGTTGCGCACCTGCCCGTCGGCCGTGAGGCGCACCCGGTCGCACGCCGCGCAGAAGGGTGCGCTGACGCTCGCGATCAGACCGACCGTCTCGGGGCCGCCGTCCACCAGGAACTCCTCGGCCGGCGCACTCCCCCGCGCCTCCGCGGGGAGATCCGTCAGCGTGAACCGCTCCTCGATCGCCGTACGCAGCTGGGCGCCGGTCATCATCGTCGAGCGGTCCCAGGAGTGCTGGGCGTCCAGCGGCATCTGCTCGATGAAGCGCAGCTGGTAGCCACGGTCGAGGCACCACGCGAGCAGGTCGGCGGGGCTCTCGACATCGCTATGCATGGCGACCGCGTTGACCTTGACCGGGGCGAGTCCGGCGTCCGCGGCGGCTTTGAGACCCCGTTCGACGTCATGGAAGCGATCGCGGCGGGTCAGCACCTTGAACCGCTCGGGCGAGACGGTGTCGAGCGAGACATTGACGCGGTGCAGTCCGGCGTCCGCCAGCGGCTGCGCAAGCCTGTCGAGTCCGATGCCGTTGGTGGTCATCGCCATTCGCGGCGCGTTCGGCAACTGCCCGACGCTGCGTACGACGTCAACCAGGGAGCGGCGCAGCAGGGGTTCGCCGCCGGTGAACCTGACCTGACGCACCCCGAGATCGACGAACAGCCCGATGACGCGGACCATCTCGTCGTCGGTCAGCATCTCCGGGCGCGGCATCCAGTCCAGGCCCTCGGCGGGCATGCAGTAGGTGCAGCGCAGGTTGCAGCGGTCGGTGACCGAGACGCGTAGATCAGCGGCGACCCGCCCGAAGCGGTCGCCCAGCACCGCCGACTCGCGAGCGGGTGTGTGCGTCATACCGTCCAGAGTACGGCGGGTACCGTTGCGTCAGTGATTCGCTTGCTGCTCACCAGGCGCTGGTTGGCCTGGATCCTGGTGGCGGTGGTGTGGGGCATCGGGTGTTTCTTCCTCGGTCGCTGGCAATGGCACCGCTGGGAGTCCAAACACGGCGCCCAGCAGCAGGTTTCGCAGAACTACAACGCGCCGCCCCGCTCCCTGACCTCGATCGTACCGACGCGGACCTCGCAGCTCCCGGCGAACCGCCAGTGGGCGCAGGTGCGGCTCACCGGCCACTACCTGCCGGCTGCCCGGATCCTGGTGCGCAACCGCCCGGACAACGGCAACTTCGGCTACGAGGTGCTGGTGCCGTTCGTGCAGGACGGCGGGGCGGGCACCGTGCTGGTCGACCGCGGCTGGGTCGACAACGGCGCCAACGCCTCCACTCCGGCCTACGTACCCCCCGCGCCGTCCGGCACCAGCACGGTGCTCGGCTGGCTGCGGCCCACCGAGGACAGTCTGGGGCGGGCGCCGGTCAAGGGCTCGGTCGCCTCGATCAATCCCGGGGACGTCACCGCGCAGACTCGAGTGGCGACGTACACCCACGTCTTCGTACGGATGCGCAGCGAACGGACCGCGACCGGCGCCGTCCCCGCCCGGCCCGCTCCCCTGGACAAACCCGACCCGGGTTCGTACGCCGGGATCAACCTCAGCTACGCGCTGCAGTGGTGGCTCGGGATGGTCGCCGGGCTCGCGTTCGTGCTGTTCCGCGCCCGCCAGGAGCACCGGGACGCCGAGCTGGAGTCGGGTGCGACGCCGCCGAAGCCGCCGCGCGTCAAGAAGGTGCGCATCTGGGACGAAGAGGACGCCTGAAAGCAGCGGTCCCCTTCGGTTGTCCGCAGGAAAGTGGCGCCTACGCCACAGAACCGCTGACAACCACCCCTGTGCCCCGTCGGTTGTCCGCAGGAACGTGACGTCGGCGCCACCGATCCGCTGACGATCGGGTGGTCAGGCCGGGGTCGGTGCCTCGGCGAACTGCGTGCGGTAGAGCTCGGCGTACAGCCCCTCGGCGGCCAGCAGCTCCGCGTGCCGCCCGTGCTCCACGATCCGCCCGGCCTCGACCACGAGGATCTGGTCGGCGGCGCGGACCGTCGACAGGCGGTGCGCGATGACCAGGGAGGTGCGCCCCTCCAGCGCCGTATCGAGTGCCCGCTGCACGGCCGCCTCGGACTCGCTGTCCAGGTGCGCCGTGGCCTCGTCCAGCACCACCACGGACGGCGCCTTGAGCAGCAGGCGTGCGATGGCGAGCCGCTGCTTCTCGCCGCCGGACAGGCGGTGACCGCGGTCGCCGACCAGGGTGTCCAGACCGTGCGGCAGCCGGTCCACCAGGTCGGAGATGTTCGCGGCCTGCAGGGCGGCGTGCAGTTCAGCGTCGGTGGCGTCCGGGCGCGCGTAGCGCAGGTTGGCGCCGATGGTGTCGTGGAACATGTGCGCGTCCTGGGTGACCATGCCGACCCGGTCGCGCAGCGACACGTCGCTGACCTCGGTGAGCGGCACTCCGCCGATCCGTACGACGCCGGACGTCGGGTCGTACAACCGGCCCACCAGCGCGCTGATCGTGGTCTTGCCGGCACCGGACGGGCCGACGATGGCGACCATCTCCCCGGGCGCGCGACGAACGAGAGCCCCTTCAGCACCTGCGAGCTCGCGCCGTCGTCACCGGACTGCACGGTCTGCAGCGATGCCAGCGACACCTGGTCGGCGTCCGGATAGCTGAACTCGACGTCCTCGAACCGTACGTCGAGCGGCCCGTCCGGCAGCGCCACAGCGTCCGCCGACTCGCGCACCATCGGCCGCAGGTCGAGGATCTCGAAGACCCGCTCGAACGACACGAGCGCCGACATCACGTCGACCCGGACGTTCGAGAGCTGGGTGAGTGGCAGATAGAGGCGCGCGAGCAACGCGGCCAGCGCGAGCAGCGTGCCGACGGTGAGGGTGCCGCGGGCGGCCATCACACCGCCGATACCGTAGACCATGGCCGTGGCGAGCGACGCCAGCAGCGTCAGTCCGACGAGGAAGACGCTGCGCTGCAGTGCCAGGGCGATGCCGTAGTCGCGCACCTTGCCGGCGCGCTCGGCGTACTCGCGGTGCTCGGTCTCGGGGCGGCCGAACAGCTTGACCAGCAGGGCGCCGGCGACGTTGAAGCGCTCGGTCATCCGCGCGCCCAGGTCGGCGTTCTCGATCATCTGGTTGCGGGTGAGCCCGGCGACGCGGCGTCCGATGATGCGGGTCGGGATGAGGAAGAGCGGCACCAGCACCAGCGCCGCCAGGGTGAGCTGCCAGGACAGCACGGCCATCGCGGTCACGATCACCGCGAGGCTGACGGCGTTGGAGACCACGTTGGACATCACGGAGGTGAACGCCGTCTGCGCGCCGATGACATCGGAGTTGAGGCGGGTGACGAGCGCACCGGTCTGAGCACGGGTGAAGAACGCGATGGGCTGGCGCAGCACGTGCGCGAAGACCTCCCGACGCAGGTCGTAGATCAGCCCCTCCCCGATCAGCGCGGACAGCCAGCGTTCACCGACACCCAGCCCGGCATCCAGGATCGCGACGACGGCCGCGGCCACGGCGAGCCACACCACGAGTGAGGTGTCCCTGTGCAGGACGCCCTTGTCGACGATCTCGCGCAGGATCAAGGGGGTCGCGATCACCATCAGCGCGTCGATGATCACCATCACCAGGAACGCGATGAGGGGACGCCGGAACGGGCCGGCGTACCCGAGCACCCGCTTGGTCGTCCCCGGCTTGAGCGGGGCGTTCTTGACCGAGGAGTCGCGGGTGAGCGAGCGCATCGTCATCCAACCGCCGGGCATCGACACGTCGGCTCTCCTTGCTGTGCAGGTCTGAAAGGTCTGGCAGGGTCAACACCCGGCGGGGTGCTGGTATGCCGAGCGCGTCTCGGGCAGGTCGCCGACGTGGGGGTTTTGCGTCTGTGGCCAGGGCTGCAGCACTGGCCACAGACGCAAACCAGCCACATCAGCGTGGCGGACCCGGGTGCCGAAGCGGCCGGCCACGCGGCGTACGCCGGCCGGGTCAGGCCAGCGTGACCAGGTCCAGGTAGTCCGGGTTCCAGTGGTCCTCGACCCCGTCAGGGAGCATCAGCACCCGCTCGGGCTCCAGGGCCGACACGGCGCCCTCGTCGTGGGTCACCAGCACGACGGCACCCTCGTAGCCGCGCAGCGCGCCGAGGATCTCCTCGCGCGAGGCCGGGTCGAGGTTGTTGGTCGGCTCGTCGAGCAGCAGCACGTTGGCCGACGACACGACCAGCAGTGCGAGCGACAGCCGGGTCTTCTCGCCACCTGACAGCACCCGGGTGGGCTTCAGCACGTCCTCACCGCTGAAGAGGAACGAGCCGAGCACCTTGCGCGTCTCGGTCTCGCCGAGGTCCGGCGCCGCGGACTTCATGTTGTCCAGGACCGACCGGTCCATGTCGAGGTTCTCGTGCTCCTGGGCGTAGTAGCCGAGCTTCAGCCCGTGCCCCGGCTGCACCTCACCGGTGTCCGGGTCGTCGACGCCCGCGAGGATCCGCAGCAGGGTGGTCTTGCCCGCACCGTTCAGACCGAGGACGACGACCCGCGAGCCGCGGTCGATCGCCAGGTCGACGTCGGTGAAGATCTCCAGCGAGCCGTAGGACCGCGAAAGCCCTTCTGCCATCAGCGGAGTGCGCCCGCACGGCGAAGGCTTCGGGAAGCGCAGCTTGGCGACGCGGTCCTGCTGGCGTTCGGTCTCCAGGCCGGCGAGCAGCCGTTCGGCACGCTTGGCCATGTTCTGCGCGGCCGTCGCCTTGGTGGCCTTGGCGCGCATCTTGTCGGCCTGGCCGAAGAGCGCCGACGCCTTCTTCTCGGCGTTCTGCCGCTCACGCTTGCGGCGGCGCTCATCGGTCTCGCGCTGCTGCAGGTAGGTCTTCCACCCCATGTTGTACTGATCGAGCTCGGCGCGATTGGCGTCGAGATGGAAGACCCGGGTCACCACGGTGTCCAGCATCTCCACGTCGTGGCTGATGATGATCAGCCCGCCCTTGTACGCGCGCAGGTAGTCGCGCAGCCAGCCGATCGAGTCGGCGTCCAGGTGGTTGGTCGGCTCGTCGAGCAGCAGGGTCTGCGCGCCGGAGAAGAGGATCCGGGACAACTCCACGCGGCGTCGCTGACCACCGGACAGGGTCTGCAGCGGCTGGTCCAGCAGTCGTTCGGTGAGGGCCAGCGCGGAGGCGATAGACGCGGCCTCGGACTCCGCGGCGTAGCCGCCCTGCGCCTGGAACTCGTGGTCCAGCCGGGTGTAGCGACGCATCGCCTTCTCGCGACGTTCCTCGTCCTCATCGCCCATCTGCGCCTCGGACTTGCGCAGGTCGCGCACGATCGTGTCCAGTCCTCGCGCGGACAGGATGCGGTCGCGCGCCAGCACGGTGAGGTCGCCGGTGCGGGGGTCCTGGGGCAGGTAGCCGACCTCGCCGGAGCGGGTCACCTGACCGGCCTCGGGGTTCGCCTGGCCGGCCAGCACCTTCGTGAGGGTTGTCTTGCCGGCGCCGTTGCGGCCGACGAGACCGACGCGGTCGCCGGGCGCGACGCGGAAGCTGGTGTGTTCCAACAGGGTCCGGGCGCCGGCGCGTAGTTCGAGGTCATGCGCGGTGAGCACGGTCGGACTCCTTCGGTGGGATGAGGGGCGTTCGCCTGCTGATTACGCGGCAACGCGAACGCCCGACCCCGGGCCGGCGGGTCAGGCGTATACACCATTTTACGCCCACCGCAGCGGCCGGACGACCACATGGGCGCGCACGTGACCAACGTCGCTGACTACGCTGGAGTAGATCAGCCGGGCCCTGTCCGGCCCACCGATTTTCGGAAGGTCGACCCGCCGTGACGTTCAACGACAACGCCAACATCGGCACCTCCGACGTCTCCAGCGGCGGTTCGGGCGGCGGTGGCGGGAGTTTCGCGCCGGGCGGGATGGTCGCCGGCGGGGGTGTCGGCGGGCTGGTCCTGACCGTCATCATCATCCTCATCACCCACTTCGCGGGCGGTGGCACCGGCGGCACGACGTCGAACGCCGACGGCGCGGGCAATGCCGGCAATGTCGCCGGCAATCAGTACGACGGAGGGCAGGTCGGCGGAAGCGACCAGGTGCAGCAGCAGCTCGCCGCCTGCAAGACCGGTGCCGACGCCAACCGCAACGACATCTGCCTCATCAAGGCCACCGTGGCGACGGTGGAGAACTTCTGGACCACCTATCTGCCCAAGGCCACCGGCAAGCAGTACACCGGGGCCGTCGCGGTGGTCTACAGCGGCAGCACCCAGTCCGCCTGCGGCACCGCCAGCAACCAGACCGGACCCTTCTACTGCCCGCTCGACAAGAAGGTCTACATCGACGCCGGCTTCTTCTCCGAGCTGAGCAGCAAGTACGGCGCGGACACCGGTCAGCTGGCCAAGGAGTACGTCGTGGCGCACGAGTACGGCCACCACATCCAGGACCTGCTCGGCGCACTCGGACGCGCGCAGCAGGATCCCCAGGGCGCCACGAGCGGCTCCGTCCGCACGGAACTGCAGGCCGACTGCTACGCGGGTCTCTGGGCGCATCACGCCACGACCACCAAGGACGCCAACGGGACGGCGTACCTGCAGGCCATCACCGCCTCGGACATCAGGTCGGCACTGTCGGCGGCCTCCGCGGTCGGCGACGACCGCATCCAGAAGCAGTCGTCGGGACGTGTCAACCAGGACACCTGGACGCACGGGTCGTCCGCCGAGCGGCAGCACTGGTTCCAGACGGGCTATCAGACCGGCCGGCTCAACGCCTGCGACACCTTCAACGCCACCTCGCTCGGCTGACCAGTTCTTCCGGATAGCGAGACACCCGTCTCATCGAGCGGACACCCGCCTACCGTCGGATGAGTGGACGCACCGGTGACCGCACGCCCCTGGGTGATGCTGACGCTCGGCACCCTGGCGCTCACCGTCGCCTGCAGCCTGCTCTACGGTATGCCGTTCCTCGTGCCGACCTTCCGGGCCCAGGGAGTGAGCCTCAGCGGCGCCGGTGCCCTCGCGGCCGCACCGTCGCTCGGCCTGGTCGCCACCCTCATCCTGTGGGGCGGGTTCGCCGACAGGTACGGCGAGCGGTTGGCGATGTGGCTGGGCCTCGGCCTCACGGGTCTCGCCGGCCTGGTGGCCGCCGCGAGCCACACGCTGCCCGCCCGTGCGGCGGCGCTGGCCCTGGTGGGAGCCGCGGGTGCGTCGGTCAACTCCGCGAGCGGGCGGCTGATCATGGGCTGGTTCCCGCAGGAACGACGCGGGGTGGCGATGGGCGTGCGGCAGATGGGACAGCCGCTCGGGGTCGCCGTGGCCGCGTTGGTGCTGCCACCGCTGGCCCACCGGTACGGCGTGTCGGTGGCGCTGATCGCGCCCTCGGTGCTGTGTCTCCTGGTCACGCTGGCCCTGCTGCTGTTCGCCGTCGACCCACCGCGCCACGCGCCCGTGCAGACCGGAGTGCGCCCTGCATCGCCCTACCGGGACTCGGCTGCGCTGTGGCGGGTGCACGCCGCCAGCGCCCTGCTGGTCGTCCCGCAGTTCGCGACCGCGACCTTCGCCGCCGAATACCTGGTGGCACAGCGTCACTGGGATCCTGCGGGTGCGGGTCGCATCCTCGCGGCGGTCGCCGTCCTGGGTGCCACCGGCCGTCTGGTGGCCGGTCGCTGGTCCGATCGGGTCGGCAACCGGCTGGGGCCGATGCGGCAGATCGCGGTGGTCTCGATGTGCTGCATGCTCGCAGTGGCCGCCACCGCGTGGGCGGGCTCGGTGCTGGTGATCCTGGCGCTCGCGGCGGCCTCGATCGTGTCGGTGACGGACAACGGGCTGGGCTTCACGGCGACAGCGGAGTTCGCCGGGCCGTTCTGGGCCGGTCGGGCGCTCGGCACCCAGAACACCGCGCAGAACCTCGCGGCGTTCGGCACCGGACCTCTGGTCGGGGCACTGGCCGCCGCGCACGGATACGGGCTCGCGTTCGCGATCTGCGCGGTCTTCCCGCTGGTCGGCGCAGCCATCACCCCCGTCACGGCCGAACGACGGCGGCTGGGGCTCCTCCGCGCCCGGACGGGCTGAGGAGGTCTAGGCGGCCAGGCGGGCGTAGACGACGGTGTTGTTGCGGAAGTGGCCGGTCGCCGAGTCGAAACTGCCGCCGCAGGTGATCAAGCGAAGTTCGGGGTCGGTGGTGTTGCCGTAGACCGCCTGGGTCGGGAAGTTGTCCTTGGGGACGCTGACGACGCGATAGACGTCGTAGGTCAGGACCTTCCCGCTCTTCAGGGTCACCGTCACGGTGGCGCCGTTCTTGATCTGAGCCAGGTGATAGAAGACCGCTCCCCCGCGCGAGCTGGTGACGTGGCCGACGATGGTGGCCGGACCGACGGCTCCGGGGGTGGGTGATCCGGTGAACCAGCCCGCCTGGTCGGCGTGCTTGTCGTCCGGTACGACGATCTCCCGGTTGGCGGTCGCGCCGAGCGTCAGGAGCGTCGACCCCTCGTTCAGACTCGGGATGCTGATCTTGCTGGGTGGTGAGAGGGGCGCCGCCGCGGGGCTGTTCGCCGAGGAGGACGTCGACGGGGACGTCACGGACGGGCTGGTGGGCGAGGTGCTCGAGCTGCTCGTCTGCGACGCCGGAAGCGGGATGGCGTCGGTATGGGCGGGGCGGTGCGTGCCCCACACGATGGCGACGATGCCACCGAGGACCAGACACGCGCACAGCACGGCGATAGCGATGGTCTGTGCGCGTGTCCGGTTCTTCATGTGATCCTCAATTACTCCGTGTCAGACCGGGTGGGTCAGACGTTGGTGCGCTGACGGCGACGCATCACCAGGACGCCCGCAGCACCGATCGCCACGGCAGCAGCGCCGCCCGCGATCGCGGTGCTGTTGTTGGAGTCCTTGGTCGAGGCGAAGCCGGTGTTCACGCCGCCACCGGGCATCATGCTCATCTGGCTGGCCTTGACGACGCCACAGTCGGCGGGGTCGGTGGCCTCTTCGGGCAGGCTCGGGTCGAGCTCGGACTTGGACGAGCCGCTGTACTTGCCGTCCTTGTTGTAGTCCACACCGTGCTGCACGATGACGGCCTTACCGTCCTTCAGAGCGGTCGCGGTGGCCGCGGGCACAGTGAAGGTGCGGTTGTAGGTGGCCGTCCCGACCGGGAAACGCGTCACCGCCAGACCACTGGCCGGCGAGGTGTCACCCGAGGTGGTCAGCGACTGCGCGATGGCACCGTAGCTGTCCAATGCGTTGGCGACGCGCAGGTGGCCGTCGACTCCGGTGCCCTTCTCGGTCGGCGACGGGCAGGAGTTCGTCCCGCCGATGTGGATGTGCTGGGCGTGCGGGGCGCCTGCGAGCAGACCGGAGTCTACGATCTTCAGGGACAACTGGTCGCCCTTGAGGGTGCCGGTCACGGTCGCGCTCGCGCCGCTCTCGTTGAGCGAGGTGAGGTGCGCAGACAGGTAGGTCGTGCCGCTCGAGGCAGCCATCGCGGACGAGGCGGTCGAGAGGGGAATCGCAACACAGGCTGCTCCGGCGGCAGCCAGAGCGAGGGACTTCTTGACAGTCGACATGCGTAAACCCTTCTGTGATGCTCGATCGAAGTCGGGATGACGTCGCCAGTTCGAGGCATTCACTGTTGAACCGTTCGGTCTATCTGAGAAGCGTCGAAATCTCGCGAGGAGCTTTCAACCACGGTGCGGCACGAGGACCGCTTGCTTCGATCCTCTTGGTCAGCCGCCATGGACGGTGGATGGCCATGAGGTCGAAATTCTGGAGGTCGGCCGCGCCCGATGGCGCAGTCCGACGATGGCGGCGACCACCACGACGGTCTCGGTGATCACCGAGACGACGCCGAGGGGTTCCAGCCAGTTGCCGACGTCGTCGGAGAGCATGGGGAACGCCGTCAGACGGGTGGCCGCGTAACCGACGACCGCGAGCCCGCAGGTCAGCACGGCGAGCGCGTACATCGCAGAGCTGTCGCGGACCAGAGCAGCACCGGCGATCGCCAGGCACCCCACGGTCAGCACGATGAAGAGCCATCCCATGTACGGCGCCTCACGCAGGTGCTCACCGGTGACCGGAATGTGGGCCACGGCTGCGACAACCGCGAACAGGGCAACGACCCAGCGTGCCCGTGAGGCATGCGGTGTAGTGAGGAACTGCTCCATGATGCGTCCTTCCGGGTCGCTGTGTGGGGTATTCGGAGCCCCTCCCCGGATGGATGGGAAGCGAATCACATTCGCAGACTGACCAGGCTCTCGCCGTCCGCGCCGTACAGCGTGAGGACCGCCAGGTGCCGACGGGGAACGTCCGTGGAGGAGGTGTAGACGGCATGGCCGGAGTACCCGGAGGACCACCAGCCCGCCGAGTGGCGCGACCCGTCGTCCTTGGTGACCACGAGGTGGCACTGCACGTTCTGCGGTATGCCGTCGACACTGATGCGCAAGGTGGTGCCCGAGGCGACGCCGGTGGCTCTCACGTGCATCGTGACGGCACCGGAAGTGGCGACGGCGTTCACCGTGTCCGGCTGGTTCAGTCGCTGCGCCGTCAGCGCGGCTCCGCCCGCGACCAGGAGAGCCAGCACCGCGGCGACGGCGATGAGCCGACGTCTCCCGCCGCGCAGCGCGCGCTCCCGCCAGGTCGGACCCGACGCCGGCGGCTCCTGCGTCCCGTCCTGCTCGGTGGCGTCGACGGCCGCCGCGACACGATCGAAGAGCGCTGCGGGCGGCCGGGGCAGGGTCAGGTCACTGTCGGCGACGGCAGCCAGCCGAGGCACGATCGCCGAGAACTCGGCCAGCTCGGCGCGGCACTCCTCGCAGGTCGGCAGGTGGGCGCGCACTGCCATCTCGTCGGCCGGTTCCAAGGCTCCCAGCGCGTAGGCGGCCAGGTCGGCCCGCACCGGGTCGTAGGACCATCCGGTCATGGCGTCATCCCCCGCTCCATCAGAGCCAGTCGCAACGCCTTGAGGGCGTAGAACGCGCGGGACTTCACCGTGCCCACGGGGATCTGCAGGACGCGAGCCGCCTCCGCGACCGTATGGCCGGCGTAGTACGTCTGCATCAGCACCTCCCGGTGTTCGACCGACAGCGCCGCGAGCGCGTCGAGGATCACGATCCGGTCGAGGCCGGCCTCCAGGTCGGTGTCGTCCGGCGTGCCCATCAGGACCCGGTCGGCCCCGGCACCCGACACCTCGGTCGGTCGGGCCTCGGCCCTGCGGTGCTGGTCGATCGCGATCCGGCGGGCGACGGTGAACAGCCACGGACGGATGTCCTGCTGTACGGCCGGTTGCCCGGGCAGGTGCTGCCATGCCCGGACGAGGGTCTCCTGCACGATGTCCTCGGCACGGCCGCGGTCACCGCCGCTGAGGTGCAGGGCGAAACCGAACAGCGCCGTCGCATGTCGGTCGTAGAGCGCACGCAGATCCGTGCGCTCCTTCGCCTGCACCTCAGGTCTTACCACCGTCGCGAGACCGTCCTCGCCCGCATCCGGGACACGCAGTATCCGACGAGCACCAGGAGCACCAGGGCCCCGATGCTCTCCACCCAGACCGACTCCCAGTAGTCGGGGGCCTTGGTCGACTCGGTGAAACCGAAGAGTCCGCGCTTCGTGGTGACGACGAGGGCCGCGATCGTGCCGACCTGCATCAGGAAGCCGGCCAGGGCACCCAGCGGCAGGATCCGACGGGGCGCCGCGAGGACGACGATGGCGAGGACGACGGCAGCGATGGCGTCGAGCAAGAAGAGCGGGCCGATGGTCTTGATCGACCGGTAGCCCTGGTCCCACAGGTGATAGTGCACCCAGCCGTTGCCGAGCAGACCCGCCGCGCCGAGGACCCGCAGCACGACGACGGTCAGGAAGGAGCCGGACCTCTCGATCGTGTGGTCGCGCCCGGTCGTGTCACCGGCGCCTGCATGCAGACCCGGGGTGGCACCCATCTCAGGCGACCTTGATCTTGACGTCCATGCCGAGCATCTTGTGGTTGGCCACGGGACAGTTCACGTCGTACGTGCCGGCTGTGAGGGTCACCGTGAGCGTGGCGGATTTGCCGGCGGCGATGTCCGAGGTGCTCTTGTCGACGCCCGGTCCGACGATCTTCAGAGCATGCGTGGCCGAGCCGCCGTTCTTCACGTCGAACGTGTAGGTGCCCGGTGTGAAGGTCATGGTGCTGAGGGTGATGTGGAACTCGACCTCGTTGGCGGTGACCGTCTTTGTCGGCCCCGCCGCGGCCGGGGCACTGGATGACGACGAACCGGACGACGAGGTGGCCGGCGAAGAAGAGCTGGACGACGAACTCGGCGCCGCGCTGGACGACGAACTGGTCGAGGAAGCGCTGGCGGCTGAACTGGACGAGGTGCCTGAGCTGCCGCCGCAGGCGGCGAGCGCCATGGCCAGGCCGACACCTGCGATCGCGACGGCGGGGAAACGGACGAGGGACTGGGACATGTGAACTCCTGCGATCGATGCGGTCGTGCCGGACATCGGGCGCATCGGTGCCCGCACCGTCAGGTGCCGCTGCATCGCACGTCCGCTTGGTAGTACGTAGCGGACGGCGAAGTGGTTCACCTCACAACCTCATTGTTTTCTGACGGACCTCTTTCCGCGCGACCTGCACACACCCCGGCACGTCATACGCACGTGCGCCCGGCAACGTGGTCTCATCGGAGGGTGATGGTTCGCGAGGTGTCCCGGCGGGGGCTGGTCGGGGGTGCTCTGGGGGCGCTCGGCGCGGTCACGGTGGCGGCATGCGGCGCCCCGGCCACGATCATCCCGGCCGTACGGGCGGGCGGCCCTCCCCGGACGCCGACCCGCACGCCGACCGGCAGGCCGAGCACCGTTCCCGCTGCAGCCGAGCTGCCGGGAGGTGGCCGCACGATCTTCCCGTCGCGCTTCCTCTTCGGGTGGTGCGGCTCCCCCGGAGCGCCCGCCCTCGGCCAACTCGGCGTCGGTGATCTGAACGTCGAACTGGACCGGATGATGAGCGCGTGCCCCGCGTGGTCCACCGGTCGGAAGATCCTGCCGGTCGTGGAGTTGATCGCGACCGTCGTCCAGGGCGCGCCCGGCGGCGACGGACTCTTCCGCGCGCGGGTGAGCGACGAGGTCATCTCGACCTGGTTGACCGCCGCACGGGCTCGCGGCGCCCTCCTGCTGCTGAACATCCAGCCCGGCCGCGCGAGTTTCCTGGACGAGGCCCGCGCGTACGAGCACTGGCTGACCGAGCCGGACGTCGGGTTGGCACTGGACCCGGAGTGGTCGATCCGGCCCGGCCAGCGACCCGGCGCGGTCTTCGGCTCGACCACCGGCGAGATCGTGAACGACGTCGCCGCCTACCTCTCGGGGTTGGTCAGCGCCCACAGGCTGCCGGAGAAGGCCCTGGTGGTGCACGTGCTGCGCCCCTCCATCCTGCGCGACCAGTCCGCGTTGCGGCCGCACACCGGCGTGGCGCTGGTGAAGTCCGTCGACGGGATCGGGGCCGCGGAGGACAAGACCGACACCTACCACCTGGTCATGAAGGACACCCCGGCGTTCGTCGCACCGGGCTTCAAGCTGTTCTTCCAGGAGGACGCGCAGGCCGGGCCGTTGATGACCCCTGCGCAGGTGCTGGCGCTGGTGCCGCGCCCTGACTACGTGCTCTACGAGTGAGACAGCGACGAGCGCGGGCCTCGAAGGACCCGCGCCCGTCATCCGCTCGTGTGGATCGGCTCAAACGTTGAAGCCGAGCGCCCGCAGCTGCTCGCGGCCGTCGTCGGTGATCTTGTCCGGGCCCCATGGCGGCATCCAGACCCAGTTGATCCGGAAGCTGTTGGTCAGGCCCTCCAGGGCGGCGCCGGTCTGATCCTCGATCACATCGGTGAGCGGGCAGGCGGCACTGGTCAGCGTCATGTCGATGACCGCGTTGGCCTCGCCGTCGACGGTGATGCCGTAGACGAGACCGAGGTCGACGACGTTGATGCCGAGCTCGGGGTCGACCACGTCGCGCATGGCCTCCTCGAGGTCGGCGACGTTGGTGGGGCTGGTGGTCGCTGGCGTGGTGTCCGTCATGGGGTACCTCCGGAGGCGGGGACGGTCTGTGGGTCGATGGTGGTGCCGAGGACCTCGGCCTCGGTCAGGGCGGCGGTGTAGGCGCTCCACGGGAGCAGTGCGCACTTCACCCGGGCGGGGTACTTCGCGACCCCGGCCAGTGCCACGCCGTCGCCGATGACGTCCTCGTCGCCGGCGTCGGTCCCCCGGCTGGTGAGCATGGCCTTCATGGCCTCGTAGGTGCGCAGCGACTCCGGGACGGTCTCGCCGGTCACCTCCTCGGCGAGGATCGAGGCGGCGGCGACCGAGATCGAGCAGCCGATCGCGTCATAGGACACGTCGGCGACCCGGCCGTCCTGCACGCTGACCCGCAGGGTGACCTCGTCGCCGCAGGTGGTGTTGACGTGGTGCACCTGCGCGTCGTACGGCTCGCGCAGGCCGGCGTTCACCGGTCGCTTGGAGTGCTCGAGGATCAGCTCCTGGTAGAGGTCCATCAGGCTGCTCCCGTCTCGAGACCGAAGATCTGCGGCACCCGGTCGAGTGCGGTCGCGAACGCGGCCACGTCCTCCAGCGTGGTGTAGACGGAGAAGCTGACCCGGGTGGACGCCGTGATCCGGTGAGCCCGGTGCAGCGGCCACGCGCAGTGATGGCCCGTGCGCACGGCGACGCCCGCGTCGTCCAGGATCTGGCCGACGTCGTGCGGGTGCACTTCGTCGACACTGAAAGCCACTGCGCCACAACGCTTCTGCGGATCCGTCGGACCCAGCACGGTGACCCAGGGTCGTTTCGCGAGCTCCTGCAGCACAGCGGCGGTGATGACCCGGTCGTGCGCGAGCACGTTGTCCATCCCGAGGGCGCTCAGGTAGTCGCACGCGGCACCCAGGCCGACGGCCTGGGCCGCGACGGGCACCCCGGCCTCGAAACGCTGCGGCGGCGCGGCGTAGGTCGAGCCCTCCATCGTCACCAGCTCGATCATCGATCCGCCGGTCAGGAAGGGCGGCATCGCCGCCAGGAGTTCGGAGCGGCCCCAGAGCACGCCGATGCCCAGCGGGCCCAGCATCTTGTGGCCGCTGAAGGCCAGGAAGTCGACACCGAGCGTCGCGACGTCGACGGGCAGGTGCGGTACCGACTGGCAGGCGTCCAGCACCACCAGCGCGCCGACCCGGTGGGCCGCCGCGACGAGTGTCTCGACGGGGTTGATCACGCCGGTGACGTTGGAGACGTGCGCGAACGCGAGCACCTTCGTGCGCTCGGTCACGATCGATCCCAGGTCGCTCAGGTCGAGCTCGCCGGTGCCGGTGACGGGGATCCACCGCAGCGTGGCGCCGGTGCGGCGGCACAGCTCCTGCCACGGCACGAGGTTCGCGTGGTGCTCCATCTCGGTGACGACGATCTCGTCGCCCGGTCCGATCCGCAGCCGGCCCGCGACCTGCGGGTCCGCGCCGTCGAGGGCACCGGCCGCGCCGGCGTTGCTGAACGCGTACGCCACCAGATTGAGCGCCTCGGTGGCGTTCTTGGTGAAGACGACCTCGTCCGGCTGGGCGCCGATGAAGGACGCGATCGTGGCGCGGGCGCCTTCGTACGCGTCGGTGGCCTCCTCCGCGAGCTGGTGGGCTCCGCGGTGGACGGCGGCGTTGTGGTGCTCGTAGAAGTCCCGCTCGGCGTCGAGCACCGCCACGGGCTTTTGCGAGGTGGCACCGGAGTCGAGGTAGACCAGCGGCTTGCCGTCGCGCACCGTGCGGGACAGCAACGGGAAGTCCTCCCGCACCTCGGTCGCGTCGAACGGCATGTCGATCAGGCCTTCGCCGCCGCGACGTAGCGGTCGTAGCCCTCGTTCTCGAGGCGCTCGGCGAGCTCCGGGCCGCCCTCTTCGGCGACCCTGCCGTCGACGAAGACGTGCACGTGATCGGGCTTGATGTAGCGCAGGATCCGCGTGTAGTGGGTGATCAGCAGGACGCCGATGTCGGAGCCGGCCTTGGCACGGTTGACACCCTCGGAGACGATCCGCAGCGCGTCCACGTCGAGGCCGGAGTCGGTCTCGTCGAGGATCGCAATCTTCGGCTGGAGCAGCTCCATCTGCAGGATCTCGTGGCGCTTCTTCTCACCGCCGGAGAAGCCCTCGTTGACGTTGCGCTCGGCGAACGAGGAGTCCATCCGCAGGTTGTCCATCGCGCCCTTGACGTCCTTGACCCAGGTACGCAGCTTCGGCGCCTCACCGGACACCGCGGTCTTCGCCGTACGCAGGAAGTTCGACACGGTCACGCCGGGGACCTCGACGGGGTACTGCATCGCGAGGAACAGTCCGGCGCGGGCCCGCTCGTCGACGGTCATCGACAGCACGTCCTCGCCGTCCAGGGTCACGGTGCCCTGGGTGACGGTGTACTTCGGGTGACCGGCGATGCTGTAGGCCAGCGTGGACTTGCCGGAGCCGTTCGGGCCCATGATCGCGTGCGTCGCACCCGAACTGATCGACAGATCGACGCCCTTGAGGATCTCCTTGGCGCCCTGCTCGGTGTCGACCGTCACGTGCAGGTCGCGAATCTCAAGCGTTGACATATGTTTCGGTGTCCTTCGGTTGCTCAGCTGGTGGGGACGGCCACGAACACGTCGTCGCCGTCGATCTTCACGGGATAGGTGGCGATCGGTTCGATCGCCGGGAGGCTGTCGGGGTTTCCGGTGCGCAGGTCGAAGCGGGAGCCGTGCAGCCAGCACTCGATGGTGCAGCCCTCGACCTCGCCCTCCGACAGCGACACGTTGGCGTGCGAGCAGGTGTCGTCCACCGCGAAGACCTCACCGGTCTCGGTGCGCACCAACGCCACCTGGTAGCCGCCGATGTCGGCACGGGCAGGCTCGCCCTCGGTCAACTCCCCCAGGGAGCAGACCCGGACGAAGTCCGCGGTCACGGCGTCACCGGTCATTCGCCGGCCTGCCTCAGCTCGTCCTCGATCGCCGTCATCACGGTGTCGACGACCTCGGGCACGCCGATCTTGGCGACGACGTCGGCGAAGAAACCGCGGACGACCAGACGACGTGCCTGCTCCTCGGGGATGCCGCGGGCCTGCAGGTAGAACAGCTGCTCGTCGTCGAACCGGCCGGTCGAGGAGGCGTGACCCGCACCCTCGATGTCGCCGGTCTCGATCTCCAGGTTGGGCACCGAGTCGGCACGGGCGCCGTCGGTGAGCACCAGGTTGCGGTTCAGCTCGTAGGTCTGGGTGCCCTGCGCCTCGGCGCGGATGAGCACATCGCCCACCCATACCGTGTGAGCCGAGTCGCCCTGCAGCGCACCCTTGTACGTCACCAGGGACGTGCACCGGGGAGCCGTGTGGTCGATGAAGGAGCGGTGCTCCAGGTGCTGGCCCTTGTCGGCGAAGTAGACGCCGAGCAGGGTCGCCTCGGCGCCCGGGCCGGCATAGCGGACACCGGCGTTCATCCGCACGATGTCACCGCCCAGGCTGACCGCGATGTGCCGGTACGACGCATCGCGTCCGACCAGTGCGTCGTGCTGCGACAGGTGGTTGGCGCCGTCGTCCCAGCGCTGCAGCGTCACCACGGTGAGGTTGGCGCCGTCACCGACGATCACCTCGACGTTGGCGTTGACGTCGGCGGCACCGGTGTGGTCGAGGATGACCATGCCCTTGCTCTGCGCGCCGGCCTCGATGACCACGTGACCGTTGGCGCGCGCGCCCGCGGCGGTGCCGTGGATCCCGAGCCGCAGCGGCTCGTCGTACTCCTGCTCGGCGGCCAGCTTCAGGTAGAGCGCCTTCGGGCTGTGCGCGTGCGCCACGACCGCGGAACGGTCGCCGGGCACGAGCGCGGTGCCGCGCGGTGCCTCACCCGGCGCCAGCGGCTCGGCGAGCACGGAGCGGACCCCGTCCAGGTCGAGCTGCAGGGCGCCGCGGTCACTGTCCTTGTCGGCGAACAGGGCGGAGAGGCGATCCACCGGGGTGAAACGCCACTCCTCCTCCCGGCCGTTGGGCACGGGGAAGTCCGCGACGTCGAAGGACGTCGTGCGCTCGGCGCGCGAGGTGTCCGGGATGACCGCACCACTCGCGACCGCTGCGGGGTCGGCGTGCGTCGTTGCGTCAGGTGTCAGCAGCGACATCAGCCGACTGCTCCTTCCATCTGGAGTTCGATGAGGCGGTTCAGTTCGAGCGCGTACTCCATGGGCAGTTCACGCGCGATCGGCTCGACGAAGCCGCGCACGATCATGGCCATGGCCTCCTGCTCGGTCATGCCGCGGGACTGCAGGTAGAAGAGCTGCTCCTCGCTGACCTTGGAGACGGTCGCCTCGTGGCCCATCTGCACGTCGTCCTCGCGGACGTCGACGTACGGGTAGGTGTCCGAGCGGCTGATCTGGTCGACCAGCAGCGCGTCGCAGACCACGTTGGACTTGGAGTGCTCGGCGCCCTCGAGGATCTGCACGAGACCGCGGTACGACGTGCGCCCGCCACCACGCGCGACCGACTTGCTGACGATCGAGCTGGAGGTGTGCGGTGCGGCGTGCACCATCTTGGAGCCGGCGTCCTGGTGCTGGCCCTCACCCGCGAACGCGATCGACAGCGTCTCGCCGCGGGCGTACTCCCCCATCAGGAAGACGGCCGGGTACTTCATGGTGACCTTCGAGCCGATGTTGCCGTCGATCCACTCCATCGTGGCGCCGGCCTCGCAGGTCGCGCGCTTGGTGACCAGGTTGTACACGTTGTTCGACCAGTTCTGGATGGTCGTGTAGCGCACCCGGGCGTTCTTCTTCACCACGATCTCGACCACGGCCGAGTGCAGCGAGTCCGACTTGTAGATCGGCGCGGTGCAGCCCTCGACGTAGTGCACGGAGGAACCCTCGTCGGCGATGATCAGCGTCCGCTCGAACTGGCCCATGTTCTCGGTGTTGATCCGGAAGTAGGCCTGCAGCGGGATGTCGACATGCACGCCCTTGGGGACGTAGATGAACGAGCCGCCCGACCACACAGCGGTGTTCAGCGAGGCGAACTTGTTATCGCCGGCGGGGATCACGGTGGTGAAGTACTCCCGGAAGAGCTCCTCGTGCTCACGCAGTGCCGTGTCGGTGTCGACGAAGATGACGCCCTTCTCCTCCAGGTCCTCGCGGATCTGGTGGTAGACGACCTCCGACTCGTACTGCGCGGCGACGCCCGCGACCAGGCGCTGCTTCTCCGCCTCGGGGATGCCGAGCCGGTCGTAGGTGTTCTTGATGTCCTCGGGCAGGTCCTGCCAGCTGGTGGCCTGCTTCTCGGTGGACTTCACGAAGTACTTGATGTTCTGGAAGTCGATGCCGGTGAGGTCGCTACCCCAGGTCGGCATGGGCTTCTTGTCGAACAGCCGTAGCGACTTCAGCCGCAGTTTGAGCATCCACTCCGGCTCGGACTTGCGAGCGGAGATGTCGGCGACGACGTCGGTGGACAGTCCGCGTTTGGCGGTCGCCCCGGCGGTGTCGCTGTCGGACCAACCGAACTGGTAGCTCCCGATGTCCGCCAGACCCGGGTTCAGCTCCTCGATGGTGCTCATGATCGATTCCTCTCGCCGGTCGTGCGGGTGGTGGTGCCGTGTGTGTCGGTGGTGCCGCTCAGAGCGGGCGGCTGTGCGCTGGTCGTGCTGGTCGGTATGAAGGTGGTGCAGACGTGCTCGCCGTGCGCCAGGGACGCCAGCCGCTGCACGTGCACTCCGAGCAGGTCGGAGAACATCTGGGCCTCCGTCTCGCAGAACTGCGGGTACCGGGTGGCGACGTGCTGCACCGGGCAGTGCCCTTGGCACAACTGCATGCCGGCGCGCGATGTTCCATCGCCCACGGGCCGGGTGCTCGCGGCGTATCCCTGCGTGGTGAGCGCCGCGGCCAGCGCCTCGACCCGGGCATCCGGATCGGCGCCGGCGGCCTCGATCGCCGGACGGGCCACTGCGGCGAGCCGGTCGGCGCGTTCGGTAGCGAACATCCGGACCGCCTCCGGCCCCGCCGAGCGGGCGAGGAAGTCCAGCGCGGAGACGGCGAGCTCGTCGTACGCGCCGCGCAGGTGTGCGTGCCCGCCCTCGGACAGCACGTACGCGCGCGCCGGCCGTCCCCGACCGCGGGTGCCCCGCTGTGTCGTGACGGCCTCGTCGACCAGGCCCTGCTCGTCGAGCACGTCCAGGTGGCGGCGTACGGCGGCCGGTGTGAGCCCGAGGCGCGCACCGAGGTCGGCGGCGCTCAGCGGGCCGTGCTCGGAGATCTCCCCCAGCACCCGGTCACGGGTACGCGCGTGATCCTGCGGCGGTTCGGCGCAGTCCGTGGACCCGACAGCCGGGCCCACGGCACCGGCGCCGCCGGTTCCGCGCGCGTTGCCGAGCTCGGTGTCGAGCTCGCCGGAGATAATCACCACACAAGTGTGACCTAAATGCCCCCGCTCTTCCTAGCCAGGGGGACCTAACCGGCGTCAGGCGGAGCAGCTGTTGGTGAGCAGACCGCGCCGTTCCTTGCCGAGCAGCACCAGATAGGCCGCGTTGTTGACCCGCTGCAGCCAGTAGGACTGCGTCTGCGCGCGGCTCAGGACGGCGTCGTACATGGTGGGCAGCACCGAGGAGTTCACGGTGAGGATCATGTCGACGCCGGCGTAGAGCGAGTCCAGCGCTCGGTTGGCCGCCGGCCACCGACCGGGCTGCACCGCGTTGCCCAGGTCGTCGGTCATGATCGGCCCGGTGAAGCCGGCCGAGCGCACCAGCCCGACGACCTTGGGCGAGAACACGCCGAGGGTGCTCGGGTCGATCTTGTCGTAGATGGCCGAGGACATCATCACGGCTGTGGCGCCCTGCTGGATGTCGGCCTTGAACGGGTTGAGGTAGGCGCTGCTGGAGCTCGTCGAGCGGTCGTGCACGCCGTACGACGTGTCGGTGTTGGCGGTGACCACGCCAAGGCCCGGGAAGTGCTTCGTGGTCGAGCCCACACCCCCGGCCGTCATACCCCGCAGGAACGCCGTCGACCCGGCCGTCGTCGCGTACGACGTGTAGCCGTACTCGCGCTGGTAGACCCCGATCGGCGGGTTGTTGCGGGCCGCTGCGGCACTGGGCACGGTGTCGGCCACCGGGGCCAGGTTGAGGTTGACCCCGACACCGGCCAGCTGGCGCGCCCAGGTGGTCGCGGAACTCTGCAGCGTCGAGGACGCCCACGAGCCCTGCGTCAGCGCCGCCGGGATCGTGCTGAAACCGCTGCCCTGCAGCACCTGCACCGCACCGCCCTCCTGGTCCGTGGCGATGAAGAGCGGGACGTTGTCCGTGCTCGCCTTGCTGACCCGGGCGCGCAGCGCCGCCGTCGTGTGTGCGGGCGTCGCGGTGCCGGACGTGCTGCGACCGCTGAGGAAGGCATTGCCGACGTGGTAGCTGCTGATCTCGCTCAGCAGCTGGCTGCTCGCGCCAGTGGCCGGGGTGCCGACCATGAAGATTTGCCCGACGCGCTGCTCCAGCGTCTCGGTCCGCAGCACGGTGAGGGCCGTGCAGGCGGTGGCCGCAGGCGTCGCGGCGGGCCGCGCGGCCTGCGCTGCCGGGGCCACGAGGCCGCTCCCGGCGGCCAGCGAAGCCACCCCTGCCAGGATCATCGTGGTCGACCTACGCATCACTGCTCCTTCGTCACAGGAGACCCAGGTGCCCCCTCCGGCGGTCTACCACATGGCGCCGGGCGAAACCAGTGCGGACGACCCACCTAAACTCGTTTGCTGTGACCGTCGACGCCCCCGTGCAGATCAGGGACGTCTCGCACCGGTACGCCGGCCGAACGGCCCTGAACGCAATGACCTGGGACGCCGCGGCCGGGCAGGTCACCTGCGTCCTCGGTCCCAACGGCGCGGGCAAGACCACGGTGATCGAGATGGCCGAAGGACTGCGCCGCCCGCAGCAGGGTGCCATCACCGTCCTCGGCGTCGACCCCTGGCGAGCGCCCGCGGCACACCGTGCCCGCGTCGGCGTCATGCTCCAGGACGGCGGCCTGCCCGGAAGCGTGCGGCCGGTGCGGCTCCTCGCCCACCTCGCCTCCCTCTACTCCGAGGACGACCGCGCCGACCTGGTCGAGGCGCTCGGCATCGGCGAGTTCGCGCACACCGCCACCCGCCGGCTCTCCGGCGGACAGCGCCAACGGCTGGCGCTGGCCGCCGCACTGATCGGCCGCCCCGAGGTGGCGTTCCTCGACGAACCGAGCGCTGGACTGGACCCGCACAGTCGCCTCGACGTGTGGGACCTCATCCGCGCCGCGCGCGACCGGGGATGCGCCGTCGTCGTCACTACGCACTCCTTCGAGGAGGCCGAGCGGCTCGCCGACCGGGTCGTCGTCGTCGCCGCGGGCCGGGTCGTGGCCGACGGCACCGTCTCCGCGGTACGCGCCGGGAACAGCCCCGACGGCGACGGCACCCTCGAGTCGGCGTACTTCGCCCTCACCAGGACGGCGCGCACCGCATGACCGATGCCGCCGCCCCCGCCGCCCGGATCCGCGCACAGGCCAATTTCGAGAGTCGCACCCTGCTCACCAACGGCGAGCAGCTGCTCGTCTCCCTCGTCCTGCCGGCCCTGGCACTGATCGGCCTCGCCGTCTCCACCGCGCCGCACCTCGGGAGCGGCCGACGGATCGACCTGGCGGTGCCCGGAGTGCTCGCCCTGGCCGTGGTCTCGACGGCGTTCACCGGTCAGGCCATCGCCACCGGCTTCGACCGCAGGTACGGCGTGCTGCGCCTGCTCGGCACCACTCCCCTGGGCCGGGCCGGGCTGCTGTGGGCCAAGGCGATCGCGGTGCTCGGCATCGTCGCCGCGCAGACCGTCGTGCTCGCAGTCCTCGGCGCCTGCTTCGGATGGCACCCGCATGCGGGCGGTGTCGTGATCGGGATCGTGCTTCTCGTCGTCGGCAGCTGGGTATGGGTATCGCTCGCGCTCGCCCTGGCCGGGGTGCTGCGGGCGGAGGCGACCCTGGCGGTCGCCAACCTCATCTGGGTGCTGCTCGCCGCGTTCGGGGGACTGCTGGTGCCCACTGACCGGCTCCCGGGCGGCTTCGGTGACATCGCCCGGCTGCTGCCCTCCGGGGCGCTCGGCGACGGCATGCGGGCGGCACTCACCGGGCACGACACCCACGTGCTGATGCCGGTGCTCGTCCTGCTCGTCTGGGGTGCGATCGGCTCGGCGCTGGTCGCCCGATTCTTCCGCTGGAGCGACTGATGACCGCCACCGCACGCACGCACCACGCACGCACCGGGTGGGTGGCCCTCACCGATCGGCTGGCCCGGGTGCTGAAGCCGCTGGCCTGGATCAACCTCGCCGTCGAGATCCTGATCGTCGGCACCGGCGGACTGGTGCGCCTGTCGGGCAGCGGCCTCGGCTGTCCGCGATGGCCGGAGTGCGTCAGCGGCTCCATCACGCCGGTGAAGCACCAGGCGCAGGAGTGGCACAAGTACGTCGAGTTCGGCAACCGGATGCTCACCTCGCTGGTCAGCATCGTGGCGGTGCTGCTCATCCTGGCGATCATCGGGCACCGACGCTCCTCCGACCGGCGGGCCCTGCTACCACCGGCGCTCGGCGTGCTCGGCGGGATCGCGCTGCAGGCCGTCGTCGGCGGCATCTCGGTGCTCACCCACCTCAACCCGGCGATCGTGGCGCTGCACTTCCTGATCTCGATGGCGCTCGTCGCGACCTCCGCCTGGCTCGTGTGGCAGGTGCGCGAGCACCGGCTGGTGCCCGTCCGCCGTGAGGTGCGGCTGCTCGGTGCCGGCACGGCGTTCGTCGCAGGGCTCGTGCTGATGCTCGGCACCGCGGTGACCGGCGCCGGCCCGCACTCCGGCGACGCGACCCACCCGGCCCGGTTCGCGTTCAGCCCACGCTCGGCGGCCTGGCTGCACGCCGACATGGTGATGCTCTTCTGCGGGCTGGTCGTCGCGATGCTGGTGGCGACGGCGCTCGTGGAAGCCCGATCGGCGTTCCGCAGCTGGCGCCTGGTCGCCCTGGTGACGGTCCTGCAGGCGATCGTCGGCTACACCCAGTACTTCCTCGGCGTTCCCGGCGCGCTCGTCCTGGTGCACATGCTGATGGCCTGCCTGCTGGTCGTCGCCGTGACCTGGGGGGTGCTGGCCACGCGCGCGCCGGCCTCGACGGTGCGTCCGACCACCGCGCCTCGTACGACGCACGTGCCGACTCCGTAGCGCGCTCGGCACGGCGGCGCCTTTCCTACTTCCGCCGTACGCGCTCAAGTAGGGTGTCGGCACTGCGGTCACTTCCCCGCGCCCGCCGTCCACGCCCCGGTGGGAGATCGGCAGTGCGGTCACGTGCCGACGCGGAAGGTGGGTGGGAGCGGCGAGCGTACTGAGCGGGCCTCTTCCAGGCGCCCGGGAACAGGATCGACAGCGCAACCCCTCGGTGGGAGCAGCCGCCCGGGTGGGACCTCGGCGTAGCAGCCGCTCCCCCGCGTACGACGCACGTGCCGATTCCGTAGCGCGTCCGACCGGCCTCGCCCGACGAGGGGGAGCTACGGCGTGGTGACGACCGTGGTCACCAGGGCAGGTGCAGCAGGGGATCGATCGCGACCCCCAGGAAGACCAGCGTCAGGTAGCTGATCGAGTAGTGGAAGACCCGCATCGGGCGCAGCACGTCGTACGACGCCTCGGCGCGCGCGGCCCGGCGCAACCGGTGCGCCTCGAACAGGAAGAGCGCGCCGGATGCGGCTGCGACGAGCGTGTAGAGCACGCCCATCCCGGCGACCGGGACGAGCACCAGGGAGGTGACGACGGTCGCCCAGGCGTAGCGCACGACCTGCACGGCGACGGCGCTGTCGCGCGCGACCACAGGAAGCATGGGCACGCCGGCGCTGGCGTAGTCCTCCTTGTAGCGCATCGACAGCGGCCAGTAGTGCGGCGGCGTCCAGAAGAAGACGACGAGGAAGAGCACGAGCGCGGGCCAGGCCAGACCGTCGGTGACCGCGGACCACCCGATGAGAACCGGCATGCATCCGGCGACGCCGCCCCAGACGATGTTCTGGGAGGTGCGCCGCTTCAGGAGCAGTGTGTAGAAGCCCACGTAGAGCACGATCGCCCCGAGGGACAGGGCCGCGGACAGCCAGTTGACCAGCAGGCCGAGCCAGAGGACGGACGCGACCCCGAGCACGGAGGCGAAGAGGAAGCCCGCGCGCGGACTGATCGCTCCGGTGGCCATCGGGCGGCCTTCGGTGCGGTGCATCAACCGGTCGATGTCGCGGTCGAGATAGCAGTTGTACGCGTTCGCGGAGCCGGCCGACAAGGTGCCACCGACCAGGGTGGAGAGGATCAGCCAGACGCCGGGCACTCCGCGATCGGCCAGGAACATCACCGGGAAGGTCGTCACCAGCAGCAGTTCGATGATCCGCGGCTTGGTGAGCGATACGTAGTCGGCGATCACCTTGCGCGTGGAGCGCTCTCCCCCGCCGACGGGCGGCGGTCCGGACGGTGCGTCGGGTCCACCGGCGGGACGGGCGTCCCGTGTGCGCTGCGTCGCGGCGTGCGGCGAGGTGGCGGTCACGGTGTCCTTCACGAAGTGCGGCTGAGAGTCGGTTGGACAGCCTGCCGACCATCCGACACGGCCGGTCAGGGCCTGTTTCAGATGGCGCGTGCGTCCGGGTTCGATGGTAGACCCCGGCGCCGGACGCTCGTCGGGCACCGTGGCGCCGGGAGGGCGGACCACGACGAGTTTGCGCGATGTCGACATAAATCAACATGATTCATCGTTATCGCACATATCGGGACGGTTCGGCGAGGTGCGCAGGCAGCACCGCCCGGGTCTAGGCTCGCTGGCAGGAACGCCTCCGCACCCGTGGTACGCACATCGAATCGAAGGAGCTGTTTTTTCGTGAGTCTGGACACCGACACCCGCCGCGACCCCAGCCTGCCCCTGCCGAAGGCGGACACCGCCGGCTGGAGCGACATCGACGTACGCGCGGTGGACACGGTCCGTGTCCTCGCGGCCGACGCCGTGCAGAAGACCGGCAACGGCCACCCCGGCACCGCCATGAGCCTCGCTCCCCTGGCCTACCTGCTCTACCAGCACGTGATGCGCGTGGACCCGAACGACCCGGAGTGGATCGGCCGCGACCGGTTCGTCCTCTCCTGCGGGCACTCCAGCCTGACCCAGTACATCCAGCTCTACTACTCCGGCTACGGCCTGGAGCTCGATGACCTGAAGAAGCTGCGCACCTGGGGATCGAAGGTGCCCGGTCACCCGGAGTACCACCACACGGACGGCGTCGACATCACCACCGGACCGTTGGGCTCGGGCATCGCCTCCGCCGTGGGCATGGCCATGGCGCAGCGCCGCCAGCGCGGCATGCTCGACCCGGACGCCGCCCCCGGCACCAGCCCGTTCGACCACCACATCTGGACCGTCGCTTCCGACGGCGACATGATGGAAGGCGTCTCCGGTGAGTCCGCGTCGCTCGCGGGCACCCAGGAGCTGGGCAACCTCATCGCCTTCTACGACCAGAACCAGATCTCCATCGAGGACGACACCGACGTGTCGTTCGCCGAGGACGTCGCCGCTCGCTACGAGGCGTACGGCTGGCACGTGCAGACCGTCGACTGGCGGCTCGGCGGATCCAGCAAGGGCGACGGCGACTACGTCGAGGACGTCGACGCGCTGCTCGCCGCGATCGAGGCGGCGAAGGCCGTCACCGACCGACCCTCGTTCATCGCACTCAAGACGATCCTGGCCTGGCCCGCCCCGAACAAGATGGGCACTGGCAAGGCCCACGGGTCCGCGCTCGGCGACGAGGAGGTCGCGGCGACCAAGAAGTTGCTCGGCTTCGACCCCGAGCAGACCTTCGAGGTCTCCGACGAGGTCATCTCCCACGTCCGCAAGGCCAAGGAGCGCGGCGCCCAGGCACACGCGGAGTGGCAGAAAGGCTTTGACTCCTGGCGCTCCGCCAACCCCGACGGCGCGAAGCTGCTCGACCGCCTGGTGGCGCACGAACTCCCCGCGGGCTTCGACGCGGCGTTCCCCACGTTCGACACGGACGCGAAGGGCATCGCCAGCCGCGCGGCCTCCGGCAAGGTGCTCACCGCCCTCGCCGACGTGATGCCGGAGCTGTGGGGCGGCTCCGCCGACCTCGCCGAGTCCAACAACACCACGATGGACGGCCAGCCCAGCTTCATCCCGGCGAATCGGCAGACCGAGGCGTGGAAGGGCAACCCCTACGGGCGCACCCTGCACTTCGGCATCCGCGAGAACGCGATGGGCATGGCGCTCAACGGCATCGCGCTGGAGGGACTGACCCGCCCGTACGGCGGCACCTTCCTCACCTTCTCCGACTACATGCGCCCGGCCGTCCGGTTGGCCGCGCTGCAGCGGATCCCGGTCACCTTCGTGTGGACGCACGACTCCATCGGCCTCGGCGAGGACGGACCCACCCACCAGCCGATCGAGCACCTGGCCGCGCTGCGCGCGATCCCCGACCTGGCCGTCGTACGCCCCGGGGACGCCAACGAGACCGCAGCCGCGTGGAAGGCGATCCTGACCCGGCGCGGCCCCGCAGCACTGGCGCTCTCCCGCCAGGCGCTGCCGACGCTCGACCGGTCCGAGTACGCCTCGGCCGACGGCGTCGACCGCGGCGGTTACACCCTCGCCGACTCCGAGAAGGACACCCCCGACGTCATCCTCATCGCCACGGGCTCCGAGGTGAGCGTCGCGGTCGCGGCACGGAAGACGCTGAAGGAGAAGGGCGTCGACGCCCGCGTCGTCTCCCTGCCCTGCCGCGAGTGGTTCTTCGACCAGGACCGGTCCTACCGCGACCAGGTGCTGCCGCCGAACGTCAAGGCCCGGGTCTCGATCGAGGCCGCGACCACCTTCGGGTGGCACGACATCGTCGGCGACAACGGCGTCGCGATCGGCATCGACCACTACGGCGAGAGCGCCGACGGCGCGCTGCTCATGGAGAAGTTCGGCTTCACCAGCGAGCACGTGGTCCAGGCTGCGCAGGACGTTCTCAACTCACTCTGATCCGATTTCCAGGAGGCATTTGCGATGGCTGACACGAACGCACGAACCCAGGCCCTGTCCGATGTGGGGGTGTCGATCTGGCTGGACGACCTGTCCCGCGGCCTCATCCAGTCCGGCGACCTGCACAAACTGATCGACGAGAAGAACGTCGTCGGCGTGACCACCAACCCGACGATCTTCGCCGGCGCGCTCTCGAACGGCGAGGACTACAACGAGCAGGTGCGCGAGCTGGCCGGAAACGCGGCCACGCTCGAAGACGCCACCTTCGACATCACCACCAGCGACGTGCGGCACGCGTGCGACATCATGAAGCCGGTCTACGACGCGACCGACGGGCAGGACGGCCGGGTCTCGATCGAGGTCGACCCGCGGATGGCGCACGACACCGACGCGACCACCGCGATGGCCGACAAGCTCTGGAAGAGCGTCGACCGCGAGAACGTGATGATCAAGATCCCGGCGACCGTCGAGGGCCTGCCGGCGATCACCACCGCCATCGCGGCGGGCATCAGCGTCAACGTGACCCTGATCTTCTCCCTCGAGCGCTACCGCGGCGTGATGAACGCCTACCTGAGTGGTCTGGAGCAGGCCAAGGAGAACGGTCACGACCTGTCCAAGATCCGCTCGGTCGCCTCGTTCTTCGTCTCCCGCGTGGACACCGAGATCGACAAGCGGCTCGACGCGGCCGGTTCCGCCGAGGCCAAGGGCCTGAAGGGCAAGGCCGGCATCGCGAACGCGCGCCTGGCCTACCAGGCCTTCGAGGAGGTCTTCTCGACCTCGCGTTGGGAGACCCTCAAGGGTGCCGGCGCCCGCGTGCAGCGGCCGCTGTGGGCCTCCACGGGCGTCAAGGACCCGGCGTACAAGGACACGATGTACGTCGTGGACCTCGCCGTGAACGACGTCGTCAACACCATGCCGCCCAAGACCCTCGACGCGGTCGCGGACCACGCCGAGGTCGACGGCGACCAGGTCACCACCCACTACGCCGACGCCAAGGCCATGCTGGACGCGCTCGAGGGCGTCGGCGTCAGCTACAGCGACGTGGTGAAGGTGCTCGAGGACGAGGGCGTGGACAAGTTCGAGAAGTCCTGGGCCGAGCTGCTGGACTCGGTGCAGGGTGAGCTGGACGCGGCGAACAAGGCCGGGGCCGCCTCGTGATGCAGAGCAGTTCCGCAGTCGCCGTCGCCGCCGCCGGTGCCGCCGCCGACGCGGTGAGCGCCCACGTGCCGCAGCTGGTGACCGACAAGGTCGCGAGCAGGCTCTTCGCGCAGGACAAGACCCTCTGGGGCAGCGCCGCCGAGGACGAGGCGGGGAAGCGGCTCTCCTGGGTCGGTCTGCCGCACTCGTCGCGCCCGCTGGTCGGTCAGATCGAGGGTCTGCGCAGCGAGTTCCAGGCCAAGAGCCTCACCCACGTCGTGCTCTGCGGCATGGGCGGCTCGTCGCTCGCGCCCGAGGTCATCTGCGAGACGGCCGGGGTGCCGCTGACGGTGCTGGACTCCTCCCAGCCCGACATGGTCCGCGCCGCGCTGCAGGACCGCCTCGAGCAGACCGTCGTCGTGGTGTCCTCCAAGTCGGGCTCGACCGTGGAGACCGACTCGCAGCGACGCGCGTACGAGAAGGCGTTCAACGACGCCGGCATCGACCCGACCGAGCGCATCGTCGTCGTCACCGACCCGGGCAGCCCGCTCGACAAGGACGCGCGCGGTGCCGGTTACACGGTGGTCAACGCCGATCCCGATGTGGGCGGCCGGTACTCGGCGCTCACCGCGTTCGGCCTGGTGCCCAGCGGGCTCGCCGGAGCCGACGTGGGCGCCCTGCTGGACGACGCGGAGGCGGTGGCCGACCTCTTCGCCACCGACGACGAGGACAACCCGGCGCTGCGGCTCGGCGCCGTCCTCGGTGGCACGTCGCCGTTGCGCGACAAGGTGATCCTCATCGACGCCGGGACCAAGAACGTCGGCTTCGGCGACTGGGCCGAGCAGCTGATCGCGGAGAGCACCGGCAAGGACGGCAAGGGCCTGCTGCCGGTCGTGGTCGGCACCTCCTCCGTGGGCGGACTGCTGGACGACGAACTGGGCGTGCACCTGGTCGCGGGCGACGACGACTCCACGCCCCAGGGCGCGGCGGACGTCGCGGTCGGCGGCTCGCTCGGTGCGTCCATGCTGCTGTGGGAGGCCGCCGTCGCGGTGGCCGGGCGACTGCTCGGTATCAACCCGTTCGACCAGCCTGACGTCGAGAGTGCGAAGGCCGCGTCGCGAGAGCTCCTGAGCGCAGGCACCGGGGGCGGCGACGCCCCGGCGTTCACCGACGGCGCGATCGAGGTGCGCGCGCTCGGCGGCGACTGGCTCGGCGGCGCGACGGACGTGTCCGCCGCGATCGACGCCCTGCTGGCGCAAATGCCGCACCACGGCTACCTCGCTGTGATGGCCTATCTGGACCGGATCGCCGACCAGTCGCTGGCCGACGTACGGGTGGCCTTCGCCGCGAAGCTCGACCGGCCGGTCACCTTCGGGTGGGCACCGCGCTTCCTGCACTCGACCGGTCAGTACCACAAGGGCGGTCCGGCGATCGGTATCTACCTGCAGATCACCACCACCCCGCGGCAGGACCTGGAGGTGCCGGGTCGTGACTTCACCTTCGGCGACTTCATCACCTCCCAGTCCGGTGGCGACGCCAAGGTGCTCGCCGACCACGGCCGGCCGGTGCTGCAGCTGCACCTCACCGAGCACGACCAGGGTCTGACCCAGCTGACGCAGGCGATCTCACAGGCCACCCAGAGCTCGCAGGGAGGGTCTGCTTCGTGAGTCCCGCCCGCGTCGCACGCGGGATCAACCCACTGCGCGGCCCCGACGATCGGCGTCTCCCGCGGATCGCCGGGCCGTGCAGCATGGTGATGTTCGGCATCACCGGAGACCTCGCGCAGAAGAAGCTGCTGCCCGCCATCTACGACCTCACCAACCGGGGTCTACTGCCGCCGAACTTCACGCTGATCGGGTTCGCCCGGCGCGACTGGAGCCTCGCGGAGTTCACCGACGTCGTACGCCGCGCGGTCCAGGCGGGTGCCCGCACGCCCTTCCGCGAGGAGTCGTGGCGGGCACTGGCGGACGGACTGCGTTTCGTGTCAGGCAGTTTCGACGACGAAGCCGGCTTCGACCGGCTCACCGACGAGGTGGCCAGGGCCGATGTCGAGCGCGGCACGGACGGAAACCACGCGTTCTACCTGTCGATCCCGCCGGCAGCGTTCGGCGACGTCTGCAAGCAGCTGGAGCGCAGCGGTCTCACTCGCCAGGACCCGAGCAGTTGGCGGCGGGTCATCATCGAGAAGCCGTTCGGCCACGACCTGGCCAGCGCCCGCGCGCTGAACGAGATCGTCGAGAGCGTCTTCCCACCCGAGTCGGTCTTCCGCATCGACCACTACCTGGGCAAGGAGACGGTGCAGAACATCCTGGCGCTGCGTTTCGCCAACGGGATGTTCGAGCCGGTCTGGAACTCCAACTACGTCGACCACGTGCAGATCACGATGGCCGAGGACATCGGGATCTCCGGTCGGGCCGGCTACTACGACGGCATCGGCGCGGCGCGCGACGTCATCCAGAACCACCTGATGCAGCTGCTCGCGCTCACCACGATGGAGGAGCCCAACTCCTTCGACGCGGATGCGCTGCGTGCGGAGAAGGAGAAGGTGCTCGCCGCCGTACACAGCCCGAGCGACCTGGCGCTCGCGACGGCCCGCGGGCAGTACGCCGCAGGGTGGCAGGGCAGCCAGAAGGTGACCGGCTTCCTGCAGGAGGACGGCATCGACCCGGAGTCGACCACCGAGACGTACGCCGCGGTGAAGCTGCTGGTGGACTCGCGGCGCTGGGCGGGCGTCCCGTTCTACCTGCGCACCGGCAAGCGGCTCGGCAAACGCGTCACCGAGGTGGCCGTCGTCTTCAAGCGGGCACCGCACCTGCCGTTCGCCGACACCGCCACCTCCGAGCTGGGCGAGAACGCCATCGTGATCCGGGTGCAGCCCGACGAGGGCATCACGATCCGGTTCGGCTCCAAGGTGCCCGGCGCGGGCTCGATGGAGGTGCGCGACGTGACGATGGACTTCGGATACGGCAGCGCGTTCACCCAGGCGAGTCCTGAGGCCTATGAACGCCTCATCCTCGACGTGCTGCTCGGCGAGCCGCCGCTCTTCCCGCGGCATGCCGAGGTCGAGACGTCGTGGCGGATCCTGGACCCGATCGAGCGGTTCTGGGCCCGCAAGGGCAGGCCCCAGCCGTACGACGCGGGCACCTGGGGCCCGGCCGACGCGGACGCGCTGCTGCGCCGCGACGGCCGCGAATGGAGGATGCCGTGATCGTCACGCTCGAGGACACCGACACCCGCGCGGTGAGCAAGCGCCTGGTCGCCCTGCGCAACTCCGTCGGTGCGGTCGCGCTGGGTCGGGTGATGACGCTCCTGATCGTCACCGACGAGGACGGCGCCGAGAAGGCCCTGGAGGCCGCGGCCGAGGCCAGCCGCCAGCACCCGAGCCGGATCATCACGCTGATCCGCGCCGGTGGTCGCGGCGCAGCGCGAATGGACGCCCAGATCCGCGTCGGCGGCGACGCCGGCGCGAGCGAGATCGTCGTCTGCCGCCTGTACGGCGAGCTGGCGTCGCACAGCGAGAGTGTGGCGGTGCCACTGATGCTGGCCGACTCCCCCGTGGTCGCCTGGTGGCCCGGCGACTGCGACGCGGACGTCGCAGGTTCGCCGATCGGCCGGATGGCTATCCGCCGGATCACCGACGTATCGCAGTCGGGCAATCCCCCGAGGGCGCTGCTGGCGCGCCAAGAGCACTACGCCCCCGGGGACACCGACATGGCCTGGTCGCGCACCACCCGCTGGCGGGGTCTGCTCGCCACGGCGCTGGACCAGCCGCCGTACGAGTCGGTGGAATCAGTGACCGTCTGCGGCGCCCACGACTCGGCCAGCACCGACCTGCTGGCCGGATGGCTCGCGGCGCGACTGCGCTGTCCCGTGCGGCGCACGAAGAGCGACGGCGGGTCGGGGATACACAGCGTGCAGCTGGAGCGGGCGAGCGGTCCGTTGCTGCTCACCCGCGCGTCGTCCCGCACCGCGCGCCTCACGCTGCGCGATCAGCCGGATCAGGTCGTCAGCCTGCACCGCTACGACACCGCCGAATGCCTGGCCGAGGAGCTACGCCGGCTGGACGCCGACGCCGTCTACCGCGAAGCCCTGGTCGTCGGCATGCCCGAGGTCGCCGGCGCCGCGGGCGGCCGCCGACCCTCCCGATCGAAAGGGTGAACGATGAGTGGACCGCAGTTCGTCGTGCACGAGAACAAGCAGGACCTGAGCGCTGCCGTCGCCCGCAGCCTCGGTGAGGAGATCGTCGCCGCGCAGCGGGCGCGCGGCATCGCCCACTTCGTGCTCACCGGGGGCTCGATGGGCGGGGGCACCCTCGCCGGCCTGCGCGACCAGCACGGACCCGAGATCGACTGGTCGAGCGTGCACTTCTGGTGGGGTGACGAGCGCTTCGTCCCGCTCGGCGACAAGGACCGCAACGACACCGAGGCGCGGGAAGCGCTCCTGGACCACATCGACGTACCGGACGGCAACGTGCACGTGATGGCACCCTCGGGTGGCCCCGTTGGCGACGATCTGGACGCCGGAGCGGCGGCGTACGCACAGGAGCTGGCTCGGTACGCCGCGCCCGGCGCCGACGTGCCTGCCTTCGACGTGCTGATGCTCGGGGTCGGACCGGATGCGCACATCGCCTCGCTCTTCCCGCAGCACCCGGCACAACGCGATGTCGACGCCTCCGCGATCCCCGTGCGTGAGTCGCCCAAGCCACCGCCGCTGAGGATCAGTCTCAGCTACCCGGCGATCAACGCCGCGCGGCAGGTCTGGTTCCTGGTGTCCGGCGAGGAGAAGGCGCAGGCGGTCGCGCACGCCACGTCAGCCGACGCCGACCCGTGGGACTACCCGGCGAGTGGGGCGCACGGCACCGACGCCACCATCTGGTGGCTCGACAAGGCCGCCGCGTCCCAGCTCCCCTCCTGAGACGCGTCTGGGGTCGTAGCGCGCTCTATAGAGCGCGCTACGACCCCACCTGCGGGTGAGCCGGCTCAGGCCTCCTCGGGCGCGGTGTCGGCGCCGACGATCCAGGTGACGCCATAGTGGTCGGTGAGCATGCCGTAGAGCGGGGAGAACGGCGCGGGCCCGAGCGGGATCAGTACCGCGGTGGCGGACTGCGCCAGACCTTCCCAGAGAGTCTGGATCTCCTCTGCGACTGTGCCCTGCAGGGTGACGTAGAAGGAGTTCTCTCCAGGGTCGTACCCCTTGGACGGCTGGACGTCGTACGCCATGATCGTGAACCCGTTCGGAGCGTCGACCCGTCCGAAGGCGACGTGGTCGGCGGCAGCCGGGTCCTCGACCGCATGGATGTCGGCGTACGTGGCGATCGACGTCTCGCCACCGAACACGGATTGATAGAACGTGAGAGCCTCTCGGGCCCGACCGCGGAAGTTGATGTGCGGGGTGGTGGTGACGCTCATGGGAGGGTCCTCCAGCTCTGGATCTGTCACGGGCGCCGGGCGCCCCTTCGCGCAGTGCGGGGATGACAATGCCGTCGGTGAGGCCTGCGCTGAACTCACACTTGTTGGGCGGACTTCGCGCCGCCCGGCGTGGACAATCATGTTTTCACGCCCGCGCTCGGTCAGGAGGGCCTTTGCGACGGCTGACTGAGCAAGCACGCCGCCGTGCACTCGTCCGGCGCCACCACCTCGCCGGCGACGCCGACGGACCGGAGGAGGTGACGCGGGCGCTCGTCGCGCTTCACGCGACGGACCCGGCGTCGGTGTACCTGTCCGTCCTCGCGCGCAGTGCCGCGACCACGCTCGGCGAGGTGTCCGAGACCATGTACGACCGGCGCAGCCTGGTGCGCTGGATGGGGATGCGTCGCACGCTGTTCGTCGTCGCTCGCGATGACGTGCCGATGATCCAAGCCGCGGTGAGCGCATCGGTGGCAGCGACGCTCCGCCGCCGGCTCATCTCCCGCATGGTCCGCAATGGCACCGAACCACCTCTCTCCGACGAACTGGACGACTGGCTGGGACGCCTCGAAGACGACGTCGAGAGCGCGTTGGTCCGGCTCGGCGCGGCCACCGGAACTCAGTTGGCGTCCGAGGTGCCGGCTCTGCGGACGCTGATACCGGCGCGGACGGCGTCCGAGAGTGCGCAGCGCCTCACCACGTCCGTCCTCACGCTGATGAGCGCCGACGGGCGGGTCGTCCGCAGCACCCCGACCGGACCATGGACCAGCCGCCAGCATCTGTGGGAGCCGACCACTGCCTGGTGGCCGCACAGCCTCCCGATCGTGGACGAAGCGGACGCGCAACGCGACCTCGCGCACCGGTGGCTGGAACGATTCGGACCCGCCACGGTCGAGGACCTGCAGTGGTGGACCGGGTGGACCAAGACCACCACCGCCCGCGTGCTCCAGGCACTTCCGATCGAGGAGGTCGACCTGCACGGGCGGCCTGGGATCGCCCTCTCCGACGGCTCCGATCAGGATGCCGCGGATGCGGAGGACTGCGGACGCCGACCGCCGGTCGCTGCGCTGCTGCCCGCCCTCGACCCCACGCCCATGGGATGGAAGCACCGCGACTGGTTCCTCGGCATCGAGCGGGAAGCGATCTTCGACCGCGCCGGAAACGTCGGTCCCACGCTCTGGTGGAACGGGGAGATCATCGGATCCTGGGCCGTCGCGTCGTCCGGTGAGATCCGCACCGTGATCGTGGCCGAGCGCGGCGAGGATGCGCGTACGGCCGTTGACGAGGCGGCGGCCCGACTGCACGCCAGGCTCGACGGTGCCATCGTGACCCCCGCCGCCCGCACACCCCTAGAGCAGTCGCTCTGAGACGACTGTGGGGTCGTCGCGCGCTCTATAGAGCGCGCCACGACCCCATCGACAGAGTCCGCCCGGTCAGCGGATCAGGCCACGGCCCCTCAGGGTGCCGAGCGCCTCATCGAGGATGACGGCGCCCTCGGCGTCGCTGCGGCGTTCCTTCACGTAGGCGAGGTGGGTCTTGTACGGCTCGGCGCGCGGCGCAGTCGGCGGGTTGTCCTTGTCCTGCCCGGCGGGCAGGCCGCAGCGGGGGCAGTCCCAGGTCTCGGGGATCGCCATACCGGGCTCCTCCGCGAAGCTCGGCCGGGTCTCGTGCCCGTTGGCGCAGTAGAACGCCACCGTCACCCGCGGCGCGGAATCACCCCGCTCCGCCTCCCCCATGGGGCCGGCACCGACTCGACTTCCGCGAATTGCATTACCACCGGCCACGAACGGGCTCCCTAGCTGAATCGAGCGACGAGACCCAGGCCGACGACGGCCAGGATCCAGAGCGAACCGCCGACGACGGTGAGGCGGTTGAGGTTGCGCTCCGCGACCGAGGACCCGCCGAGGCTGGAGGAGACCCCGCCACCGAACATGTCCGAGAGTCCACTGCCCTGCCCCTTGTGCAGCAGGATGAGGAGCACCAGCAGGACACTGGTCAGCAGGACGATCACCTGCAGGGCGATACGGATGACATCCACGTGCCTGGAACTCACCTTCGATGGAGCGGAGACCCACCCGGTACGGGCGGCCGTTGCGAATTTTACACAGTCGACGGCGGTCCACCCGCATACCGGCTGCTACTGGTGAGGATCAGGTCGCGCCGACATGCGCCTGGTAGCGGCAGATCGTCGCGAACTCCTCCACGTCGATCGAGGCCCCGCCGACCAGCGCGCCGTCGACGTCGTCCTTGGCCATGATGGCCGCGACGTTGCCCGACTTAACCGATCCGCCGTAGAGGACCCGGACCGCCGCGGCGACCTGGTCGGAGTAGAGCTGACCCAGGCGGCCACGGATGGCCGCACAGACCTCCTGTGCGTCGTCCGGGGTGGCGACCTCGCCCGTGCCGATGGCCCACACCGGCTCGTACGCGATGACGATGCTGCCCACCTGCTCGGCGGACAGGCCGTGCAGCGCGACGTCCAGCTGACCCAGGACGAAGGCCACTTGGTCGCCGGCGCGGCGCACCTCCAGGGACTCCCCCACGCACAGCAACGGCGTGACGCCGTTCTGGTACGCGGCGGCGACCTTCTGAGCGACCAGCGCGTCGTCCTCGTGGTGGTACTCGCGGCGTTCGCTGTGCCCGACCACCACGTAGCTGCAGCCGAGCTTGGCCAGGAACCGGCCGGAGATCTCACCGGTGTAGGCACCCGACTCGTGCGCGGACAGATCCTGCGCGCCGAACTTCAGCTTGAGCCGGTCGCCGTCGATCAAGGTCTGCACCGAGCGGATGTCGGTGAACGGCGGGATCACCGCCACCTCGACCTGCGCGAAGTCGTGCCGCTTGTCGCGCAGCATCCAGTCCAGCTTCTGGACCAGCACGGTGGCCTGCTGGTGGTCCAGGTTCATCTTCCAGTTGCCCGCGATCAGCGGGACGCGGGCGGTGGTGTCGGCCATGGGTCAGTCCTCCAGGACGGCAAGACCGGGCAGGGTCTTGCCCTCCAGATACTCCAGGCTCGCCCCCCCACCGGTCGAGATGTGCGAGAAGTCGTCGTCGGCGAATCCGCCCTGGCGTACGGCGGCGGCGGAGTCGCCACCGCCCACGACAGTGAACGCACCAGCCGACGTCGCGTCGACCAGTGCCTGCGCGACGGTCTGGGTGCCGGCGGCGTACGGCGCCATCTCGAACGCGCCCATCGGGCCGTTCCAGAAGACCGTCTTCGCACCGGCGATCCTGCGCGCGAACAGTTGCGCCGACTCCGGTCCGATGTCCAGGCCCATTCGGTCGGCCGGGATCGCGTCCGCGGCGACCAGGTCGTGCGCGGCGTCCGCGGAGAAGGCATCGGCGGCGACGACGTCGACGGGCAGGACGATGTCCACTCCCCTGTTCTCGGCGTCCGCCAGATAGCCCTTCACCCGGTCGATCTGGTCCTTCTCCAACAGCGAGGTGCCCACCTCGTGGCCCTGCGCGGCCAGGAAGGTGAAGACCATGCCGCCGCCGATGAGCAGCATGTCTGCGTGCTGCAGCAGGTTCTCGATCACGCCGAGCTTGTCGGAGACCTTGGCGCCACCGAGCACCACGGCGTACGGGCGCGCGGGCCGGGTGAGGCGTTGCAGCACCGCGACCTCCTGCTCGACCAGTCCGCCGGCCGCCTGCGGAAGCCGCTCGGCGACGTCGTAGACGCTGGCCTGCTCGCGGTGCACGACGCCGAAGCCGTCGCTGACGAAGACGTCCGCGAGAGAGGCCAACTGGTCGGCGAACTCCGCGCGGGAGGCAGCGTCCTTCGCGGTCTCACCGGGGTTGAAGCGCAGGTTCTCCAGCATGGCGACCTCGCCGTCGCCCAGGGCGTCGACGGTGGCGTGCGCGGGCTGTCCCACGGTGTCCTGCGCGAGCGGCACCGGGACGCCGAGCAGCTCGGACAGCCGCTTCGCCGCGGGTGCGAGTGAGTACCTCGCCTCCGGTGCGCCCTTCGGCCGGCCGAGGTGCGCGCAGACGATCACCCGTGCACCGGCCTGCGTGAGCCGCTGGATGGTCGGCACCGACGCGCGGACCCGGCCGTCGTCGGTGATGGCGCCGTCCTTGTCGAGCGGGACGTTCAGGTCGCTGCGCAGCAGCACCTTCTTGCCGCGCAGGTCACCCAGATCCTTGATCGTGCGCATCGGGCTCAGAGGCCCTTGCCGACCAGCGCCGTCAGGTCCACGAGTCGGTTGGAGTAACCCCACTCGTTGTCGTACCAGCCGACGACCTTGACCTGGTTGCCGATGACCTTGGTCAGGCCGGAGTCGAAGATGCAGGAGCTGGGGTCGGTGACGATGTCGCTGGAGACGATGGGGGCGTCGGTGTACTTCAGGTAGCGCCCGTCGGCGACCTTCTTGACGGCCTCGTTGACCTCCTGGACCGACGTCTCGCGGCCCGCTTCGAAGGTGAGGTCGGTGGCCGAGCCGGTCGGGGTCGGCACCCGCAGCGCGTAGCCGTCGAGCTTGCCCTTCAGCTCCGGCAGCACCAGGCCGATGGCCTTCGCGGCACCGGTGGAGGTCGGCACGATATTGATGGCCGCGGCGCGGGCACGGCGCAGGTCCTTGTGCGGGCCGTCCTGCAGGTTCTGGTCGGCGGTGTAGGCGTGGATCGTCGTCATCAGGCCCTTGACGATGGTGAACTCGTCGTTGAGGGCCTTCGCCATCGGCGCCAGGCAGTTGGTGGTGCACGAGGCATTGGAGATGACGTGGTGCTTCGCCGGGTCGTAGTCGCCGTCGTTGACGCCCATCACGATGGTGATGTCCTCGTTGGACGCGGGCGCGGACACGATGACCTTCTTGGCGCCACCGTCGATGTGCACCCGGGCCTTGGTCGCGTCGGTGAAGAGGCCGGTGGACTCGATGACGACATCGGCGCCGAGGTCACCCCACGGCAGCGCGGAGGGGTCACGTTCGGCGAAGGCCTTGAACGACTTGCCGTTCGCGGTGATCTCGTCCTCGGACGAGGTGACGTCGCCGTCGAAGATCCCGAGGATCGAGTCGTACTTCAGCAGGTGTGCGAGGGTCGCGTTGCTGGTCAGGTCGTTGACGCCGACGATCTCGATGTCGGCGCCGGAGGCGACGGCGGCGCGGAAGAAGTTGCGGCCGATGCGGCCAAAACCATTGATACCTACCCGGACAGTCACGATCGGCTCATTCCTTCTGGTTGGAGGACTTCGGCAGGCCTCGACCCTATGGGACAACTCGCCGGTACGCCGAACGGCCGTGTGCGGTCCCCGGACCCCGGCCCGCGTGGTCGCGGACGGGTCAGCCGTCCAGCATGTCCGGCGTGAGGTTGGCGTCGGTGCCGGGAATGTCCCGGTCGCCGGCCAGCTTGTCGGCCATCGCGAGCAGCCGACGAATCCGCCCCGCCACCGCATCCTTGGTCATGGGCGGCTGAGCCAACTGACCCAGCTCCTCGAGGCTCGCCTGCTTGTGCTCGACCCGCAGCCGCCCCGCCCGCGCCAGGTGGTCGGGCACGTCCGGGCCGAGGATCTCCAGGGCCCGCTCGACGCGGGAGCCGGCCGCGACGGCGGCCCGTGCGGAGCGGCGCAGGTTGGCGTCGTCGAAGTTCGCCAGCCGGTTCGCGGTCGCCCGCACCTCGCGGCGCATCCGCCGTTCCTCCCAGGCCAGCACCGCGTCGTGGGCGCCGAGCCGGGTCAGCATCGCCCCGATCGCGTCGCCGTCACGGATGACCACGCGGTCGATCCCGCGGACCTCGCGGGCCTTCGCAGAGATCCCCATGCGGCGGGCTGCACCGACGAGGGCCAGAGCGGCCTCCGGCCCGGGGCAGGTGACCTCCATGGAGGAGGAACGGCCCGGCTCGGTCAGCGAACCGTGCGCGAGGAAGGCACCACGCCACGCGGCTTCGGCGTCGCAGACGGCACCGTTGACGACCCGCGGGGGCAGGCCGCGCACCGGACGCCCCTTGGTGTCGATGAGGCCGGTCTGGCGCGCAAGGGCCTCGCCGTCACCGACGACGCGTACGACGTAGCGGCTGCCGCGCTTGAGACCGCTGCCGCTCATCACGACCAGCTCGGACTTCTGCCCGTAGACCGCGGCGATGTCCTGTCGCAGGCGGCGAGCGGTCGCCGCGGTGTCGAGCTCGGCCTCGATCACCACCTTGCCGCCGATGATGTGCAGCCCGCCGGCGAAGCGCAGCACGGCGGAGATCTCCGCTTTCCGGCAACACGTCTTGGTGACGGCGAACCTGCTCAACTCGTCTTTGACGGTGGCAGTCATCGCAGGCATGGGCGCCATTCTCGCACCGGCGACGCGCTGCTCGGGTCGTCACGGGCCCGACTTTTCCGTCAGGGCCACCGACCGCCGTACGGCGTGTCGCGTTTGCGCAGGTGAGGGGGCTTCAGTCGTCCAGGACGTCGCGGTACGCCGCTGCGAGACGCAGCGGATCGTGCGTGCCGGGGGTGTCGGTGTCGGCGACCGGGGCGCGGACGACGCGGGCGCCCAGGCGGCCGGCGGCCTCGGTGAGCAGGTCCGCCTCCTCCCCATCGACCGACACGTCGGCCAGCACGACGTCCAGGTGCAGGTCGGGTGCGTGCGCGGTCAACACCTCGAGATAGTCCGCGGCGGCGAAGCCCTCGGTCTCGCCGTCGTGCCGCATCATGTTGAGTGTCAACATCTTTCGCGCCTTCGTCTGGACGAGCGCGTGGCACAGGTCCGGCACCAGCAGATGCGGCATCACCGAGCTGTACCAGGAGCCGGGACCGAGGATCACCCAGTCCGCGTGCTCCACCGCCTCGACGGCCGGCAGGCAGGGCGCGGGCGGGTCGGGGTGCAGTCGCACACTCTGCACGCGGCCACGGGTGGTCGCCACCTCGACCTGCCCGACGACGTCGACGACCTCGTCGGGGCGGTCGGGATCGGCGCCGAGCACGCTGGCCTCGATGCGCAGCGGCTCGGCCGCCATCGGCAGCACCCGACCGCGGGATCCGAGCAGCCGGCCGACCAGGTCCAGGCCCGCGACCGGGTCGCCGAGGAGATCCCACAGCGACGCGATGATCAGGTTACCGAGCGCGTGGCCGCCGAGCGGGCCGTCGCCGGCGAACCGGTGCTGCAGGGCGTCGCGCCACTGCAGTCCCCACTCGGACGTGTCACAGAGCGCAGCGAGCGCCATCCGCAGGTCGCCGGGCGGCAGGATGTCGAACTCGTCGCGCAACCGCCCGCTCGACCCCCCGTCGTCGGCGACGGTGACGATCGCGGTGATCTTGTCGGTCACCAGCTGCAGGGCCTGCAGCGACGCGGCCAGTCCGTGACCGCCGCCGAGAGCGGCGACGGCCGGCCGGGCGAACGCGGCGGGCGTGGTCACCCGCGGAGCACTCACTCTCGTCCCAGGTCGCGGTGGACGGTCACGGCATGGGTGCGACCGGTGCCCAGACGTTCGGCGAGCGCCTCGGTGATCGCGACGGACCGGTGCTTGCCGCCTGTGCACCCGACGGCCAGGGTGGCGTAGCTGCGCCCCTCCCGGCGGTAGCCGGCGAAGACCGGCTCCAGCATGGCCAGTGCGCGTTCGAGGAACTCCTCGGCCCCGGACTGCGCGAGCACGAAGTCCGACACCACCTTGTCCTGGCCGGTGAACGGGCGCAGGTCGGGATTCCAGAAGGGGTTGGGCAGGAAGCGCATGTCGAAGACGATGTCGGCATCCAGCGGGATGCCGTACTTGAAGCCGAACGACATCACCGCCACCCGCAGGTCGGGAGAGTTGTCGTCGCCGAGCATCTCGCGCACCTTGGTGCTGAGCTGGTGCACGTTCAGGCCGCTGGTGTCGATCAGGACGTCGGCCGCGGCGCGCAGGTCGCGCAGTGCGACCCGCTCCGCCACGATGCCGTCGAGCAGCCGGCCCTCCCCCTGCAACGGGTGCGGGCGGCGTACGGACTCGAACCGGCGCACCAGGGCCTCGTCGGTCGCATCCATGAAGACCACGATCGGCCGGTAGTTGCCGGCCCGCAGCCGCTCGAGCCCCTCGGTGAACTCGGCGAAGAAGGTGCGGGACCGGATGTCGACCACGGCGCAGAGCCGTCGCCCGTTCGAGTCCTCGTCGCCGTTGTCGTCGCCGCCGTGGTCCAGCAGGCTCGCCATCGAGACGAGCAGCTGCGGCGGCAGGTTGTCGATGACGTACCAGCCACGGTCCTCGAGCACGTTGGCCGCGGTGCTGCGACCGGCACCGGACATGCCGGTGATGATCACCAGTTGGGACGCTGCGGAACTGAGCGGGTCGGCCTGGTCACTCATCGGGGCTCCTTGCTGGTCGCGGGCCCCATCAGTCGAGGACCTCACCGGTGGAGAGGTTGATGGCCGGGGTGGTGTCGACATCCTCGCGCAGTCGGTCATGGATCGTCGCCGCCAGGGCCGGGCCGATGCCGGGGACGGTGGCGAGCTCCTCCGGCAGGGCGGCACGCATCTTCTTGACCGAACCGAACTGCTTCAGCAGCGCCTTGCGCCGGGCATCGCCGAGACCCGGGATCCCGTCCAACGCGGAGGTGGTCATCGCCTTGGACCGACGCTGACGGTGGAAGGTGATCGCGAAGCGGTGTGCCTCGTCGCGGACCCGCTGCAGCAGGTAGAGACCCTCGCTCGTACGCGGCAGGATCACCGGGAAGTCGTCATCGGCGACCCACACCTCCTCCAGACGCTTGGCCAGGCCGACGACCTCCACGTCGTCGATACCGAGAGCCTCCAAGGCGTGCGCCGCGGCGTTGACCTGGGGCTTGCCTCCGTCGACGACGACCAGCTGCGGCGGGTAGGCGAACCGCTTGGGCTTGCCGGTGGTCTCGTCGATCGGCCCGGACACCGGCGGTGTCCGCGCACCCGGCCCGGTCCCCGCGATCTCCTCGACGTCGGGACTGTCACCGAGATCCAGCTCCACGTCGTTCGCGCCGTCGCGGTCGGCCAGGTAGCGCCGGAAGCGGCGGGTCAGCACCTCGTCCATCGCGGCCGTGTCGTCCAGTCGCACGGTGCCGTCCGGTGCCGTCGTGCCGCGCACGATGAAGCGGCGGTACTCCGCCTTGCGCGGCAGACCGTCCTCGAAGACGACCATCGACGCCACCACGTTGGTGCCCTGGATGTGGCTGACGTCGAAGCACTCGATCCGCAGTGGCGCCTGACCCAGGTCGAGGGCCTCCTGCAGGTCCTGCAACGCCTGGCTGCGCGCGGTCAGGTCGCCGGCACGGGCGACCTTGTGCCGGGCCAGGGACTGAGTCGCGTTGCGCTGCACCGTCTCCATCAGGGTGCGCTTGTCGCCGCGCTGCGGCACCCGCAGGTCGACGTTCGAGCCGCGCAGACCCTGCAACCACTGCGCCATCGGCTCGGGGTCGGGCGGCAGCACGGGCACCAGCACCTCGCGGGGCACCCCGTCGCCGGACTCCCCCGCCGTACACCTGCCCGAGCAGCCGCTCGATGACCTCGGCCAGTCCCAGGTCGCCCTCGGACTGCTTGTCGACCACCCAGCCGCGCTGGCCGCGGATCCGGCCGCCGCGGACGTGGAAGACCTGCACGGCCGCCTCGAGCTCGTCGTCGCTGACACCGAAGACGTCGGCGTCGGTGGCGTCGCCCAGCACGACGGCCGAGCGCTCGAGCGCCTTCTCCAGTGCGCCGAGGTCGTCGCGACGGCGGGCCGCGGTCTCGAAGTCGAGGTCGGCGCTGGCGTCGCGCATCTCCTGGGCCAGTCGCTTCTGGAAGCGCGCGGTGTTGCCGGCCATGAAGTCGCAGAAGTCGGCGGCGATCTCGCGGTGCTCGTCCTCGGTGACCCGGCCCACGCACGGTGCCGAGCACTTGTCGATGTAGCCGAGCAGGCAGGGGCGGCCGACCTGGCCGGCCCGCTTGAAGACACCGCTGCTGCAGGTGCGCACCGGGAAGACGCGCAGCAGCTGGTCGAGGGTCTCGCGGATCGCCCAGGCGTGCGCGTACGGACCGAAGTAGCGGGTGCCCTTGCGCTTGGCGCCGCGCATGACCTGCGCTCGCGGGTAGGTCTCCCCCATCGTCACCGCGAGGTAGGGATAGGACTTGTCGTCGCGGTACTTGACGTTGAAGCGGGGGTCGTACTCCTTGATCCAGGAGTACTCCAGCTGCAGCGCCTCGACCTCGTTGCGGACGACGGTCCACTCGACGCTCGCGCCGGTGGTGACCATGGTGCGGGTCCGCGGGTGCAGCGCCGCGATGTCCTGGAAGTACGACGACAGTCGGCTGCGCAGCGACTTGGCCTTGCCGACGTAGATGACCCGCCCGTCCTTGTCGCGGAAGCGGTAGACGCCCGGATCGACCGGGATCTCCCCGGGCTTCGGACGGTAGGACGACGGGTCTGCCACCGGGTCAGCCTACGAACCACCGCCGACAGGGCAGGCATGCGCCTCGGCCGAGCGGTCGTCGTCGCAGGTCACAGGTCGACGGTCAGGCGCCCACCGCGGTCCGGGCCCGAGGCGGGCAGCGCCGACCTTCTCGACGAGCGGTCCCGCGCTCAGCTGACCTTGAGCGAGGACCCCTCTGCGGTCACGGTCTTGGCGGGCAGGGGCTTGGGAGCCGGGCCACTCGTGACCGATCCGTCCTTGATGCTGAAGTGGCTGCCGTGACACGGGCAGATGATCTCGCCGTCCGCAACGGACCCGACGGTGCACCCCGCGTGGGTGCAGATCGCCGAGAACGCCTTGAACGAGCCGGACGTGGGCTGAGTGACGACCACCTTCGCGTCCCCCAGGATCTTGCCCCCGCCCACCGGAACGTCCGCCTTGGCGACCGTCGTGCCGCCACCGCCGCCCCCTGAGGCCGAGCCGGACCCACCGGAGCCCGAGGAACCACCGCAGGCGGCGAGCCCGAGCCCGGCAATCCCCACGCCGGTGACAGCCGTCGCCCGCACGACAGTGCGCCGGCTCGGGCTGACAGGTGCGTCGTCGGTGTCGTTCGTCGATGCTCGGTCGTTGTGGTTCACCATTGAACGATCATCCATCGCGGATCCGGAGAGGTCGACACCCGGGTGCTGTGGTTCGCCTGTGTATCTCCTGCGGTTGTCAGCAGGTAAGTGACGCCGACACCACGGATCCGCTGACAACCGCGGGATCCAGCTACCGGTTGTCAGCAAGTAAGTGACGCCGGCACCACGGATCCGCTGACAAGCACGGCGTACGGCGTCAGCTGCTCCGTACGTGGCTTGTCGGGCGTGCGGCCAGTTCCCTGCACCGCGTCCGGCCGGTCAGGTGGGTTGTCGGCCGCGCGGTCACTTTCCTGTACCGCGTACGGCCGGTGACCGGGCAGCGTCGACGTGGCGAGCGGGCCTCGTCCAGGGCGACCGAGAACACGGCCCTCGGGGTAACTCGCCGCAGACGCTGCCGGTTGTGAGCAGGTAAGTGACGCCGGCACCACGGATCTGCTGACAACCGCGGGATCCAGCTACCGGCTGTCAGCAAGTAAGTGACGCCGGCACCACGGATCCGCTGACAACCACGGCGTACGGCGTCAGCTGGCGGCCTTCGTGCTGGCCTTGCGCGGCGAGCGGGTGCCTGCGCGACGGGTGGAGGGGCGCGCTGCCGCACTCTGCTTCGCCAGCAACGGCTTAAGGAACCGACCGGTATGACTGGCCCGCACCTCCGCGATCTCCTCCGGTGTGCCCACGGCGACCACACCTCCGCCGCGGTTGCCGCCCTCGGGGCCCATGTCGACGATCCAGTCCGCCGACTTGATCACGTCGAGGTTGTGCTCGATGACGATGACCGTGTTGCCCTTCTCGACCAGGCCCTGCAGCACGTCGAGCAGCTTGCGGATGTCCTCGAAGTGCAGGCCGGTGGTCGGCTCGTCGAGCACGTAGATGGTGCGGCCCGTCGAGCGCTTCTGCAGCTCTGAGGCCAGCTTCACCCGCTGCGCCTCGCCACCGGACAGGGTCGGCGCGGGCTGGCCCAGCCGGACGTAGCCGAGACCGACGTCGACCAGAGTGGTCATGTGCCGGGCGATGGCGGGCACGGAGGCGAAGAAGTCCTTGGCCTCCTCGATCGACATGTCGAGCACCTCGGCGATCGACTTGCCCTTGAAGTGCACCTCGAGCGTCTCGCGGTTATAGCGCGCCCCGTGGCACACCTCGCACGGCACGTAGACGTCGGGCAGGAAGTTCATCTCGATCTTCAGGGTGCCGTCGCCGGTGCACGCCTCGCAGCGACCACCCTTGACGTTGAAGGAGAACCGGCCGGGCAGGTAGCCGCGGACCTTCGCCTGCTGGGTCTGCGCGAAGAGGCGCCGCACGTGATCGAAGACCCCGGTGTAGGTCGCCGCGTTGCTGCGCGGCGTACGCCCGATCGGGCTCTGGTCGACGTGCACGACCTTGTCGAGCTGGTCCAGCCCCTCCACCGTGCGGTGCCGCCCGGGCACGTGGCGCGCGCCGTTCAGCTGGTTGGCCAGCACGTTGTAGAGGATGCCGTTGACCAGCGAGGACTTGCCCGACCCGGACACCCCGGTCACCGCGACCAGGTTGCCCAGCGGGATCGCGACGTCGACGTTCTTCAGGTTGTGCTCGCGCGCACCGCGTACGACGATCTCGCGACCGTCGTGCGGTCGACGTTCGGTGGGCAGCGGGATCTCCCGCCGACCCGACAGGTAGTCGCCGGTGATCGAGTCCTTGTTGGCCAGCAGACCGGCCACCGACCCGGCGTGCACGACGTGCCCGCCGTGCTCCCCCGCGCCGGGCCCGATGTCCACGACGTAGTCAGCCGTGGAGATGGTGTCCTCGTCGTGCTCGACGACGATCAGGGTGTTGCCGAGGTCGCGCAGCCGCGTGAGCGTCTCGATCAAGCGGTGGTTGTCGCGCTGGTGCAGACCGATCGAGGGCTCGTCGAGCACGTAGAGCACGCCGACCAGGCCCGACCCGATCTGGGTGGCCAACCGGATGCGCTGTGCCTCGCCGCCGGACAGCGTGGCGGCGGGCCGGTCCAGGGACAGGTAGTCGAGGCCGACGTCGAGCAGGAAGCCCAGCCGCGCGTCGACCTCCTTGATGATGCCCTCGGCGATCTGCCGCTCCCGCGGGGAGAAGTCGACACCGGGCAGGAAGTTGGCGGCGTCGGAGATGGGCAACGCGCACACATCGGCGATCGACTGGCCGCCGACGGTGACCGCGAGGGACTCGGGCTTGAGCCGGGCGCCCTTGCAGACCGGGCAGGGCACCTCGCGCATGTAGCCCTCGTAGCGCTCGCGGCTCCAGTCCGAATCGGTCTCGGAGTGGCGACGCTTCACGAACGGGATGACGCCCTCGAAGCCGGTGGAGTAGCTGCGTTCGCGGCCGTACCGGTTGCGGTACTTCACGTGCACCTGGTGGTTCTGCCCCTCCAGCAGCGCCGTCCGCGCCCGCTCGGGCAGCGCGTGCCACGGCGTGTCGAGGGAGAACTTCAAGTCCTCCGAGAGCGCGCCGATGACCCGCAGGAAGTAGTCGGCCGAGGTCGAGCCCTGCGCCCAGGGCAGGATCGCGCCCTCGCGGATCGACTTGTCCTCGTCCGGTACGAGCAGCTCGGGATCTACCTCCAGCTCGGTGCCGATGCCGGTGCATGCCGGGCAGGCGCCGAACGGGCTGTTGAAGGAGAACGAGCGCGGCTCGATCTCGTCCATCGACAGCGGGTGCTCGTTGGGGCAGGCCATCCGCTCGGAGAAGCGGCGCTCGCGCTGCGGGTCGCCCTCGTCGAGGTCGACCATCTCCACGATGAGGACACCGTCGGCCAGGATCAGCGCGGTCTCGACGGAGTCGGTGAGCCGCTGCTTCGCGGAGGGGTCACCGCCGCGGGACACCAGCCGGTCGACGACCACGTCGATGCTGTGCTTCTTCTGCTTGGCCAGCTTGGGCGGCTCGGACAACGAGACCACGACCCCGTCGACCCGGGCGCGCGAGTAGCCCTTGCCCTGCAGGTCGCTGAACAGGTCGACGTACTCGCCCTTGCGGGACCGTACGACGGGCGCCAGCACCTGGAACCGCGTGCGGTCGGGCAGCTCCAGGAGCTGGTCGACGATGGCCTGCGGCGTCTGGCGGCCGACCGGCTCGCCGCAGACCGGGCAGTGCGGGCGACCGGCTCGCGCGAAGAGGAGGCGCAGGTAGTCGTAGACCTCGGTGATCGTGCCGACCGTGGACCGGGGGTTGCGGTTGGTCGACTTCTGGTCGATCGAGACCGCCGGCGACAGGCCCTCGATGAAGTCGACGTCGGGCTTGTCCATCTGGCCGAGGAACTGGCGCGCGTACGCCGAGAGCGACTCGACGTAGCGGCGCTGACCCTCGGCGAAGATGGTGTCGAACGCGAGCGAGGACTTGCCCGATCCGGACAGACCGGTGAAGACCACCAACGAGTCCCGCGGGATGTCGACCGAGATGTTGCGCAGGTTGTGCTCCCGGGCGCCCTTGACCCGCAGGTGGTCGTGACCGCGCACCGGTGGGGCGGGCGCGGCGCTCGGAGAGCTGGGAGAACTGGGTGACGTGACGGAACGGCTCGGTCGGGGGGTCGCACTGGGCACGACCCAATGCTAGGGGCCGGGTCCGACAGGCCCGACCTGGATACGCTGTGCGCCGGTCCCGTCCCGAAGGAGAACACGCCCATGGCTTACGACGGCAGGACGACACCCGGCAGGCCCGCCCTGGTGCGTGAGCTCGAGGGCGTCACAATCCGCAAGCTCGCGGTCTCCTCGATGGACAACAACGTCTACCTGGTGACCGCCACCGGATCCGGCGCGTCCGTGCTCGTGGACGCGGCGAACGACTGGCCGGCGATCGAGGCAATGATCCGGGAGAGCGGCGCCCGGGTGGAGGCGATCGTCACCACCCACCGGCACGGCGACCACACCGGCGCGCTCGCCGATGCGGCGCGCGCCCTCGGTGCCCGCACGTACGCCGGGGCACCGGACGCCGACCACCTGCCGATCGCGGCCGACGTACGCCTCGAGGACGGCGACACGGTGCAGGTCGACGGGCTCTCCCTCGACGTCGCCCTCGTGCGCGGGCACACCCCCGGCTCGGTCGTGCTGACCTACGCCGACCCGCACGGTCATGACCACGTCTTCACCGGCGACACCCTCTTTCCCGGCGGTGTCGGTGCGACGAAGAACCACGACGACCAGTCCTTCCCGCAGCTCATCGACGACGTCGAGCAGCGCATCTTCGCCCGGCACGACGACGACACGTGGGTCTACCCCGGTCACGGGGACGACACCACCCTCGGCACCGAGCGCCCCCACCTGCCCGCGTGGCGGGAGCGCGGATGGTGAGTGGGCTGGGCGACTCGCTCCGGCCCGTCACCGCGCCAGGTCGTCCTGCCCTCGTGCGCGTGTCCATCAGCGGGCTCTGGCTCACGGCGACCTCGCCGCGGCCCATCGACGCCCCGCTGCTCGACACCTCCCCCGACCACGACCGCTGGCTCGCCGCCATGGACGCCGAGCCGGAGCCGATGGCCGGTCGGCTCGGGCTCGAGGGCCGGCTGGAGACCGAGGTGCTGGCGGGTGAGTCGGTCGAGGTGCACGACCTGCACGACGACTGGGCGTTCGTGACATGCCCCGAGCAGCCGTCGCACAAGAACCCGCGCGGCTACCCGGGGTATCTGCGAGCGGCCCACCTGGACCTCGGGGTCTCCGAGTCCGACGGTGCCGGCGATCCTGCGCCCACCGCCGGCGCGACCTCGGTCGACCCGGCCGCGTTCCTCGATGCGGTGCGGGCCCACGCGGGCGTGTCCTATCTGTGGGCCGGCCTCTCGCCGCACGGGCTGGACTCCTCGGGACTGGTGCACCTCCCGCTGCGCACCCTCGGGGTGCGTTTTCCGCGTGACTGCTCCGACCAGGCCCGGCATTGCGCCCCTGTCGCACCCGCCGATGCGGTCCCCGGCGACCTCCTCTTCTTCGCGCGCCCCGGATTCGAACCGGACCACGTCGGCATCCTCACCGCCACCGGCCGGATGCTGCACGTGCCGCAGACCGGACGCGTCGTCGAGGAGGACGTGCCGACGGACCGGGCCGAGACCCTGGTGTGCGCCGGCCGGATCAGCGCGCTGGGGTGAGGTCCACCGTCGGCTACCGGCCGCCCCCGCCCGCCCTCGTCCTCACCGCCGTGGTGTCGGTCCAGTTCGGCGGCGCCCTGGCCTCCACCCTCGTCCCCACGATCGGTGCCTTCGGATCGGTCGGCCTGCGACTGGGATTCGCTGCCGTGCTGCTGTGCGCACTCGGACGTCCGGCGCTGCGGGGCCGCAGCCGCGCCGACTGGCGGGTGGTGACGGCGTACGCCGCGACGCTGGCCACGATGAACGTCTGCTTCTACGCGGCGATCGCCCATCTGCCGCTCGGCGTAGCTGTGACCTGCGAGTTCGTCGGCCCGCTCAGCCTGTCCGCCGTCCTGTCGCGGCGCTGGCAGGACGCGGCGGCGGTGCTCTGCGCCGTCGGCGGTGTGCTCCTCGTGTCCGGCGCGCTGACGACGCCGTGGTCGAAGCTGCCGGTGACCGGCGTGCTGTTGGCGCTCGCCGCGGGCGCCTGCTGGGCGGCGTACATCATGGCCTCCGGAGCGACCGGCGCGCGGTTCGCCTCCCTCGACGGGCTGGCGATCGCCCTGGCCATGGGCACCGTGGTCGTGCTCCCCGATCGGCGTATGGCGGGCCGGTGACGCGCTGTTCTCGGGCGAGTCGCTGGCCAAGGGCTTCGGGATCGCGCTGCTGTCCTCGGTGCTGCCCTACTCCCTGGAGCTGCTCGCGCTACGTCGGCTCGCGGCCCACGTCTTCGGGATCCTGATGAGCCTCGAACCCGCTGCAGGTGCACTCGCCGGACTACTCGTCCTGGGCCAGCGATTGAGCGCGCCCGAACTGGTCGGGATGGCGCTCGTGGTGCTCGCCAGCGTGATCGTGCTCGGCGCCGCCCGTCGCCCGCGGCCTGGTGGGTCCGACGGTGGCTCAGGGGTGCCCGAGGGGCTCACCCCGGCCTGAGGCTCGGCCGGCCCGGCTGGGCCTCGGTCCGCTTCAGCCGCGCGGGCGCAGGTCGCGGCGCCGCAGCGCGTACCGCTCGAACCACAGGGTCATGAAGGGCGGCACGCTGCTCACCAGTCCCAGCAGCGCGGTCCGCGCTCCCCAGCGGCGCGACCTGGCCACCCACGCCAGCGCCACCAGGTAGCAGATGAAGACGATGCCGTGCACCATCCCGAAGATCTGCACACCGCGGTCGGTGCTCCTCGCGATCCACTTGAAGTACATCCCGATCAGCAGCGCGAGCCACGACACCGCTTCCAAGGTGGCGATGGCGATGAAGACCTGGGAGGAGAGCTGCGAAGAGGTACGGCGGGCGGGGACGTCGGCTTCGAGTGACACACCGGGACGATAGGTGGTCACCCCCACCACCGGCACGGCGGGCCGGTCGCCGTCCGCGGGCTCGACGGTGGCACAGGTACCCCGGCCAAAACCACCCGTCGGCTGTCTGCGCGGCGGCCGGACGTCCTATCGTCGCCGGTATGACGACGCGCATCTCGCACTGGATCGACGGCGCCGTGGCGCAGGGCTCCTCCGGCAGGGTCGGCCCGGTCTACAACCCCGCGAGCGGTGAGCAGACCGGCGAGGTGGAGCTGGCGAGCGCGGACGACGTACGCACCGCCGTCGCGTCGGCTGCGAAGGCCGCCGCCGAGTGGCGTCACGCGTCGCTCTCGACGCGCGCCGCCGTGCTCTTCGCGTTCCGGGAGCTGTTGCACGACAGCCTGGACGAGCTGGCCGACATCGTGACCTCGGAGCACGGCAAGGTGCACAGCGACGCGGTGGGCGAGATCTCCCGCGGTCTGGAGAACGTCGAGTACGCCACCGGGGTGCCCAACCTGCTGAAGGGGGCTTCTCCGAGCAGGCCTCATCCGGCGTCGACGTCTACTCGATCCGCCAGCCGCTCGGCGTGGTCGCGGGCATCACGCCGTTCAACTTCCCGGTGATGGTGCCGCTGTGGATGTGCGCGGGAGCGATCGCGGCGGGTAACGCGTTCGTCCTCAAGCCCAGCGAGAAGGACCCGTCGGCGTCGCTCTTCCTGGCCCGGCTGTGGCAACGTGCGGGACTGCCCGACGGTGTCTTCACCGTCGTACAGGGCGACAAGGAGGCCGTCGACACGCTGCTCACCCACCCGGATGTGAGCGCGCTCAGCTTCGTCGGGTCCACGCCCATCGCGCGCTACATCTACGAGACCGGCACCGCCGCCGGCAAGCGGGTGCAGGCCCTCGGCGGCGCGAAGAACCACATGGTGGTGCTGCCGGACGCCGACCTGGAGATGGCCGCGGACGCGGCGGTCTCGGCGGCGTACGGCGCGGCCGGCGAGCGCTGCATGTCGATCTCCGTCGTGGTCGCCGTGAGCGATTCCGCCGACCCGCTGGTCGAGGCCATCGCCCGGCGGCTGCCCGACGTGACCGTGGGCGACGGCGCGAAACCCGACACCAAGATGGGTCCGCTCATCACTGCGGCCCACCGGGACAAGGTCGCGTCGTACATCGCGGCCGGCGCCGACGAGGGCGCCACCCTGGTCGTCGACGGCCGCGAGGCGGACCTGCCCGCCGACGGGTTCTTCCTCGGTACGACACTGCTGGACCACGTGCGACCGACGATGTCGGTCTACACCGACGAGATCTTCGGCCCGGTGCTGTCGGTGGTGCGCGTCGACACCTACGACGATGCGCTCGAGCTCGTCAACAGTCACGAATTCGGCAACGGCACAGCGATCTTCACCCGGGACGGCGGCGCGGCGCGCAGCTTCCAGTACGACGTGCAGGTCGGCATGGTCGGCATCAACGTGCCGATCCCGGTGCCCGTGGCGTCGTACTCCTTCGGCGGGTGGAAGGCGTCGCTCTTCGGCGACAACCACATGTACGGACCCGAGGGGCTGGCTTTCTACACCCGCGGCAAGGTGGTCACCTCGCGGTGGCCCGACCCGGCCACCTCCACCGTCGATCTGGGATTCCCGAGGACACGATGACCGACAGCATCCTGCGCGAGACCGCCACAGACGCCGAGCCCACCGACCCCGCGAGCCTGCTCGGCCGAGGAGACGAGGCGCAGGTCCGCGCCGACGACCGCCACGTCTTCCACTCCTGGTCGGCCCAGGCCACGATCGACCCGCTGCCCATCGAGCACGCGCAGGGGTCCTACTTCTGGGACTACGCCGGCAAGCGCTACCTCGACTTCTCCAGCCAACTAGTCAACATGAACATCGGCTACCAGCACCCCCGGCTGGTCGCGGCCATCGTGGAGCAGGCGCAGCGGCTGTGCTCGATCCAGCCGGCGTTCGCCAACGACGTACGCGGCGAGGCGGCCCGGTTGATCGCCGAGCGGGCGCCCGAGGGTCTGAACACCGTCTTCTTCACGAACGGCGGCGCCGACGCCAACGAGAACGCCGTGCGGATGGCGCGGCTGCACACCGGGCGGCAGAAGGTGCTCGCGGCCTACCGCAGCTACCACGGCTCGACGGCCGGTGCGATCTCGCTGACCGGTGACCCGCGCAGGTGGCCCTCCGAGCCGGCCGTTCCCGGCACGGTCCGCTACTTCGGCCCTTACCTGTACCGATCGGCGTTCCACGCCACCACCGAGCAGGAGGAGTGCGACCGCGCGCTGGCCCATCTGCGCGAACTGGTCATGCTCGAGGGAGCGCACACCATCGCGGCGCTCGTGCTGGAGACGGTCGTCGGCACGAACGGCATCCTCGTGCCACCCCAGGGCTACCTCGACGGCGTGCGGGCCCTCTGCGACGAGCACGGCATCCTGCTGATCGCCGATGAGGTGATGTCCGGATTCGGGCGGTGCGGCGAGTGGTTCGCCGTCGACCACTGGGGCATGACCCCCGACCTCATCACCTTCGCCAAGGGGGTCAACTCCGGTTACGTCCCGATCGGCGGGGTGCTCATCAGCGATGCGGTCGCCGCCACGTTCGCCGACCGTCCCTTCCCCGGCGGCCTCACCTACTCCGGGCACCCCCTGGCGTGCGCCTCCGCTGTCGCGTCGATCCGGATCTTCGAGGACGAGGGCATCCTGGCCAACGCGCGGATGCTCGGCGAGGAAGTCATCGCACCCGGGCTGGCCGAGCTGGCGGCGAAGCACCCGAGCATCGGCGAGGTCCGCGGTCTCGGGGTCTTCTGGGCGGTCGAGCTGGTCCGCGACCGGGCGACCCGCGAACCGCTGGTGCCGTTCAACGCGGCCGGGGCGGACGCGGCCCCGATGACGCAGTTCGCCGCGGCCTGCAAGAGCGAAGGGCTCTGGCCGTTCACGCACTTCAACCGCACCCATGTCGTGCCCCCGTGCACGAGCACGCCGGACGAGGTGCGCGAGGGCCTGGAGATGCTGGACGTCGCGCTCGAGGCGGCCGACCGGCATACGACGGGCGCCTGACCGGTGGACGTCTCGGCGACCTGGCGCGACGCGTCGACGACGCCGTACTGGCTGGACACCCCCGACCGCCCGTCCGCGCGACCCGCTCTGACCACCGACGCCCGCGCGGACCTCGTCGTCGTCGGCGGCGGGTTCAGCGGGCTGTGGACCGCACTGCTGGCCAAGGAACGCGATCCCGACCGCGACGTCCTGCTGGTCGAGGGCGACCGGATCGGATGGGCGGCGTCCGGCCGTAACGGCGGGTTCTGCTCGGCGAGCCTCACGCACGGGCGGGACAACGGAGCGCAGCGCTTCCCCGACGAGATCGAGACGCTGGAGCGGCTCGGTCGGGAGAATCTGGCGGCGATCGGCGACACGGTGCAGCGCTACGGCATCGACTGCGACTACCACCTGCGCGACTCCCTCACCGTGGCCACCCAGCCCTATCAGGTGCGCGAGATGCGTTCTTCCGCAACGGGGTTCCTCGACCGGGACGCCGTACGCGCCCGCCTGCACTCCCCCGACGTTCCTCGGCGGGTGCGTCGAGGAGGGTGAGCTCGCACTCGTCGACCCGGCTCGTCTCGCATGGGGTCTCGCCGCTGCCGCCGAGAGCCTCGGGGTGCGGATCGCGGAGCACACCAAGGTCACCGGTCTGGCTGAGGACGGCGACCGGATGACGCTGCGGACCGACGGCGGCCGCACGATCACCGCGGAGCACGTCGCCCTCGGCACGAACGCCTTCCCGTCACTGGTGAAACGCGTGCGGCTGCACACCGTGCCGGTCTACGACTACGTGCTCATGACCGAGCCGCTCTCCGACGGGCAGCTGGCCTCGATCGGCTGGGACGGACGCGAGGGCGTCGACGACGCCGGCAACCAGTTCCACTACTACCGGATGACCGCCGACCGGCGGATCCTCTGGGGCGGCTACGACGCGATCTACCACTTCGGTCGGGCGGTGCGCCCGGCGTACGACCAGCGGCCCGCAACCTTCGAGATGCTTGCCCAGCAGTTCTTCGCGACCTTCCCGCAGTTGGAGGGGTTGCGCTTCAGCCACCGTTGGGGCGGCGCGATCGACACCTGCACGCGGTTCTTCGCGTTCTTCGGCACGGCGTACGGCGCCCGGGTGTCCTACGCGCTCGGCTACACCGGCCTCGGGGTCGGGGCCACGCGCTTCGGTGCACGAGTGATGCTCGACCTGCTGAGCGGCGCCCACACCGAGCTGACCGAGCTGGCGATGGTGCGCACCAAGCCGCTGCCCTTCCCGCCGGAACCGTTGGCATACGCCGGTATCCAGGCCACCCGCGCGGCACTCGCGTCGGCCGACCGCCACGACGGCCGCCGCAACCTGTGGCTGCGCGGCCTGGACAGGGTGGGTCTCGGCTTCGACTCCTGACCCCATCGTCGAGGGGCGGAGATAAGCCCACCTCTCGGTGCGATCCCCACACCCGACGGAAGGATCAGCGGGTCGCGGCCGTCATCTGCCGCAGCTCCTTCTTCAGGTCCCCGAGCTCGTCGCGCAACCGGGCTGCCAGTTCGAAGTGCAGGTCGGTCGCCGCCTGGTGCATCTGGTCGGTGAGGTCCTGGATGAGAGTGGCCAGCTCGCCGGCGGGGACACCGGTCACCGTGGCCACCCCACCGCTCTCGGGCTTCGCGCCGATCCGCTTGCTGGACTTGCCCTGCTTGGCTGTCTTGCCGCGCGACTGCACCCGGCCGCTGCCCATCAGGGCCTCGGTGTCGGCGTCCTCACGCTGCAGCAGGTCGGTGATGTCGGCGATCTTCTTGCGCAGCGGCTGCGGGTCAACCCCGGCCGCGAGGTTGTAGGCCACCTGCTTCTCCCGGCGTCGGCTGGTCTCGTCGATGGCGTCACGCATCGAGGGGGTCACCTTGTCGGCGTACATGTGCACCTGACCGGACACGTTGCGGGCCGCGCGCCCGATGGTCTGGATGAGCGAACGGGCGGACCGCAGGAAGCCCTCCTTGTCGGCGTCCAGGATGCTCACCAACGAGACCTCGGGCAGGTCGAGACCCTCACGCAGCAGGTTGATGCCGACCAGCACGTCGTACTCGCCCATCCGCAGCTCGCGCAGCAGCTCCACCCGGCGCAGGGTGTCCACCTCGGAGTGCAGGTAGCGCACCCGCACGTCCTTCTCCAGCAGGTAGTCGGTCAGGTCCTCGGCCATCTTCTTGGTCAGGGTGGTGACCAGGATCCGCTCGTTGCGGGCGGAGCGCTCACGGATCTCGTGCAGCAGGTCGTCGATCTGACCCTTGGTCGGCTTCAGCACGATCTCCGGGTCGATGAGCCCGGTGGGGCGGATCACCTGCTCGACCACGCCGTTGGCCTTCGCGACCTCGTAGTCCCCCGGCGTCGCGGACAGGTAGACCGTCTGGCCGACGCGCTCGAGGAACTCCTCCCACTTCAGCGGCCGGTTGTCCATCGCGCTCGGCAGTCGGAACCCGTGGTCGACCAGCTGCCGTTTGCGGGACATGTCACCCTCGTACATCGCGCCGATCTGCGGCACGGTCTGATGGGACTCGTCGATGACCAGCAGGAAGTCCTCGGGGAAGTAGTCGAGCAGGCAGTTGGGCGCCGATCCCGGCCCGCGTCCGTCGATGTGCCGCGAGTAGTTCTCGATGCCCGAGCACGACCCGACCTGGCGCATCATCTCGATGTCGTACGTCGTGCGCATCCGCAGCCGCTGCGCCTCCAGCAGCTTGCCCTGCTTCTCGAACGACTCCAGCTGGGTCTCCAACTCGGCCTCGATGCTGGAGATCGCCCGCTCCATCCGCTGCGGCCCGGCGACGTAGTGCGAGGCCGGGAAGACGTACATCTCCTCCTCCTCGCGCACGACCTCGCCGGTGAGCGGGTGCAGGGTGTAGATGCGCTCGATCTCGTCACCGAAGAACTCGATCCGGATCGCCAGCTCCTCGTAGACCGGGATGATCTCCACCGTGTCGCCGCGCACCCGGAAGGTGCCGCGGGTGAAGGCCAGGTCGTTGCGGGTGTACTGCATCTGCACGAACCGGCGCAGCAGGTCGTCACGGTCGATGACCTGACCGACCTTCAGGCGGGCCATCCGGTCGACGTACTCCTGCGGCGTGCCCAGGCCGTAGATGCACGACACCGACGCCACCACGATCGCGTCGCGCCGGGTCAGCAGCGAGTTGGTCGCGCTGTGCCGCAGCCGCTCGACCTCCTCGTTGACCGAGGAGTCCTTCTCGATGTAGGTATCCGTCTGCGCGATGTACGCCTCGGGCTGGTAGTAGTCGTAGTACGACACGAAGTACTCGACCGCGTTGTTGGGCAACAGTTCCCGGAACTCGTTGGCCAGCTGCGCCGCCAGCGTCTTGTTGGGCGCCATCACCAGCGTCGGCCGCTGCACCTGCTCGATCATCCAGGCCGTTGTCGCCGACTTGCCGGTGCCGGTGGCACCCAGCAGCACCACGTCCTGCTCGCCGGCCTTGACCCGTTTGGTCAAGTCGGCGATGGCCGTCGGCTGGTCGCCGCTCGGGCTGAACTCGGAGACCACCTCGAAGGGCGCGACGCGGCGCTTGAGGTCGGTGATGGGGCGCATGCGTCAACCGTACGACGCCCCACCGACACGACCCCCGCGCGCGGTGTTTGGGAGACTGGATCGCGTGGTCATCCCAGTCGTCTACCTGATCGTCGGGGTGGCTCTGCTGCTCGGCGTGCTGCTGCCCGCCTTCACGACGGGCCGGGCGATCTCGGCGCCCGTGATCCTGGTGGCCGTGGGTGCGCTCGTCGGGCTGCTCCCCTTCCCCGCGGGTCTGTCACTCGACCCCGACGAGCATGCGGCGCTCACCGAGCACCTGACCGAGATCACCATCCTGATGGCCCTCACCGGTGTCGGGCTGGCGTTGGACCGGCCCCTCACACGGGTCCGCCTCACCTGGCGTCGCTGGGGTACGACGTGGCGGCTGCTCTTCATCGCGATGCCGCTGGCGATCGGGGTCACCGCGCTGCTCGGCTGGTGGCTGCTCGGGCTCATCCCAGCTGCCGCGGTCCTGCTCGCGTCCGTCCTCGCGCCCACCGACCCCGTCCTGGCTGCCGAGGTCCAGGTGGAGGGACCGACCACCCTGTCCGAGACGGATGCGGACGACGGCGAGGGCTTCGCCGAGGCGGACATCGACGAGAAGGACGAGGTCCGTTTCGCGCTCACCTCCGAGGCGGGCCTCAACGACGGAGCCGCGTTCCCGTTCGTCTACGCGTCGATCTTCCTGCTCACGATGGGGTCGGTCGGCCACTGGTGGGTGCGCTGGATCGGCTGGGAGGTCGTCGGCAAGACCGTCGTCGGGATCGCGGCCGGGTGGGCGGTCGGACGGTTGCTGTCGCTGGTGGCCTTCCGGATCCGCGAGTCCGTGCAGATCTCCCGGATCGGCGACCCGCTCCTGATCGTCGCCGCACCGCTGATCGCGTACGGCGTGGGCGAGCTGGTTCACGGCTGGGGCTTCCTGTCGGTCTTCGTGTCCGCGATCACGCTGCGCAGCTGCGACCGCACGAACGCGTACCACGACGCCATGCACGGCGTCATCGAGCGCCTCGAGCGGCTCTTCACCCTCGTCGTCCTGCTGCTGCTGGGTGCCGCCCTCACGAACGGACTCCTCACCTCCCTCACGTGGCAGGGCGCGGTCCTCGCCATCCTGCTGATCTTCGTGATCCGTCCAGCCACGGCGTGGATCGCGCTGTGGCACCCGCGCGGACAGGACTTCGACGACGATTCGGTGCTCGGTCCGCGTGAGCGACTGGTGACGGCCTTCTTCGGCGTACGCGGGGTCGGCAGCATCTACTACCTCGCCTACGCGACCGGTCACCACGGCTTCCCGGACGCCGAAGGGCTGTGGTCGATCGTCGCCTTCACGATCGTGCTCTCGGTCGTCGTCCACGGGGTCTCGGCCAGTCCGGTCATCGGCCGGCTGGAACGCCGTCGCGAGGCCGTCCTCGCCTGACGCCAGCCGTTTCGACGCGCCACACCCGCGACGGACGTCGCCCGTCGTACGCTCACCGGCATGTCGCCCACACCGCCCCGCTCCCGGGGCCGCTCCGTGCTGGTGGCAGCGACGCTGATCGTCGCGCTCCTGGTCGGCGTCGGCGGTTACGCCGGATGGCGGGCCCCTGAACCCCGGGCGCGGCTCCTTCCCCACCGTCGCCTCCGACCTGACGCCCCGGCAGCGGTCGATCCTCACGGTGGCACGCACCGAGTGGGAGCACCCCGGCCCGTCCACCAAGTACTCCAACGGGATCGACGAGAACTGGTGTGCCGACTTCGTCAGCTGGGTGCTGCGGCATGCCGGCTACCCGATGAGCAACCCCAACTCCGGATCGTGGCGGATCCCCGGCGTCCTCACGCTGCAGTCCTACCTGACGAAGGCGGGCCGGTTCCGTGCCGTCGGTGACGGGTACGCGCCGCAACCCGGCGACATCGTGATCTACGACGGCGGTGGGTTCGGTCAGCACACCAATCTGGTGGTGGAAGTCCGTGGCCACACGATAGAGACGGTCGGCGGCAACCAGGGCGCCGGGCTCGGCCGGCACGGCATCACCGTGCGCCAGTCACCGTTGAACGGCAGCGGCGTCGTCGGGTACGGCGTGGCCTGACCGCTGCCGCCCCGTCGTCGCCGCGACAGGACTCAGATCGAGTCGAGAATCGCTGTGCGGCGGTCCTGGTACTCCTGCTGCGAGATCGCACCCTTGTCGAGGAGTTCCTGCAAAATGTCGAGCCGGGCGGACGCCGTCGGCGTAGCGGCCGGCTCGGCCCGCCGCACCTTCGCCACGCTGTTCGCGATGTACGCCGTCGTGAGGGCGTTGTTGTCGATCAGCGCCACGGCGGTGGCCGCGTCGGGGTCAAGACCTGCCTCGCGGGCAGAGCGCCGCACCCAGATCACTGTGAACACCGTGGCTATCAGGCCGAACATGAGCACGGCCACCATCAACCCGATGAACGTCCCCGGGATCTTGCTACCGGTGTCCGCGTCCGGATAGCTGACGGTCCAGTGCGTTCCGTCCGCGCTGTCGCAGACCGGCAGGTCACCGTTCGCGTCCTGCACGAAGCAGGACGCCGGCGGGTCGGACGGAGCCGCGAGGGCAGGTGACCCGATTCCGGCCAGCACGAGGAGCAGGAGGACCAATCCCCCCAGAAGAGCCGCACCCCGTCCCCGCACAGGCGTGAGCATAGGGCTCCGGCGTCGTTCCGTGGCCGAATACGCTGTACTCGCAATGACCCTCAGGCCGCGGCAGGTTCGTACGCGCTCCGGCGGGCCCGCTCGCTCGTCGTCACGAACGCCATCGCGAACAGTGCGACGCCGCACCCGGCCATCACCCACCACCCCGCGTGGCTCGCAGTGGCCAGCGAGATCCGCAGCGGACCGGTCAGCCGCGCCGACGCCAGCGCGCCGAACACCGCCACCCCGAGAGCCGATCCGACCTGCCGGCTCGTCGAGGCGATCGCGGCCGCGACCCCGGACTGCTCCCGCGGCATGCCGGAGACCGCGGCGTTCGTGATCGGCGCGTTGAGGAAGCCAAACCCGATGCCGAAGCCCACGTAGGCGACCCCGAGCTCGACGAGCGAGGTGTCCGTGCGCAGGGTGATGAGGATGAGCGCGCTGGTGGTGAAGCCGACGCCCGCCACGATCATCGACACCCGTGGTCCGATGCGCCCGACGAGACGCCCCGACACGGGAGCGCAGAGCGCGATCATCCCGGCCATGGGCAACGTCATCAGACCGGCGTGCACCGGCGACATGCCCCGCGCCTGTTGCAGATAGAGGGTGTTGACGAAGAGGAATCCGCCGAGCGATGCGAACCCCACGACCGCGCAGACCACCGCGCCGGTGAACGGCACACTGCGGAAGAAGCCCAGCTCGATCAACGGCTGCGCCCGACGCGGCTCCACGACGCCGATCGCCACCGCGCAGCCGACGGCCACCGCCGCGCACAGCAGCACTCGCCCGGACGTCCAGCCGAGACCGCGGCCTTCGATGATCCCGTAGGTCAGGCTCGCGAGCAGACCGATGACCAACAGCTGCCCCACCGGGTCCAGTCGACGTGCGGTGGCGGCCCGCGACTCCGGCACGTAGCGCGCGGCGAGGACCGCGGCGGCCGCCACGATCGGCACGTTGATCCAGAAGATCGCCTTCCATCCGACCGCGTCGACCAGTCCCCCGCCCACGACGGGGCCGAGCGCCATGCTGAGGCCGACCGTGCCGCCCCAGACCCCGATGGCCTGGGCGCGTTCGCGGGCCTCGGTGAAGGTGTTGGTGATGATCGACATCGCGACCGGGTTGAGCATCGAGCCGCCTACCGCCTGCAGGCCGCGAGCACCGATCAGCATGGGGGCGCTCACGGACAACGAGCAGAGCAGCGACCCGCCACCGAAGAGCACGAGGCCGACCTGGAAGACCTTGCGCCGGCCGATCCGGTCCGCGACCGACCCGGACAGCATCAGCAGACTCGCCAGGACCAGCGTGTAGGCGTCCAGCACCCACTGCAGCTGCGAGAACGACGCGTGCAGGTCGGTGCTGATCGACGGGAGCGCCAGGTTGACGGCGGTGACGTCGATACCCACGACGAACAGGCTCATGCAGCAGATGCCGAGCACCAACATCCGTCGGCGCCGAGTCATCTCCACACCGGCCACGGTAAGCCCGCGCCCTGACAGCCGCGTCGCGGGTCAGCCCGGTGACCACCCGGTGGACTGCGCCCACTCCCGCGCACGGGGCAGGGCTCGCGCGTACCACCGCTCGATCGCGGCGGGGTAGTCGTGCGAGGAGAACTGGTGCGCCACCGTCGACTTCAGCTCCGAGTACGCCGTCCGCTCCCTCGTGTCGGCGCGCAGCCAGTCGCGGAACGACAGGGCGGCCAGCGCACCGGCCGACCCGTCCTCGCGCACGTGCACCCGCAGCACGTCGCGTGGGTCGGCGCCGCCGGCCAGCAGGGTGCGCCAGTCGGCAGGCCGCGGTGCCCAGTCGTGCGGGCGGACCTCCTGCTCCCGCAACCCGACGATCGCGGCCGCCCGCAGAGCACCCGCCAGTGCGTCCCCGCCGTCCTCGAAGCGGTGCATCCGCAGCTGTATGTCGACCACGTCGCGGGCGATCAGCCCCGGCACCGCCGTGGAGCCGACGTGCTCGACACCCGCGTACGGGATGCGGGCGGCATCCAACTGATGCCGGATGCGCGCGACGACCCGCGCCGCCCGGGCTTCCCACTCGGGGCGGTGCTCGTGCAGCACCACGGTCGCGCAGACCTCCCGGAGCACCGGGCGGTCGGCGAGCAGGTTGTCCTCGAACGGCGCCAGCCGCTCGTCCCACAGGGCCGCGACCCGGTCGGCCAGCTCGTCGGGAGTGCCGTCGTTGTCGATCCAGGCGTCGGCCACCGCATGCCGTGCGACGTCGCCCGCCTGCGCCTCGATCCGGGCGCGGGCGTCCTTCTCGGTCATCCCGCGGTCGCGTACGACCCGCCCCACCCTGGTCCGCTCGCTCGCGCCGACCACGACGGTCAGGTGGTTCATCGGCGCGAGGCCCATCTCCACCAGGAGCGGCTGATCGTGCACGACGAGCGCATCCGGCCCGGCCTGCTCGAGCAGCTCGCGGGTGCGGATCCCGATCAGCGGGTGGGTGATGCCCTCCAGGTCGCGCCGTGCGGCGGGGTCGGCGAAGACGATCGCCCCCAGGGCCGGGCGGTCGAGCGTTCCGTCGGGCGCGAGCACCGTTGCACCGAAACGCTGTTCGATCTGAGCCAGGCCCGGGGTGCCGGGCTCGACCACCTCGCGGGCGATCCGGTCGGCGTCCACCACGACCGCACCGCGCTCTGCCAGCAGACCGGACACCGAGGACTTCCCGGATCCGATCCCGCCCGTCAGGCCCACGCGCAGCACTTGCAAAGCCTATAGGCGCCTGTCAGGGCCCTGATTGAATGCAGGAATGACCCGACGCATCATCGTGACCGGCGGTGGCACCGGCATCGGCCTGGCCATCGCACGACGTTTCCTGGTCGAACACCCCGAGCTCATCCTGATCGGACGTCGCGAACAACCGCTGACAGAGGCAGCGGCCGCCCTGCGGGAGGCCGATCAGGCGAGCACCGTGACGACGCATCCCTGCGACCTCACCGACCCGGACGCGGTCGCCGACCTCGCCACCCGCATCTCGGACGGCGGCGCGGTCGACGTGCTCGTCGCGAACGCCGGCGGCAACCTCGGGCTCGGCTCCGGAGATCTGCATCAGCTCGCCGACAGCTGGCGTGCGGACTTCGACGGCAACGTGCTCCCGACGGTGCTGCTCACCGAGGCTCTCCTCGACGCGTTCTCCCGGCCCGGCGGACGGATCGTAGCGATGAGCTCGGTCGCCGCACTGCGCGGCAGCAGCTCGTACGGCGCGGCCAAGGCGGCCGTGAACGCCTGGGTGCTCTGGATGGCCGTCCGCCTCGCCGAGGACGGGGTCACGGTGAACGCGGTGGCCCCGGGGTTCGTGCCGGACACCGACTTCTGGCGTCCGCGCATCGAGGCCGACCCCGGCATCGTGGCCAATCGGGTCGCCCCGATCCCGATGGGACGGCCCGGCACCCCCGAGGAGGTCGCCGAGGCCGTCGCCTACCTGAGCGCGCCGGACGCCGGCTGGACGACCGGGCAGATCCTGCAGGTCAACGGCGGCACCCTCCTCGGTCGGGGCTGACCCGCTACTTCTTCAGGAAGTCCGCCCGGAACGCACCCTGGGTGCCCTGGGCGCTCAGGCGCTCCCCGGACGTGTTGTCGAAGAGCAGCACCTCCTGCGCCAGCGGGACGACGTGCAGCACGTCGCCGACAGCGGGTCGGTGCTCGCGCCCGAGCCGGACGGTCAGCCCGGTGCGTTCGGCGCCGTCGGCACCGGGTGTCTGGTCACTGCCGTCGACCGGGTCCACGGCGAGCACCGCCGTGCCCGTCGGGTGGTCCGGGTGGCCGTGGACGAACGACTCGGAACCCAGCGACTCCACGATGTCGACGGTCAGCCGCAGCGCGCCCGGCTCGTCCCCGGACACGACGGTCCACGACTCCGGTCGGACGCCGACCTGCACGCTGCCGGCGTCACCCACAGCGCCGCGCTCCAGCGGCACCGACGCGCCGTACAGGTCCGCGGCCCCGTCGCGTACGTCGCAGCGCACGAGGTTGATCGCCGGCGACCCGATGAAACCGGCCACGAACGTGTTGACCGGGTGGCGGTAGAGCTCATCCGGCGTCGCCACCTGCTGCAGGACGCCGTCGCGCAGCACCGCGACCCGGTGGCCCATGGTCATCGCCTCGACCTGGTCGTGCGTCACGTAGACCGTCGTGACCTCCAGGCGCCGTTGCAGCGCGGCGATCTGCGCGCGGGTGGACACCCGCAGCTTGGCGTCGAGGTTGGAGAGCGGTTCGTCCATGCAGAACACCTTCGGGTCGCGCACGATCGCACGGCCCATCGCGACGCGCTGACGCTGGCCGCCGGACATCTGCCCCGGGCGCCGGTTCAGCATGTCCTGCAGCTCCAGGATCTTCGCCGCCTCCATCACACGGGAGGCGGTCTGCTCCTTGCTGACCCCGGAGTTGCGCAACGCGAAACCCATGTTGTCGGCGGCCGACATGTTCGGGTAGAGGGCGTAACTCTGGAACACCATGGCGATGTCCCTGTCCCTCGGCCGTACGCCGGCCTGGTCGTGCCCGTTGATCAGGATCCGGCCGCGATCGACCGGTTCCAGGCCCGCCAGCATCCGCAGGGTCGTGGACTTGCCACACCCCGAGGGGCCCACCAGGACGAGGAACTCCCCGTCCTGGATGTCCAGGGTCAGCCCATCGACCGAGGGATGATCGTTCCCCTTGTGCAGGCGGCTCGCTGCGTCGAAGTACACACTCGCCATCTGATCAAGCCTTCAACAGGGGCTTGACCTGGGTGTTGTACGCAGCGGTGGTCGACGCGTCCAGTGCCTTGAAGGTCGAGGTGACGTCCGAACCCGCGACGATCTTGTCCAGGGCCTGACCGATCCGTGCGCCGCCACCGGGGACGAAGACGCGCGCGTACGCCTGCGGCCGGGTCTTGGGCAGCTGGGTCACCGCGAGGGCGTACTCGGGGTTCTTGGCGAGGTAGGCCTTCTCCGCCGAATCGTTCAGCGCCGACTTGCGCACCGGCATGTAACCGGTCGCCTGGCTGAAGGTGATGGTGCTCTGGGCGTTGGTCATGAACTCGATGAACTTGATGGCGTTCTTCTTGCGCGCATCGGAGATGCCCTGCGGGATCGCGAGGCCGGCGCCACCGGTCGGACACGTCTTGATGCCGTTCGGGGCCGGCACATACGCCACGCCGAGCTCGAACTTGCCGTCCTTCTGGATGCCGGAGATGTCACCGGTGGATTCGAGCAGCACCGCACCGAGACCCGCCGAGAAGTCGCTCTGGGAGTCGGCCGAGGTCTTGAGGTACTTCTTCTTCGCCCAGCCCTGCAGCACCTGACCGGCCTTGACGGTGCCGGCTTCGGAGAAGGTGGGGGTCCACTTGTCGGAGTAACCGCCGCCGTAGGACCAGGCGATGCACTGGAAGGTCCAGTCCAGGTAGTCCGATCCGTCGTCCAGGATGATCGGCGCTTTGCCGGAGCCCAGTGCCGTCTGCAGCTTGGGGCACCACGAGGTGAACTCGTCCCAGTCCGTCGGGCCGCGGTCGGGCAGGCCGGCCTTCTTCCAGACGTCCTTGTTGTAGTAGAAGAGCGGCGTGGAGCGGGCGTAGGGCAGCGCGTAGTGCTCACTGCCCTGGAAGTTGTAGTCGGCGTACAGCGAGTCCACGTAGTCGGAGGAACTGAGGCCGTTGGCCGACAGCAGGGCGGCGACGTTCGCGAGCCTCTTGTTCAGTGCGAAGTTGAACCACGTGACGTCGGAGACCACGACGACGTCGGGTTGGTTGCCTCCACCAAGGGCCGCGTTGAACTTCTGGCCGACCTCCTCGTAGTTTTTGCCGGCGTCGACGAGCTTGACCTTCAGGCTGGGGTACTTCTTCTCGAACTGGGCGATCAGCTTCTGCTCGGTGGGCTTGGACATGGCGGGGTGGTTGCTCCAGAACTCGATCTGGTTGCTGCTCCCGCCTCCTCCGCCGCTGCCGCTGTTGGTGCTCGTGCTGCTGCCCGTCCCGGCGCACGCGGCGAGGCCGCCGGCCACCGCGATTCCGCCGGCCGCGGTCAACAGTCCGCGGCGAGTCATGTCAGTCATGTGGTGTCTCTCTTTCTGAGGGATCTTCGGGTCAGCCTTTGACCGCACCGGCGGTCAGGCCCTTGATCATGTGGCGCTGCAGGACGAGGAAGACGACCAGGACCGGCAGCATCGCGAGGACGGTGGCAGCCATGACCGGGCCCCAGTTCGTGATCCCGTCGGTGGTCTGCAGGAACGTGAGGCCGATCGGCAGAGTGCCGGTGCGTGAGTCGTCGGACATCAGGAAGGGCCAGAGGTACTCGTTCCATTCGTTGACGACGGTGATGATCGAGAACGCCACCAGGGTGGGCCAGGACATCGGGAGCGCGACCCGCCAGAGCAGTTTCAGCGGACCAGCGCCGTCCAGTCGCGCGGCCTCGATGATCTCGGTGGGGATCGACAGGAACTGGTTGCGCATCAGGAACGTGCCGAACGCGACGCCGGCGAGCGGGATGATGATCCCCTGGTAGGTGTTGCGCCAACCCAGTTGGCTGACCAGCGCGTAGTTGGAGATGACGGTGATCTGGTTGGGCACCATCAGGGCGGCGATGACCACGATGAAGACCAGGTTGCGGCCCGGGAAGCGCAACAGGGACAGCGCGTACGCGGAGATCACGCCGAGGATGATCTTGGTGGTCGACAGGATCCCCGTGATGATCAGCGAGTTGCGCAGGTAGTCGCCGAACGGGATGCCGAACACGGCGTTGTGGTAGCCGTCCGTGGTGGCATGTCTCGGCCACCACTGCGCCGGCTGGGTGAAGATGTCGGGACGTTCCTTGAAGGACGTCACCACGATCCAGAACAGCGGCACCGCGACGATCAGGACCGTCACGATCATGGCGAGGTAGCCGAACGTCTTGAGGGCCGGGCCGCTGTGGCTCATCGCCTCGGCGTTGTGGACCTCGCTGCGCCTGCTGCGGATGCGCCTGGTCATCGTGCTCATGACTGCCGCCCCTTGTCCATCAACCGCACCTGCACCAACGTGATCACCAGCAGGAAGACGAACATGATCGTCGCGATGGTCGCGCCGTACCCGGCCTGGTTGTTGACGAACGTCTCCTTGTAGACCTGGTAGACCATGGTCGCCGTGCCGTAACCCTGCGGCCCGCCGCGCGTCATGACGTTGACGATGTCGAAGACCTGCACCGAGTTCAGCAGCACGGTGATCGACAGGAAGTAGGTCGTCGGCCGCAACTGCGGGAGCAGCACCTTGGTGAAACGGCGCCAGGGTGACGCGCCGTCGATCTCGGCAGCCTCGTCCAGGTCGGCCCGGCGCCCCTGCAGGGCGGCCAGGTAGATGACGAAGGTATAGCCGAGGTTCTTCCAGATGTAGGTGACCGTCACCATGAACAGCGCCCAGTGCGGCTGCTGGTAGAAGTCCGGCACGGTGATGCCGACCCGGTGGCCGAGGTCGCGGACCAGCCCGAAGTTGGGGTCGAAGACGAACTGGAACGCGAGGCCGACGGCGGCACCGGAGATCACGAAGGGGGCGAAGAGCACCGAGCGGACGATGTTGCGACCACGCAGTTTCTGGTCGAGCAGCATCGCCAGCGCCAGGCCGAGCACCATCGACACGCCGACGGTCGCCACCGTGAAGATGACGGTGTTGCGCAGCACCTCGTGAGAGTTCGGATCGTGCCACCAGTGCACATAGTTGGCTGTCCCGATGTAGTGCGCGACCGGTGCGGAGATGTTCCAGCTGGTGAAGGACAGCCGCACATTGTCGAGGAGCGGCCGGTAGGTGAAGATCACCAGCAGGGCCAGGTTCGGCAGCAGGAGCAACCCCGCCAGGCCCCATTCGCCGATCGGTCGGCCACGACGGCGCGGCGGGTCGCCGACCGGGGCGGGGGGTGCCGCAGCGCTCGTCATGATGAGCCAGTCTTCGTCGACCTGGTGACCACGAAGCGAACACTAGTCGACCAGGGCACGGCACCCTGGGAAATCGTGAGCGGCGCGCAAGGGCCCCGTCGGATGTTCCGACGGGGCCCTTCATCTCAGGCCGCAGGGCCCGAGAACTGCGATCAGTTGCCGGTCAGCTTCTCGCGCAGAGCGGCCAGCGCCTCATCCGAGGCCAGCGTGCCCTCGGCCGGGGCCGGAGTGCTGCTGCTGCTCGACGGGGTGGCCGAGCCGCCCTCGTCGTCGGAGGAGTCGTCGGCGCTGTCCGAGGAGTACGACGTGCCGGTCGCGGCACCCGCGGCGGCGTCGGCGTCGTCCTTGCGTGCCTGCTCGATCTGCGCCTGGTGCGCCTCGTAGCGGGCGTGCGCCTCGGCGTACTGCTTCTCCCACTTCTCACGCTGCGCGTCGAAGCCCTCGAGCCACTCGTTGGTCTCGGAGTCGAAGCCCTCGGGGTACTTGTAGTTCCCCTGGTCGTCGTACTCCGCGGCCATGCCGTAGAGGGTCGGGTCGAACTCGGCGGCACCGGCGGCGTCGTCGTTCGCCTGCTTCAGCGACAGCGAGATACGGCGACGCTCCAGGTCGATGTCGATGACCTTGACGAAGACGTCGCGGCCCACGGTGACGACCTGCTCGGGGAACTCCACGTGACGCTCTGCGAGCTCGGAGATGTGCACCAGACCCTCGATGCCGTCCTCGACGCGCACGAACGCACCGAACGGCACCAGCTTGGTGACCTTGCCCGGCACGATCTGACCGATCGAGTGGGTGCGGGCGAAGTGCTGCCACGGGTCTTCCTGGGTCGCCTTCAGCGACAGGGACACGCGCTCGCGCTCCATGTCGACGTCGAGCACCTCGACGGTGACCTCCTGGCCCACCTCGACGACCTCGCTCGGGTGGTCGATGTGCTTCCAGGACAGCTCGGAGACGTGCACCAGACCGTCGACGCCGCCGAGGTCCACGAACGCACCGAAGTTGACGATGCTGGAGACCACACCGGAGCGGACCTGGCCCTTCTGCAGCTCCTTGAGGAAGGAGGTGCGGACCTCGGACTGGGTCTGCTCGAGCCACGCACGGCGGGACAGGACCACGTTGTTGCGGTTCTTGTCCAGCTCGATGATCTTGGCCTCGATCTCCTTGCCGACGTACGGCTGCAGATCGCGCACACGACGCATCTCGACCAGCGACGCGGGAAGGAAGCCGCGCAGGCCGATGTCCATGATGAGACCGCCCTTGACGACCTCGATGACGGTGCCGGTGACGACGCCGTCCTCTTCCTTGATCTTCTCGATCGTGCCCCAGGCGCGCTCGTACTGCGCACGCTTCTTGGACAGGATCAGCCGGCCCTCCTTGTCCTCCTTCTGCAGGACAAGGGCCTCGATCTCGTCGCCCACGGAAACGACCTCGCCGGGGTCGACATCGTGCTTGATGGAGAGCTCGCGGGAGGGGATGACGCCCTCGGTCTTGTAACCGATGTCGAGCAGGACCTCGTCCCGGTCGACCTTGACGATGACACCCTCGACGATGTCTCCGTCATTGAAGTGCTTGATCGTCGCGTCGATCGCGGCGAGCAGCTCCTCTTCCGATCCGATGTCGTTGATCGCGATCGGTGAGGTGGTGGTGGCAGTCATGTAGTAGGAAACCTTCGGGTGGGTGATAGTCGGAGTGTGCGGACGAACAGTGAAGACACGAACATGAGCGGACGCGAGACGCCTGGGTCAGAGGAAGATCCGGTGATTTCCGGGATCGCTCCCGGCGATGCGATGGATCGGTCTGGCGAAGGTACGGCGCGCGGCACAGTCATGCGCTCGAACACTCTATCGAGCAGCGCACAGGACGGTCAAAACGGGGGTCCGCCGCCATAGGGCAGGAACACAACCGCGCCAACCGCGGATGGTGGGACGGCGAGGCAGACGCCTACTACGCCGAGCATGGCGCCTTCCTCGGCGACACCGACCTGGTGTGGGGCCCGGAGGGCTGGAGCGAGAGCGATCTGCGGGTCTTCGGCGATCCGGCGGCGCTCGCGGACGCCGACCTGCTGGAGATCGGCTCCGGCGCCGCGCAGGGGTCGCGCTGGGCTGCCCGGCATGCCGGTCGGGTCGTCGCGACGGACCTGTCCGCCGGGATGCTGTCCCGCGCCGCAGCCCTGAACGACCAGCACGATGTGGCGCTGCCCCTGGTGCTGTGCGACGGCACGGCACTGCCGTTCGCTGACGCGTCGTTCGACCTGGTCTTCACGGCGTACGGCGTCGTGCCGTTCGTGGCCGATTCGCAGGCAGTCATGCGCGAGGCGGCGCGGGTGCTGCGACCCGGCGGACGGTTCGTCTTCTCCACCACGCATCCGGTGCGTTGGGCGTTTCCTGACGTGCCGGGACCGGAGGGTCTGAGCGCCTACCACTCCTACTTCGACCGCACGCCGTACGTCGAGACCGACGAGGACGGGACCCTGACGTATGCCGAGCATCACCGGACGCTGGGCGACCGGGTCCGGGAACTGCGCGCTGCCGGACTGGTGCTGGAGGACCTGATCGAGCCGGAGTGGCCAGAGGACAATCACCAGGTGTGGGGCGGGTGGAGTCCGACTCGCGGCGAGATCCTGCCCGGTACGGCGATCTTCGTGTCGCGTCTCCCGTCGCGCTGAGGTCAGTCTTCTGCAGCCGGCGGGAGAGTGACCGTGCCGTCGGCTTGCGCTCTTAGGTCTCGTTTTCAGGCGCCCGGAAAGGACCCGATCGCCTGGACCGCCGCTCCCCCGCCGCACGTGTCGGAAAGTGACCGCGCCGCCAAGAACCCGCACCTCGCAGCGGGAGGGCACCGCGTGGGCCCTTGCAGAGCGGCGACGTCCCCCGGACCGGCGGGAGGGCACCGCGTGGGCCCCTGTATGGGGCAACCCATCCAGGCGACGCCCGGCAGCGGCACCCGACGGCAGCGTCCCTGGTCCAGGCCGCCTGAAATCCGGCACCCGCAGTAGGAAAGTGACCGCAGCGCCGAAAACCCACGCGGCCGACGTACGCGACACGTAGGAAAGTGACCGCAGCGCCTGTTACCCGCGCCGTGAGAGGTCAGACGGTCGGGTGATCCGGCCCGGCCAGGATCTCCTGGGTGGCCTCGGCCGACAGCGGTGGCGTAGTGGTGGCGTGTGCGCGGAACCACGCGATCGTCAGTTGCAGCGCGTCCTCGATGGGCACCTTCGGCGACCAGTGCAGGATCTCCTGCGCCAGGCTCGTGTCCGGGCGGCGCACCGTGGGGTCGTCGACCGGACGCGCGATGTGCACGACCGGGGAGTCGGATTCGGCCAGTTTCACGACCCAGTTGGCCAGATCGACCATCGAGATCTCGTGCGGGTTGCCGATGTTGATCGGCCCCGAGTGATCGCTGCGGGCCATCGCCAGGATGCCCGCGACGAGGTCGTCGACGTAGCAGATCGACCGGGTCTGCAACCCGTCGCCTGAGACGGTCACCGGCTCGCCGGCCAGCGACTGGCGCACGAAGTTGGGGATGGCGCGCCCGTCGTCGGGCCGCATCCGCGGACCGAAGGTGTTGAAGATGCGCACGATGCCGGTGTCGACGCCGTGGGTCTGCCGGTAGGCCAGGGTGAGCGCCTCGCCGAAGCGCTTGGCCTCGTCGTAGACGCCGCGCGGACCGACCGGGTTGACGTGCCCCCAGTAGTCCTCGCGCTGGGGGTGGACCAGCGGGTCGCCGTACACCTCGGAGGTCGACGCGAGCACGAACCGGGCCGACTTGTCCCGGGCCAGTTCGAGGGCGTGCTGGGTGCCGTGCGATCCGACGAGGAGTGTCTCGATCGGCATCCGGAGGTAGTCGATCGGCGATGCCGGGCTGGCGAAGTGCAGCACCAGGTCGACCGGCCCGTCGACCTCGAACCCATGGCTGACGTCACGCTCCAGCAGGGTGAACCGCCCCGTCGCGTGCAGGTGCTCGACGTTCGCCGCGCGTCCGGTGCAGAGGTTGTCGACCGCGACGACCTCCGCGCCGTCCGCCAACAGCGCCTCACACAGGTGAGATCCGAGGAAACCGGCCCCACCGGTGACGACAGCCCGCATCAGTGCGATCAGGCCCTCGCGTAGTCGTCGCCGTCGCCCTCGGCGTGCCGAGCGCCGCGACGGTTGTCGTTGTCGACCTCCGTGTCGTCCGCGCGTTCCGCCCGGTCACCGCGGCCGCCGATCAGCAGCAGCACGATGCCGACGACCAGCAGGATGAGACCGAGGACGCCGAGGACCCACGGCATGAGCTTCAGCAGCTTCAGCTGGCTGGCCTTGCCCTTGTACTCATCGACGTTCGCCTTGACCGTGGCGTCGTTCATGACCTGGTCGGTGTCGATGCCCTTGACCGACTTGCCGTTGGCGGGGTCGGTGAGCGTCACGACCTCCTTCTCCTCCACCTTGATGAAGGCGCCGGTCTGCGGCTCGACCCAGATGGTGCGGTCGTTGGCGTAGGCCCGGTCCGCGTTCACGCCGGGGCTGTCCTTGGCACCGCCGAAGACGAAGCCGGGGATGGCCTGCTTGGTGTACGTCGTCTGGGGCACCACGCCGTGGTAGCGGTAGACCGAGAGGCCGCGGATCTTGTCGGTGCCCGCGTACGTCATCGTCATGGGCTTCTGCAGGGTGTTGTCCCAGTAGGGGTAGCTGCCCTTGCCGGCGCCGAACGGGAACTTCACCGTGTAGCCCTGGTGCTGGACCGGCTTGCCGTTCATGTTGTCGTTGCAGCAGTCGATGACCTTGCCGGTGTGCCGGTTCAGCGCGAAGTGCGAGGTGAACGCGTCGATCGGGGGCGCCTGGTTGTTGTTGTCCGTCGACTGGTTGATGTCCAGCACGATGGAGTTCTTGCCCTCCGCGTCGGAGGCCTTCTTGTCGGCCACGACCGTCTGCCGGGTGGTCACGGTCCCCTGCTTGAAGGACAGGGTGTCCGCGTCGAAGAACTTGGCGTTGTTGTCGGAGAGGACCTGCTGCGTGTTGGTGTCGGCCGGGATCACAGTCAACTTGTCGAACGCATAGAACTGCAAGAGCAGCGCCAAGGTCAGGAAAAACGCTCCGAAACCGATGACGATGGCGGACTTCCGCACGAGGACCTCCGTGGCAGGGGCTGACAAAACTTACCGGAGAGTAGCAGGAAAAATGCGAGGTGTGTCACACGTCCCACAGCCGCGCGGCGCACACCTGTGACTCAGTGTGCCGACTCGGGATTCGCGAGCACGTCGACCGCTTCGCACCAAGCGTGGGTCCACAGCATGTGCACCTCCTGGATGCGCGGGGTGTCCGCGGACGGTACGACGAGCACGTGGTCCGCCGCGCCGCGCAGGCCCTCCCCTTGGCGCCGGTCAGGGCCACCGTGAGCAGGCCGCGCTCGCGCGCCAGGAGCAGCGCCTGCAGCACGTTCGGGCTGGTGCCACTGGTGCTCATCGCGAGCAGCACGTCACCGCGCCTACCCAGAGCCGCGACGCCGCGGCGGAAGATCTGGTCGAAGCCGTAGTCGTTGCCGACGGCGGTGACCGACGACAACGATTCGGCGAGGTTCACCGCCGGCAGGGGTTCACGGTCGTGGATGCACTTGCCGATGAACTCCGCGGCGACGTGGCTGGCGATCGCGGCGCTGCCGCCGTTGCCGGCCACGAGCAGCGTGCCTCCGGCGACGAGGGCCTGCACGAGCGCCGTGCCCGCCGCCTGCACCTCGCCCTCCAGCGTCGGCTCCCGCAGAGCGACGGCCAGCGCCGCCCAGGCGTCGGCACCCTCGCCGAGACGGCGGTGCACCGCCGCGCGCACGTCGCCCTCACTCGCCTCGTGCAGGGGATGAAACACGTCCATCAGTGCTGGCCTCTCCATGTGGTCACGCCGTCCTTGCTGAAGGTGATCTCCGAGAGTGTCAGGCCCATCTCGAGGAGGGTGTCCGCGACGACGTGCTTGCGCTCGAACTCGCAGACGAAGATGAGGTGGCCGCCGCCGCCGGCGCCGGTGACCTTGCCGCCGAGCGCCCCGCACCCCAGTGCGGCCGTGACCGCGTCGTCGATGAGCGGGGTGCTGATCCGTGACGACATCTTGCGCTTCTCGGCCCAGGCCTGGCCGAGAAGCCGCCCGAAGTGGTCGACCTCGCCGCGCACGAGCGCGACCTTCATCAGCTCCGCCAGCTCCTTCTGTGCCCGCAAGCCCTCGAGCGCGTCCGCGTTGCCCGTCTCGTAGCGGCTGCGCTGGTCGGCGATGATGTGGTCGCTGACCCGGGTGCGCCCGGTGAACGCCAGCAGCATGTTGTGCTCCAGCTCGTGCACCGTGGCGTCCCGCACCCGCAACGGGTTGACGATCACCTGGTCGGGCCGGAACTCGATGTAGTTGAACCCGCCGAACGACGCGGCGTACTGGTCCTGCGATCCGCCCGGGATGGCGAGGTCCTCGCGCTCGAGGCGGTAGGCCAGCTCGGCGATCTCGTACGGCGTAAGGTCGACACCGCAGTGCTGGGCGACCAGGTCGATGACGGCGACCATGACGGCGCTGGAGGATCCGAGGCCGGACCCGGGGGGCGCCTGGGTGTGCAGGAAGAGGTCGAAACCGCCGGTGGGCATCGCGCCGCCCATGTCGCGGATGCGGGCGATCGCGGCCTTGGGCAGGTCCAGCTCGCCGTCGAACTCCACAGGGTCGTCGACGTCGAAGCCGATCGAGGTGCCGAAGTCCAGCGACTGCACGGTGATCCGGCCGTCCCGGCGCGGTCGCAGCGTTGCGTACGCGAAGCTGGAGATCGTCGCGGACAGGACGGCGCCGCCCTCGCGCTCGGGGAACGGCGAGACGTCCGTGCCGCCGCCGGCGAACGAGATCCGCAGGGGCGCGCGGGCCCTCAGCACCGGCCGGGTCGCGTCGAGCGCCGACGGATCGGTGGGGACGATCCCCTCGACTGTCATCGGCGGTTAGCCTCCTCGGGCGTGGTGTCTGCCCGCACCGGGTGCGGGCGGGTGCGCGACGGGGTGGCGATACCCCGTACGACGAGGCCGCCCACCGTGGACGCCCGAGCAGACTACTGGAGAGTAATGGGGGTCACACCAGGTGCAGCGCTTCCGGATGCTCGACCTGCTGCGCGCGCTGGCGGCCGCCCTGGTCGTGCTGACGCACGTCGCCTTCTGGACGGGCGCCGACCACCTGGACGTCTCCGGGCCACTGCTGGCACGCGGTGACGCGGGCGTCGCGGTCTTCTTCGCGATCTCGGCATTCCTGCTGCTGCGCCCGTTCCTGCGTGCCGGGCTGACGGGCGGATCGACCCCGGATCTGCGCCGGTACGCCGTACGCCGGGCCGCCCGCATCCTGCCCGCCTACTGGGTCGCGCTGGCCGCCGTCCTCCTCGTCGCGGCCCTTGCCCCGGTGCGCACCGGGGGCGTCGGATCGCCGCTGGACGTCGTGTTGCACGTGCTGGTGCTGCAGGGGTGCTCCGGCCACACCTACCAGTCGTTCTCGCAGACCTGGAGCCTCACCACGGAGGTGACCTTCTACGTGCTGGTGCCCGTGATCGGCACCGTGCTCGGACGGCTGGCCCGCCGCCCCCGGCGGGTATGGCCGGTGCTCGGCGCGACCCTGCTCGCGGGGTTGTGCGCCCAGGGCGCCTCGGCCGCGTGGACCGGCGTCGATCCGCACTCGGGCGCGGGAGTGCTCGCCACGTCGGTGCTGGGCCACGCGGGGTGGTTCGCCGCGGGCGCCGCGCTCGCCGTGCTCACCGAGACGGGGCCGTCCGCGCTGGCGAGCCCGGTACGCCGCTGGCTGGACTTCGCGCGGACCAACCCGGGCGTCGTCGCCCTCGGGGCCGCACTGCTCTTCCTGCTCGCCGCCACTCCCCTCGCCGGACCGGTCGACCTCCACGCGCCGACTCCGGCGCAGGCCGTCGTCAAGGAGCTGCTCTACACGGGCATCGCCGCGCTGCTGGTGCTGGCGGCGACCAGCCCGGTGCGCGGCACCGTGGCGCGGGCGGTGGCGGGATCGCCCGCCGCACGCTGGCTGGGTGACGCGTCCTACCCCGTCTTCCTGTGGCACGTACTCGCTCTGCAGGTGGTCTACCTCGTGACGTCCAGGGCCCTGTTCACCGGTGCGTTCACGACGACGCTGGTCGCGGTGACGGCGCTGACGATCGTGGTGGCGCGGGTGTCGGTGGGCCTGGTGGAGCGGCCGGTGCTGGCGCAGGCCCATCGCCGGACCCGGTCCGCACCCCGGCAAGACACCGCGCCAGCAGGCACGCCGTGACCGTGCCGGCCAGCTGACCGAGGATCGCCCCGGCCGACCTCTGGTCGACCACACCGAGCGAGGCGAGCAGGACCCCGGCGACCGCCATCGACCCGCCGATCCCCCACCCGACCAGCCGCCGCGGCACCAGCAGACACAGCGCCCCGACGACGACGCCGGCGAGCCCGCTCATCAGCACCCCGACCCCGACCGACAGCACCGCGGCCATCACGGTGACGCGCGTCGGGCCCGGTGCCGCACCGTCGTACGACGGGTCCGTCACGTCGGGTGCGTCGGCCACGGCCCGCCGCCCGCGTCGGCGGCTGCCCACCGCAAGCACGGCCAGCGCCAGAACCGCCAGCGAGCCGACGATCAGTCCGGCCCGCTGCCAGCGCGTGGGCCCGAACGTCACGTGCAGGGTCGCCGCCGCGCCGGCCGGCACCACGAATCCCTGCCGCCAGCCGTCCACCCGCATCGCGGGCAGCGAGCGGCCGGCGAGCGAGGCGTGCCATCCGCGGTTGTAGCCCTCGGTCAGCGCCACCGCCCGCGCGCCTCCCCCACCGATCCGGACGGTGCCGTCCCCGGATCGCAGAGCACCGTAGGCCCGGGCAGGGATCGACGCGCCGGCGTCGACCCCTGCGGATGAGTCCCGCCGCAGGTAGACCAGCTCCGCGCGCACCCCGTCCCCGGGCGCCACGGACACCGTCTGCGGCCCGACGGCCACCGCCGCCGACGTCGCGCACGGCTGCGCACGAAGGAGCTCGCCCTGCGCGACCTGCGCCGCGGACGCCGTGAGGCGCAGCGGCACCGATGACGTGCCGATGCGCAGCACGCCCGCCTGGCCGCACGCGAGCTGCAGTGCACCGGCGCCGCTCGCGGCGGAGCGGACCCAGACGTTCGGCACGACCTGACCGGACCGCGAGAAGGTGACCCTGCGACGCAGCGTCGTCGGGTCCTCCCCCTGGGTCGCGGCGGTGCTGTGCTCCCGCGGGTCGCGCCGCAGCAGGACCGACGTCCGCGTCGGGTCGACCCGACCCGGCAGCGAGATGATGCTGCCGAGCTGCTGCCCGGGCACGGACACCCGCGTCAGACCGATGACCGGGTCGGTGGCGGCGCCGGCGACCTTCAGGTCGATGCGCACGGCGCCGGTCGCGGCGCGTGGCAGTCGCAGGCGCAGCGCGGTCTGACCGAGTGCCACCCGCACCGTCGCGCCGTGCACCGCTCCGACCGACACGCGCACGGAGCCGACCCGGTCCAGCCCCGGCCCGGAGGCGAGGTCGACGTCGACCTCCCGCAGCGGCGTCCGCGAGGTCGGGGTGAAGGACAGACTCGCGTCCGACTCGTGGTCGCCGGTGCGCCAGGCGGTGTCCGGGTCGTCGTCGAAGGCCGCGGCGATGCCGGCGCCCGGTCCGGCGTAGGTCCGGGCGGTCGGGTCCGCGCCCGAGGACGAGGCCGACCACGAGGACATCCCGATCAGCTCGCGGACCGGCTGGTTCGCGGGGTCGCCGCCGGGCGGCAGGTCCCGGGCGCCGATGTGGTCCGGTGTCCGGTCGGCACGGGTCAGCGTCGGGCTGTAACCGTCGGCGGCGGACACCCCGTTGTTGTACGAGCGCCACCGCAGCGAGTCGGTCACGACGTTCGGCACGGTCGCACCCACGGCCGTCGTGCCCCCCACGATCTGCGCCCCCTGGTCCGGTGCGAGCGCGCCGACGGTCGCCAGGTCGAAGATCGATTCCGGGCCGCCGACCACCCGCAGGTCGTCGTCCCGTGCGTACGCCGCGACGGTGTGCGACCCGCTCACCGTCCAGAGCGTCAGGCGGTCGGTGCCGGTGCCGGCGGACCCGGCGTACGCGAATCCCGGCGACCGGCGCAGCGTCGCTTCCACCAGGGACCACGGCTGCGCGCCGACGGTGGAGGCGATCGAGTGCCGCACCACGATGCGCGCGATGCCCATCCGGGCCAGGCCCGCCGCGAGACCTGGCTGCACCTCCCCGGACGACGCGAGCTGGTCGGCGGTGTCGAGCATCCGGGTGGCGCCCGGCTCCCCCAGCGGTGCCGCGGCCCGGAACACCAGCGGGGAGGCCGCGAGCGCGCTCATCGGGTCATCGCTGGTGGTGCCCCAGTCGTACGTCGCGGTGCGCGCGTCGGGGAAGAGCAGCGTGCTGCCGCCGGCCCGTTCGGCCGCGGCATCGATGCGGTGCGCCATCACCGACCAGGACGCCGGGACGGCGCGATAGCCGCCGGAGTCGGCGAGCCGGCCCTGCCAGATCGGGGTCATGGCCGCCGCGACGAGGACGACGAGGGCGGCGGCGGTGAGACGTGCGGCCACCTCGCGGGAACGGCGCAGCCGGTCCAGCACCACCGCGAGGCCCAGCACCACCGGCAGCCGGATCAGCGCGTCGGCCTTGTGCACGTTGCGCAACGGCGCCAGCGATCCATCGAGCAGGGCACGCGCCTGTCCCGCCACCGGGCTGCCGACGACGCCGTGGTGCCCGATCGTCATGAACACCGTGCCGACGAGGACGCTCAGCAGCGCGAACCGGCCGAGGTGGGAGCGCAGCCGGGCCACCCCGACGAGCCCGATGCCCGCCACGGCGCTGGTCGCCACGATCGACACCAGCGACTGTGCGCTCGTCCACCCCGACTGCCAGGTCGGGTGTCCGGCCGAGTCCAGGATGTAGGCGATCCAGTCGGAGTTCCCGCGCAGCACGTTCGGCGTGGAGGTCACCGCCGTGGTCATCGAGGCCGTCTCGATGAAGTCCAGGAACGGGTAGCCGTATCCGCCGAGGACGAGCAGCGGCAGCAGCCACCACAACGCGCCGGCCAGGACGCCGAGCACCCACCACCCGATGCGGCGACGACCCTGCGGGTGGGTCAGCAGGAACAGGAACGGGATGACCAGCATCAGCCCGGACGCGGCGGCGTTGACCCCGCCGAGGGCGGCGGCCAGCAATCCGCTGGCCGCGACCGACCGCAGCACGCCCCGCCGGTCGAGCTCGGCACGCAGGAGCGGCCGGGCCGCCAGCACCAGCCACGGTGCCACCGCCATCGGCCACGCCTCGCTGGAGTTCTCGGCCAGGAGGGTCAGGACGCGGGGGCAGAGCGCGTATGCCGCTGCCGCGAGCAGCGCGACGGACGGTCCCGCCAGCCGCAGCTCGCGAACGAGTCGCTGCACGCCGAGGAACGCGACCAGCAGCAGGATCGTCCACCAGACCCGCTGGCACGCCCACGCCGGCAGACCCAGGGAGTGGCCGATGCCGAAGACGGGGCCCATCGGGAAGAGGTAGCCGTAGGCCTGGTTCTGCAGCTCTCCGAGGCCCGCGTGCCCGTTCCACGCGTCGACCGAACGCGCCAGGTAGGTCCACGGGGAGAGCGTGAGGTCGATCTTGGTGTCCGGCTGCACCTCGCCCGGCGCGACGAGCCACGGCAGCAGCGCCATCGCCAGGACCGCCAGGACGCGGACGACGCGCGCCCGATCCGGCGGGCTGCCGGCCGGCCGGTGGTGAGTGACCCGGTCCACGACGCGGAGGGTCTGCGCGTCGCCGGACATCACCGTCGGCGCAGCACGAGCAGCAGGTTCCACGTCAGCAGCTCGCGCAGCCCCGGCACCCTCAGCAGGTGCCGCGCCACGTCGGGCAGGTACCGCGGGCGGGCGACCAGCACCTCGACCTCGGGTTGCGCCTGCGCCCAGCGCAGGCCCTGCGCCACGCTGATCCGGTAGAGCGTCCGGTCGACCGTGTTCTTCGGCGGGTGACCGTGCTTGCGGGTGTAACGGCGCGCCGCGCGCTCGCCGCCCAGCCAGTGCCAGGGCGACGTCTCGTGCCCGCCCCAGGGCGAGAGCCAGTTGGTGTAGGAGAGGAAGACCAGTCCGCCCGGACGCACGACGCGGACCAGTTCGTCGGCGACCTGCTCGGGGTGCTCCACGTGCTCCCACAGGTTGCTGCTGAAGACCAGGTCGACGCTGCGGTCGGCCACCGGAAGCGCCGCGGCGGTCGCGACGAGCCCGCCGTCACGGACCGACGGGACCGCCGGGTCGTGGTCGACCGGCACGTAGCGTGCGCCCGCGGCGCGGAACGCGCTGGCGAACTCGGCCGGCCCGGCGCCGACGTCCAGCACCGAGGCACCCCGCAGGTCGGTCAGCTCCTGCAGCATCTCGATCGAGTCGGCCGCCAGCGCGCCGTAGAACACCTCGGGCCGAGTCTGCTCGAGCGTGAACGCGTGGAAGAGCCGGGCGGACCGCGCGAGGCCGCGACGCTGCGCGCTCATCGGGGCCGCCGGGCGATCAGGTGCAGGGTGGGGCGCATGGTGGGCCGCACCGCTCGGGCCGCCAGCACCAGCGGTGCGGAGGCGAGCCCGGCGGCGATCACGCTGCGGGAGGCCAGCACGCCGCGTGGACGGGGAGCGGGACGCCAGCGGCGTACGGCGCTGGCGGCGTCCGTCGTGAGGCTGTCGAGCACCGGCCGGCGGACCACGACGTCGACGAAGCCCGCGTCGGTCGCGGCGCGCGCGAGGCTGTCCGCCGTGAAGAACCGCACGTGGGTGGGGTCCTCGAGCATCCACCACGCCGATCCGTAGAGGCGCACTCCGTCGCTGTCGCCCGCCGGGGTGAGGAACTGCACGACTCCCCCGGGCCGCGCGAGATCGAACGCCACGGCCAGCGTCGCGACCGGGTCCAGGACGTGTTCGAGCACGTGGATCCCGTAGACCAGGTCGACCGGGTCCGCGCCGTCGCGCAGCACGTCCTCCACACTCCCCGCGGACAACCTGCCCTGCGCCACGACGAGCGGGTCGACGCCGATCCGCAGCTGGTCGGGGTCGGCCCCCGCGATCGTGGCGCCGCCGTCGAGGAACCGCCGCAGCATCGACCCGCTGCCGTAGCCGACCTCGAACACCGACCGCGGCGCGTCGCCCGGCACGGCGCGCAGCATCGCCCGGTAGGTCAGGTCCAGCCGGATCCGGTCGAGGGTGGGCTCGCCGCCGTAGGCCAGGTCCCGATGCGCGGCGGGAGAGTCGCGAAGATCGCGCAGCAGATGGCCGCATCGCTCGCACCGGGCGAGCGCCCCGCCGCCACGCAGTGCGCGCGGGCGCAACGGGGCGCTGCAGATCTCGCAGTCCTCGCGGATCGCGGCGACACCCGTGATGGCCATCTCGGCTGAAATCCCTTTCGTACTACCTTCGAGTAACTTGCGCGCTACCCTATCCGTCGGTACGCGCACGATCCCGCGTACGCGGTGGCGTACGACGACCGGGACCATCCGGTAACCGGCGCCGGAGCGCAGGAGGAGTGCACGTGAGCGGCGACGCTGACACGACATCGGCCAGCAACGTGCCGATGCGCATTCTCTACCTCTCGTGGCGTGATCGGGAGAACCCGGAGGCGGGCGGCGCGGAGACCTTCACCGAGCGCACCGCACAGATCCTCACCGAACGCGGCCACCGCGTCACCATCTTCACCAGCCGCTTCCCGGGTGCCCGCGCCGTCGATCGGCACGGTGACGTGGACGTCGTACGCCGCGGCGGCCGCTTCACCTGCTACCTGCGAGGCATGCTGTACGCCGCCCGGCACCGCGGCGACTACGACGTGGTCCTCGACGTGCAGAACGGGGTGCCGTTCTGGGCTCCGCTGCTCGCCCGGAACCCGGTCGTGAACATCACCCATCACGTCCATCGGGACCAGTGGCGCTCGCTCTTCCCCCGGCCGATCGCAGCGGTCGGATGGTTCCCTGGAGAGCAAGGTCGCGCCCCGCGTCTACCGCCGCTCGCGGTACGTCACCGTCTCCCAGGCCACCCGCGCCGACCTCGCGTCGCTCGGCATCGATCCCCAGCGGGTCGACCTCGTCTACTCCGGCAACGACCACCCGGCCGATCTGGAGTCCTACCGCTCGGTGGCACGCTCGAGCGAGCCGTCGATGACGGTGCTCGGCCGTCTGGTGCCGCACAAGCAGGTGGAGCTGGCGATCGACGTCGTCGCCGACCTGAGCGACGTGCTGCCCACGCTGACCCTGGACGTCGTCGGCTCGGGCTACTGGGAGCCGCAGCTGCGTGAACACGCGGCGCAACGGGGCGTGGCCGACCGGGTCAACTTCCACGGCTTCGTGGAGGAGTCGACCAAGCACACCCTGCTCGCGCAGTCCTGGCTCATGCTGGTGCCCTCGCACAAGGAGGGGTGGGGGCTGATCATCGTCGAGGCCGGCCTGCACGCCACCCCCAGCGTCGCCTTCGCCGAAGCGGGCGGTCCCAGCGAGTCGATCCTGCACGGACTGACCGGTCTGCTGTCCAAGGACTACGCCGACATGCGCGCTCAGGCCCGCCTGATCCTGCAGGACGAGGGCCTGCGCGGCCAGCTCGGTGCCGCGGCTCGCGACCACGCGCACAGCTTCAGCTGGTGGTCGGCCGCCGAACGTCTCGAGCACACCCTGCACTCGGTGCTCGGCCACCGCGCCCGCCCCGACCAGCCCGCCACCCTGGGGCCGGGATCGGTCGATCTGCAGCAGGTGCACGGGCCGGTGCCCGTCCCGGTGATCGCGCCGGGCGTGCCGGCCGCCCTGGACGTGCAGGACGTGCAGCACGTGAACGACATCGTCGAGGACCACGGCACGGTCGACGATGCCGGCACGCAGACGGCGGATGCCGTCGACGAGCCGGCCGCGCTGCACCGCTAGACGACCTACCCCCTCCCGCGCCCACCATGGCGCAGGTAAACCCGAGAGCCACAGGTCGTCCTGTGTCCCTCGGCGCTACCTGTGTCACGGTCGAGCGGCGCGCGATACCCGGCATACGGAAAGCGGCCGACCCCGAGGGGATCGGCCGCTTTCGCGAAGTGAAGGTGGCGCGCGTCAGTTGGAGCTGTCGTAGCTGATCTGCGGGCTGTACTTCTGCGGCTGGGTGACCGAGTTCTGCTGCGCGACGAGCCCGAAGATGGCGAGCAACGCCAGGATCACGCCGAGCAGACCGCCGCCGATGTTGTAGGCGAGCTTCTTGTTCGTAGCGTCCATGTCGTGAGTCATTCCTTCTGACGTCTCGGCCCTGCACCCGTGCCCTGCAGGAAGTCTGGGCACATCATAACCACAGAGGGCTCAGTCAGGTAACTCTTCGGTAACCATGCTTCGGCGCGTCGCGACCGCCTCACCCGCCAGGAGCAACGGCGTGACCGCCAGGCCCGCGAGACCGAGGTATCGCCACGCACCGTGCCGAGCCGACCCGGCCTGACGGTCAGGGTCGGCTCCGAGATCGTAGAGGGTCAGCCCGGACGTACGGACGACCACGGCGCCGCGCGTCCCGGTGGGCAGCGCGGTGTCCGCGCTGGTCGGCTGGTCGGTCTCGAGCAGCACGTACCGCACCCCCGCGGCCTGCAGGGCGGCGCGTACGTCGGCCCGCCTTTCGAGGGCCCGGGTGATCCGGGCGGCGTCCGCACTCTCGCCGCGCACGATCCGCGAGGACAGCGGCAGGTCGTCGTTGACCACCACCTGCCGGTCCAGCAGCCGCTGCCACGGGTCGAGCACGACCTGGTCGTGGTCGAACGCGTACCGCCGGTAGAGGGTCCAGGGGAAGACCGCGACGGCACCGGGCGGCAGCGCGGCCACCCGGTCCTGCACGACGACGTACGACGCGGGGTAGCGCACCGCCGACCACCGGTCCCCCTGGCCCCACGCCAATCCGGTGAGCACCACCAGGGGCCACAGCGCGAGCAGCGTCGCGACACCGACGGCCGCGCCGCGGTCCGCGCCGACCCCCCGCCCGAGGTCGCGCACCTTCTCGGCCAGCAGCCCCGCGCACACCGCGACGAGCAGCACCCACACCGCCACGAACTTCTGCGAGTCGCGCAGCAGGCCGCCTCCCGGAAGATCGGTGACGGCGGCGGTCACCAGGTGCCGACCGCCGGGCAGCGAGCCGGCGCCGGCGACGAGAAGACAGACCACCCCGGCGACGGCGAGCCCGACGTACGCCGGCGAAGCCGGCCAGGCGCGGGACCACGCGGCGTACCCCACGCAGACCAGCACCATCAGCAGCCCGAACCCGCTGACCAGCGCCGACGAGCGCCCGGGCGTCCAGGTGCCGGCGTTCCAGATCCCCCCGCCGGTGACCAGGGAGCCGAATACGCCCCACGAGGTGTCCGCCCGCGCCATGAACGCCGTCACCCCCGCCGAGTCCGCGGCGCCCGTGGAGGCCGACGGGGCGAGGAAGAGGAAGGGGAACCACCATGGCGCGTTGGCCAGCACGAACACGCCGACCGCCCAGGCGGTCTCGCGGCCGCGACGAACACGGCGTACGGCGGGCGTTCCCGGCCGGCCAGGCACCATCAGCACGGCCAGCGTCACGAGCAACCCGAGGATCGCGCCGGTCGACCCGGTGAGGGCGGTGAGCACGGTCCAGACCCCGAGCCGCAGCCGACCGCGAGGGCGGCCGAGGCGCACGTCGGAGGCCGCCGACAGCAGGAACGGGAGCGCGGCGTACCCGAGCAGGAACCCCCAGTGGCCGATGGCGAGCCGCTCCGCCAGATAGGCGTTCCAGCTCGCGAACAGCGCCGCGGCGCCCGCACCGAGCCGCGAGGACATCAGCCCGCCGACGCCGGCACCCACCCCGACGAAGACCAGTAGCAGCAACGCCTTCTGGACGACCCAGCCGGGCACCACGTGGGAGGCCAGTGCGACGACCAGGTCGTTGGGTACGGCGCGCGGGACGCTGCCGTCGACGCCCAGGGTGCGGTCGGACAGATCCAGCCGCGGCACGAAGACCATGTCGTAGAAGAGCAGGTAGCCCGGTCGCAGCGCGGGGCCGAGGGCGAGCAGCCCGCTCAGCAGGCCGACGAGCGCGCCGACGCTGCGGACGCCGAAGCGGGGACGCGCCGCCGCGGGAGGGGTCACCGGTGCTGCGCCTCGACCGAGGCGAACGCCTCCCCCATCCGGGCACACTGCGTCGGCAGGTCGTGCTCGGCCAGCATCCGGGCCCGGTTCGCGGCCCCGACCTCCCGGGCGCGCGGCAGGTCGGTGAGGAAGTGCAGCAGCCCCTGCGCCAGCTCGTCCACGTCGTCGTCGACCAGCAGGTTCGGCGGCTGCACGGCCTCGTCGTTGGTGCCGCACCGGGTGGTCACCACGGGCAGACCGCACGACTGCGCCTCGAGGTAGGCCAGGCCCAGCTGCTCGGTCCATTTCCAGGTCGCCCGGGGCGCGGTGCAGAACACCGCGGCCGAGCGCAACAGCTCCGCGACACCGGCGGCGTCCAGGCTGCCGCGCAACTCCACCTGCCCGGGGTGATCGCGTGCCTCCTGTTCGATACGTTCGCGCAGCGGACCGTTGCCGGCGACGACCAGACGCGCCTCGGGGACGGTGCGGCGTACGAGCGCCATCGCGTCGAGGACCCGGTCGATGCCCTTGTTCTCCGCGAGCGGGGAGGTGAACACCACGACCGGTTCGACGGCCGGCTGCGGCGCGGGGGCAAAGAGCGTGGTGTCGACGCCGGGCTTGACGACCTGGATCCGGTCTTCGTGGAAACCGTTCTCCAGCAAGTGATCCCGAGCGGCGTCCACCATGCACAGCAGCAGGTCGGCGCCGCGGCTGGCGTGCACGGCCTGCCGGTAGGGCGGGATCTTGTAGAGCGGCTGATCCGGCAGGTTCTCCCAGGTGATGACGGCCTGCAGCGGGCGACGCGTGCCGCGCGAGCGCCAGCGAGCCGCCTGACCGGTGACCAGCGAGCACAACTCGAGACTCGTGACCCAGTCGTACGCCGCCGGGTCCTGGTCCCCCAGCCCGCGCACCCACGCCAGCGCACCCGCCTCGACGAAGCGCTTCACCGGGCGCCGGTAGGTGCTCCGCACCCACTCGATGTCGCCGATCGGCTGCTGGGCAGCCAGAGCCGTGACCTGCGTCTGCGGCATACGGGACATCCAGTAGAGCTCGCGCCTCGCCCGCTGGTCGGGCAGCGACACCCAGAGCAGGCGACGGCTCACGCCGTCGCCCCGGCGCGGCCTGCCGTACGACGGTCGCGACGTCCGCGGCGCGCACCGAGGGTGTAGCCGACGACCTCCAGCCCCCGCAGCAGCACCATCCCGGCGGCGTGCGCCGGATCGCGGACCAGCAGGCCGCGCGCGTCGACGTAAGACTTGACCAGCGCACGTCCCTGCGCGCCGACGGCTCCCCCGTGCTGACCCTGGAGCGCGGGGATGCTGCGACCGTAGTAGTAGCGCTTGCGCAGCATGTCGGGCACGGTGAGGTGGCCCTCGTCGTGGTCGACGAGGACGTCCGCCAGCTCGATGCGGGCACCGGCGGCGTGCATCCGCAACCGCAGATCGGCGTCCTCCGGCCCGGACATGTCGAGCCGGAATCCGCCGTCGTCGATCAGGAAGTCGCGCCGCACCAGCCGCGGGTTGTGCAGCCACGGCTGGGTCAGGTAGCACTCGCGTTCCAGTGCCCGACACGCGGTCCAGAAGCCGTCGCCGATGGTGCGTTCGGGCAGAGCGACACCGACTGCATCTGTGTCACGCGCGGTCCGCACCGCCGCCGTGATGCTGTCCGGGGGCAGGATCATGTCGCTGTCGAGCCACAGCACCCACTCCCCTCGCGCCGCGGCGATGCCGGTGTTGCGCTGCGCGGACCGCTCGGGGCCGGCGGTGATGACGCGGTCGGCGTACCGCTCGGCGATCCGGGGGTCGCATCCGTGCTGTGGTTGTCGACGACGATCAGCTCGACATCGACATGGGTCTGTGCCCGCACCGACGCCAGGCAGGAGTCGATGGTGCGCTCGTTGTCGCGGGTGGGGACGACGACGGAGACGAGTCCGTCGACGTGCTCAGTGCTGGTGTCCACCGGTGAACTCCGGTTCCTTGTCCTGGGCTGGGTCGTGGGGCGTGCGGGTGGGTGTCGGCGGCGGCAGGTAGTCCCGCAACGCACCGGTGAGCGCGACGAGCAGCCCGGCCGCACCGAGGTAGTGCGGCCAGAGACTGACCGCGACGGCGTCGGCGCTCACCTGACCGATGAGCCCTTTGGCCCACAGCACGATCAGATACAGCACCACGGACGCTCCGACCAGCGCCACTCCGGCGGTGATGAGCCACTCGGAGGGCAACGGGGCCCAGCGCAGCACCGCGACCAGCACCAGGGCGGTGACCAGACCGGCGTACCCCAGGAAGAAGGTCGCCGCAAGCACCAGCGCGATCTCGACACCGACCCGGCTCATCGGGCCGGGCCACGGCCCGGCATCGCCGTGCGGCACGCCGTCCGCGCTCGCGGGAGCGCTCGAGCGGACATCGTCGTGCGCTGCCTGGACGGGTTCCCGACCTCGCCCCCAGGGCGCATGCCACCGACGTACCAGCGTGGGATCCCGGTCTGCCGCAACGAGGGTCCCAGCGGTGTCGGGGGCGGGTTCGTCGTCGTCCGACTCGCCCGCGCGCGCCGCCTGGAGGCGGCGCCGTACGGGGCGCCAGAGGCCCGTCGCGAGCACGATCGCTGCCAACAGCACCAGCCCCGACACCGCGAGGGCCACGTTCGAGGCGCGCTGCGGGCCGTAGCGGATCCGGATGTCGTAGGTGCCGCCGGACGGCAGCTTCCAGCCGACCGAGTACCCGTCCAGGACCACAGGCTTCCCGAGGTCGCGGCCGTTGGCCGTGGCATGCCACCGCGGGTCGTAGCTCTGGCTGATGACCACCGCGAACGCCCCGCTGGAGCGCACCTTCAGTGACTTGGCGGAGGCGGAGTTGTGCACGTGGGTGACCGTGGGCGCTGCGGGGACCGCAGCGGTGGGCGTGCGGGTGTCGGTCAGCGCGACCGAGTCGAGCGTGAATCCGGGCGCCTGCTCGATCCGCCGGGAGCCGCCCTGCAGCGAGGTCCGCGCGCAGCCGGTCCACCGGGTCCCCTCGTCGGAGGGACCGGCGAGGACGGACGTCGTGGGCCGCATCCGGATCGGCTGGCCGTCGATGGTGGCCACCGTGAGGCAGCGCGCCCCGCTGCCGTTGACCTGGTCGAGCGGGCCGGCGCTGCTCATGCGCATCGAGATGCCCGTGTCGATGCTGGGGAAGCGTGCCGGCAGGCCCTGCGGCGGGGACGTCGCGCCGGTGAAGGTGATGCGGACCGTCCGGCCGGTCACTCGCGGGAAGGTGACGTTCGTGGTGCCGTCCTCGGTGAGCGCGGTGGTGGCGACACGCTTGCCGTCCACGGTGACGACCGCGGAGGTGGCCCACTGGGTGCGTGTCGCACCGGTCGTGCGGTCGCCGGTCGCCGGGCTCTGCCGGATCGAGACGGAGTCCACCGAGCGGGTGGGTCCGGCGATCTGCCACCACGAGTTGCGCACGCCGTTGCCCGGCACCCACGCCGTACTCGCCGCGTTCTGGCCGGTGTCCGCCGCCTGGGACGCTCGCACGGAAGGGTTGTCGAAGTAGAACCGGGAGGAGGTCGCCTGCACGTCGGCGGAGTAGCCGGCGACCCGGTCATACACCGGCTCCAGCGGCCCGTCGACCCGTACGTCGGCCGCGGTGGTGAAGGTGCGCGCGTCCGGGAGGGCGACGATCCGGCGCAGGCCGGTCTCCTCGTCGTCGGCCGTCGACGCAGTGCCCTGCAGGCGGGTCAGCAGCACCGAAAGGGGCGTCCGGTCGAACTCTGACCGCCCGGCCGCGTCGAGCTGCGCGTACTGGTTGGAGAAGGTCGTCGGGGTGCGCGCGGTGCGGACGGCGAGCGGCCCGGGCATCTTGATGTCGGAGATACCGACGAGGTTGTAGCCTCCGCCGCGCTCGGAGTCGACCGTGACCTTGACGCTGCCGGCCGGCGTGTTGCCCATGGCGAACGACGCGTAGCCGGTGTCCGGCATCCGCTGGGTCACCGAGCGACCGCCCGCGGTCACCGTGAGTCGGTCGATCTTCGAGCGGCCCACATCGGCCTGCTTGATGCGGATGGTGCCGAGCGGGATCGGGGTGGGTTCGGTGACGGTGAGGCTCTGGCCCTTCGCGCGTCCGAAGTCGCCGAAAAGCCACGCGGTGGACGGGTCGCCGTCGAGTGCGTTCTGTGGGGCGGCGTACGGCAGGTCGAAGAACGTCCCACCCTCGGACGTCGCGCTGACCTGCGCGCCCGAGGGCACCATCACGGTCTGGTCGTCGGTGTCCGTGCCCAGGGCACGGGTGCTCGCCGGCGTCTGCGCGGCCGTGAGGAGCGGACCCTCCCCGTTGCTCAGCCGGTTGGTGATGGCGGCGCGTCGCGCGTTGGTGTCGGTGATGATCAGCCGGTGCTCACCGCCGAGCACGGAGGTCATGTTGCGCGCAGAGATGTCCTGGGCGTACTGGAACGACGGTGCGGCGCTGAGCAGCCCGGCCGCGGACAGCTGCGCGATCCCGGATCCGTCGCCGGCGACGACCAGCGAGTTGTCGGTGCGTTCGGCCCGCACCGAGTCCAGCGGATCGACGACGGCGTACTGCTGCAGCGGCGGCAGCTGGTCCTCGCCGTACGCCTCGGGGTTGGTGCCGGGGCCTTCGGTGTACTCGCCGTCGAAGCCGTAGTTGCGCACGCCGAAGAGCCCGGGGTCGGACGCCAGCACCTTGGCCGTCGTCGAGGGGCGGGCACCGCCGGCGTCCTCCCAGTCGATGTCGTGGCGCAGCAGGATCGTGTCCGCGCCGAGGTAGCGCGCGTACGCGGACATGGCTGCGGGAGGCACCACGCCGTTCTGCAGGGTGTCGTTGAGCGCGGTGAGGTAGTTGGCGCCGGGCGCGGACGCGTTGGGTGTGGTCTCCGGGATGATCACGTCACGGCGGAAGAGGGAGTTGGCCACGTCGTCGGGACGTTGCACGGTCCATCGGTACGACGGCCGGGTCTGCCCCGGCAGGAACAGCACCGAGGCGTTCGAGTCGCCCTTGTCGATGGCGGACGCGGCCTGGTGCCAGTAGTCCGGGATGTCCATCGGAGACAGGTAGAGCCGGTTGGTGAGCGCCGGTGAGACCCAGCCGGTGACCAGGATGACGGCCAGCACAGCGGCCAGCGGCGCCCAGAAGTCCAGGTGCGCGATCTTGCGCCAGACCGTCCGCGCCGCGAAGCCGAGCGCCAGCGCGAATCCCAGCGCGAGCAGGGCGCCGATCTTGTTGGTCGTGCGGAACGCCGCCATGCCGGGCAGTTGCAGGAAGCCGACGACGACATACCCGAACGGCGAGGCGGGAGCAGCCTGCGCGGGGAACGCCCCGACCTCGATGATCGCTGCGACGGCCGCGAGCCCGATCACCAGCCCGCGCAGCAGACCGCGGCACCAGCGCAGCGCCAACAGGCCGAGCACGGGCCACAGTGCGGTCAACACGATGATGTACGGGCTGGTCAGGTACGACGCGTACTGGCCCTCCCACGGTCCGTTGGCGTCGTGCCCGTAGAGCGGCCACAGCCCGAGGCCGCGCAGCACCTCCGGGAACGACCCGACCTTGGCGATACCGGTGATGGTCTCGGAGCTGTCGACGATCTGGGACCCGGTGGACAGGGCGGCGGCAGCCGGCACCAGCCAGTAGACCGACACCCCGACGACGAAGAGCGCGCACTTGAGCAGCACCCGCAGGATGTCGCCCCAGCCGATCTGCCAGCTGCGCCGCGCGAACACCATCAACGGCAGCAGCGCGAACAACTGCAGGATCGGCACGACGGCGACGTTCATCCCGCTCATCGCAAAGAAGACCAGCCCGAAGACAGCTGGCCAACGCCACCCGCGCGGGTCGCGCAACGCACGGACGAAGACCAGCATCATCCAGGGCAGCAGGGCCATCGGCAGCGCGATCGCCAGCGTCGAACCGGCCTGGATCGTGTACGGGTTCGCCACGTAGAGGACGCCTGCGGCGAGCCCCGCCCACCGATCGGCACGCGGTGAGATCGAGCGCAGCAACCGGTTGGCCCCCCACGCCGTGAGCGCCCACAGCACGAAGTGGAAGATCCGGTAGGTCGTGCCGGCGCTCAAACCGATGGCCCGCAACGGCGCGAGCACCCCGAGCACCGAGACGAGGCCGACGTTGAAGTTGGGTGCCCCCAGGTACGGCGTGCCGGTCCAGGAGGACAGGTACTGGCGCACCATCGCCCACGGCGCGAGATACACCTCGGGCTTGATGTCGGTGTAGAAGTGGCCGTAGCCGTTGAGGAAGACCACGAGCGCCAGCACGAGCAGCAGGCCTGCGACGGAGACGGCGTACCTCAGGTCCGACCGTTCGGCGGTGCGCAACATCACAGGCACTGCTGGTCGGCGCACAGGGAGGGAACTTTCGCGGACGAGGAAGGAGCTTCGGGTCTTGCCGGGCGCACCGGACCTCAGGGGGTACGGCGGCCGGGAGCTGTTCGGACTGCGAGCAAATATAACCCGTGGGTAACCTGGGCACGTCAGTCCAACGTGCTGTACCCCTTTCCTCCTGTCCGAAGGCCCACTTGTGACGATCGATGCCAGCAACTCCTCCCACGAGCGGACGGCTGCGAACCCGGAGCCTGTGAACGGGGTGCCGCAGGCCACTGAAGTCCCGGCCGACAGGAAATCCCCCGGCGCGGTGCTCGGCGCGGTGCTCGGCGTCGCCATGGGCCTCTCGAACGCCCTGGGTTACCTCATCGTGCTCTTGCTCTCGCGAACGCTTGGACCCGAGGATTTTGGCGGGTATTCCGCTCTCAGCACCTTCGGCGTGATGCTCGCGATCCCTGCTGGCGCCTTCCAAGTGGTGATCGCGCGTCGCGTTGCGAGCAGCAGCCACAACGAGATGACCACCGGACTACGTCTGGCGGCGGGTGTCTCTTTGGGGCTCTTCGCCACGATCGCTATCGCGTCGACCGGACTGCGCCAGGTATTTCATCTCAGTTCCGCATGGTCCGCGGTGCTGATGGGGGCGATGTTGGTGCCCATGACTGTGACCGGGTGCTTCCAGGGGATCCTTCTGGGCACCCACAGGCTGCGGGCGCTTTCGCTGCTCTACGTGGCGACTGCGACGACGCGGCTGGGCGCAGCGTTGCTGGCTGCGGTACTGGGCTTTTCCGTCCTGGAGGTCGTAGCGGCGATGTTCGTGGCCGGTGTCGTGACGGCCGTGGTAGGCACTGCCCTGTGCCGCACCGAGGTACGCGCCATCGGCACCTCGGGGCAGCATCTGGCTGGTGAGATGCTGCGTTCCAACTCCACACTCGCTGCGCTCATCTCCCTCACCAGCGTCGACGTGCTCCTCGCCAGGCACTACTTGTCGCCACATGCGTCCGGTGGCTACGCCCTCGCCTCGACTTTCGGGCGCGCGATCTGTTGGGGCACCCAGTTCGTCGCACTGATCCTGGTGCCGCGAATGCGCAGTTCGGATGCTGCTCGTGCTCTTCTCAAGGCCAATGGTCTGGTCTTCGGCATCGGGCTGTTCGGGTTGTTCGTCGTGAGCCTGAACCCCGGATTCTGGGTGCGGCTGGCGGGAGGCAGTCAGTACGCCGGCTACGGACATCTTGCTCAGGCGTGTGTCCTGCTGGGGAGCGCCTGGGCGCTTGCACAGGTGAGCTTGTTCTCCGAAATGGGCGCACGAGAGCACACGTTGGGCGTTGTCACCTGGACCGCCGTGGTCATCGAGACCCTCGCAGTCTCAGTGTTCTGGCATCGAAACGCCGCGGAGATCGTCACTGTGTCGATGGTGTGCGCGTTCGGGGTAGCGGCCTGCGGGCTGATAAGGATCTCCATCCGCCATACCCGGTTCCGCATGTCAACCCTGGCCCAGGAGTCGGCCCTAATCGCCACGGATCGTGTGCGACCGTGAGCGGACCACTTTCTCCACTGCCTTGAACGGAGCAGGAAACACGCCGGCGGCTTTCCAGATGGCGGCGTTCAATCGGTGTTGGAGGTGAGCCTGGTACTGCCGCAGCATCTGATCGCCCGTCGACAGTTCGCTGCGTCCGGTGGTCCTGCGAAACACGAGGGCCTGCAGCCCGTTGGACCACCGCGGGTCGTCGGCACGTCCGGAGTTCCACGTCTGCGCGATGGTCCAGCCGGGGTGGCGGCGCATGAACAGACGGTGAGCGCGCTGCACGACCGGCCAGCTCGCGTCGTCCACCAGCACCAGCGCCTCGTCGGCCAGCAGCGGCTCAGCCACGGCGAGGGCTAGGTAGTGCGACAACACGGTGTGTTCTCCGTCATAGAAGTAAACGCCCACCGGCTTGGTGACGGTGCCGGACTGCGCCATCAGCTTGAAACAATCGCCTTCGAGGAGACGCACCGAGGCGTCACCGGCGTGGCGACTGAGGTTGTCCTCGAGCTCGGCGCGCGCCTCCTGACCGGCCATTCCGAACTCCATGAAGTTCTCCATCACGAAGAAGTCCTTCGATCCGTTGTCCTGCACCGCCGCGCAGAGCGACCGGCCCTTGAACGTGCCGACCTCGAGGTAGGCCTCGTCCTGCGGGAGGACGGCCGCCGCGACGTTGAGCACCGCAAGCTCGTTCGGTCCGGTGAACCCGGCGACGTCCTGCGCGATGCGCGCCCACCGGGGGTCGACCGGGTCGGTGTCCTGGGGATTACCGGGGAAAGCGTGCTGAAGCTGCGTGAAGAACGCGGTGGTGTCCATCGACTGCTTTCGACTCGTGGAGCGACATACGCCGCCGGTGGCTGCTGGGATCGCTCACTCTACTGACGGGTAGAAACTGTTCGCTCCGAACCACCGCGTTCTTTCTGTGCGACGTCGTCAGCGCCGGACCACCCAAGGGGCGCGGCCGTCGTGCAGCCGTAGAATAGGCGCGGTGCGTGGCGCATGGACGGTGCGGCGGAACGCGTCGTCCTCGGGATGCGGCCACGGAGAGTCGTAATAGGGCGTGTACCCGTCGTTTCTCAGAGCGATCACGATCGCGGTCTGATAGCTGGAGTAGGACCGGCCGCCATCCGCATCAACGATGACGGGGCCGCCCCGTAGGCCGTCTGCTCGCAGCGCAGCCGTTGCCGATCCGACGACGGCGCGGGCACGGTCGACGTCACTAGATTCCCGGGGCGTGATGAACATCGATCCAGGCGCTCCGGGCGCCACCACAGCTCCCGCGACGGCCAGGGCCGCACCGATCGCGGCGAGGTTTCCACGACGAGGGACGCGGAAGCGCAGCCTCCGGTAACCGATTGCGCCCATCACGAAGAAAGGCACCGTGATGGCCATGATCAGGTACAGCAGTCGCCCGCTTCCGCCAGCGGCGATCGCCAGCAGCGCCCCCAGGGCCATCAGGCCCGCCGTCCGTCGGATCGCCCATCTGACGGGAACTCGCCGACGTCGCAGCACCGACCGCCCGACCCAGACCGCGATCAGGAGCACGATCAGCGCGCCGACGACGGCCGCCGGGCCGTGGGTGCCCATACCGAGGGCCCAGATCTGCGAAGCGTTGTTGGGGTGGATGAGCCACAACTCCACAAGCGAGGGAAGCCAGCAGAGGATCAGGAGCGCCGACGCGAGTACTCCGGTGCGTCTCCATACCGGGGTGTCACCGGCCCCTATCTCCCTCGACAGCGGCCACCACGCACCGTGGCGCCGGTGCCACCGCACGATTCCCACTCCTGCGAGCACGCCGAGCAGCGGGAGCAGCAGCGCGACGAAGGTCAGGTTCGCCTGCACCACGAAGCTGGTGATCGCGGTGAACCAGGGCAGTACGCGCACGTGTCCGAGGAACAACCGCCAGGCGAGCACCATCACAGCCAGCAGCCCCAGCACCGGTGGCCACGGATTCCAGGGCAGGACCAGACTCGGGCCGATGATCAGTTCGGCGCCGAGGATGCTCGCGAGGACCACCCCGAGCCCGCGCTCGCGCCCTGCGACCCATCCGTGCCAGAGCGCTACCGTCACGAACCCGATCGCGAGCACCAGGCATCCCACCACCAGTCCGGCCGAACGCCACCCGGAGACCAGGTACGGGATCGCAAGCAGGTAGAACTCCAGGGGGCCGGGGTGGTGTGCCGATGCACCCGGCACCGACAGCCCGCTGGTCGACCGCATCCCGAGCAGCGGCGGGTGCGCGCTGAACACGTCGCGCGCCTTCAGAGCGATGATCGCCTCGTCACCCTGGGGCAGCCATCCCTGCGCGATCCACCCCACGGCCCACACCACGAGCGGCACCGACACGACGGCCGCCACCGCGACCAGCTGTCCATGGCGCAGAAACCAGTCCCGCCACCCAGGGTCCGCGGATCGGCGACCAGAGGACACCGGCCCGCGCTCCGTGGCGACCTTGGCCCAAGCATCCATATTTCGCGAGGTGCGAGCACCCTGACCCGGGGTCATCGGGCGAGTGCGTTCCGGCGGATCTGCGGAGCCAACCAGGTCCAGACCATCGCGGCTCCGTCCGGCGAGAAGTGCAGCGTGTCGTGGTAGAGCCCCACGTCATTGAGCGACGGGTGGTAGCCGCCGGCGCACAGCACTCCGTGCAGGTCGATCAGACGGCTGTCCGGATGCGTACTCACCCAGCCGGCGATGACCCCGTTGGCCCAGTCGACGGTAGCGTCGTCGTTGGCCTGCGCCGCGAAGAAGCGCAGCTGCGGGTCTAGTTCCTGCTCGTCGACCCGGTGGCACGGCAGGTTGATGACCTGCAGGCCGCCCACGCCCGAGGCCCGTGCGTTGGTCGCGATGTCGGTCAGCGTCTGCTCGATGAGTGCCGCGCCGGCAGGCGTGCGGGGGTTCACGTCGCGGCCGTCTACCCGGTGCGCCGTGAGGAACTGCAGACCGGCCAGCAGCACTGCGCTGGTATCGCCGGCCTGTCGCATCTGGGTGGGCCAGGTGCGGCGCCAGGGCGCGCACTGCGGCTCCGCGGCACCTACCTGCCCAGCGTGGACGGTCGGTGCGTCGATCAGGTCACACCCTATGAGGGTCTGGTCGGAGAGCGTGAGGTCCTTGTACGCCGAACCGTCCCAGCCGGCGGCGAGCGCGGATCCGGTGGAGTCGCCGAGCAGCCCGAAATGCACCTTCGGCGCGCCCGCGACGTACGTCGGCGATCCGGGAACCAGGGTGACGCCGCGTCCGACCGCCGCGGAGGTGCCCTGCCAGAGCACGAGTGCTCCGATCGTGGTGAGGACCACCGCTCCGGTCGGTACCAGCCGCCGCAGGGAGGGCCTGCGCCAGATGCCGCGGATGCCGTGCATCATGAGCGGCAGCTCCAGGACGTGAAACGACAGGGACGCGGCCCCTACGGCGACGAGCAGCTGTACGCCGGCGGCGACGGGGCCGGGCAGGAACGGCAAACGCAGCCACAAATGGATGGGCCAGCTGTAGAGGTAGAGGCTGTAGGAGATCCGGCCCAGGTAGACCAGCGGCGCCCACGCGAAGAGGCGGTTGATCAGCAGGTGCCTCCGGTCGATGGAGGCGAAGCCCATGAGTCCCGCCGCGACCGCGAAGAGCAGCATTCCGCCGTCGTTGTAGACCCAGGCCGACGTGGGCGTGAGGATGAACACCGCGGAAAGCGACGTGAGGAACCCGACCCAGGCGAGCACGTGGGTGAGGGTGCGGCCGAGCGGCCGTGGTTCTCGGCCGCGTTCGTCGGCGCCCAGCAGGAACCCCATCGCGACCCCCACGAGCAGGGCCTGGGCCCGGGTGTCGGTGCCGTAGTAGAGGCGCGCCTGGTCGGTGATGCCGTGGTAGCCGAGGTGCGCGGTCCACAGGGCCGACACGCAGGCCAGTCCGAACGCGACGCCGGCCCGGATACGGCGCGAGCGGGTGGCCATGCAGATCAGCAGCAGCAACAGGGGCGCCACGAGGTAGAACTGCTCCTCCACCGACAACGTCCAGGCGTGCCGCAGCGGTGAGGGGTGGCCGAACAGCTCGAAGTACGCGTCCGAGCGTGTCACCAGGCGCCAGTTGAGGAAGAACCCCAGAGTGGCGAAGGAGTCGCCGCCGTACTCCTTGCGTTTGGCGGCAGTCTCGAAGATCCAGCTGTGCACCAGCACCGCGATCACGAGGACCAGCATCGCAGGGACGATGCGCCGAATGCGCCTGCGGTAGAAGCGGATCGGATCGATCCTCCCGGTCTTGGAGTGCTCTTTGATGAGCATCCGGGCGATCAGAAACCCCGAGAAGACGAAGAAGTGGTTGATGCCGATCCAGCCGCCGGCAAGCTGCGTCACGCCGACGTGGTAGAGCAGCACCAGCACGACGAAGAAGCCCCGGTAGCCGTCGATCGCCGCATACCGTGCCATCCCCCGAGTAGTCCCCACGACGGGAGTGGGGGTGGCCGTCACGCGCCGCTCCGGGACGCAGACGCCGCCGCGCGGATCTGCGGTGCAAGCCAGGTCCAGATCATCGGTGACGCCGCAGCGGAGAAGTGCACCTGGTCCTCGTAGACCTGCAGTCCGTGCAGCTTGGGCTGGAAACCTCCCCGGCAGAGGGCGCCGTACAGGTCGATCACGTGGACCCCGTGCGTACGGGCCCACCCGGTCAGGATGCTGTTGAGCAGCACCGGATCGCTCGCCTGGTCGATGATGCGCTGCGGTTGGTGCAGCAGCGCCTGATAGATCGCCGGCCACTGCGCGATGTCGCGGTCGCGACACGGGACGGTGACGATGCTCATCGACCTGACGCCGGCCGTTCGAGCCGCGTTTTGATACTTCGTCAGTGTCGACTCCACCAGGGCTCGGTAACTCGCGTCGTCCAGGCTGATGCGATGTCCGCCCGCCGCGACGTGCTGGAAGGAGGTCGTCGCACCTCCGAAGAGAACGAACTCCTGCGCGCCGGCCTGACGAAGCTTCGCCTGCAACCCCTGCTTGGTGGCGGCGCAGGCGCCGGAGTCCGGCGTCTGCTGTGCCTGGGAGTAGTACACCGGTATGGGGAGCAGGTCGCAGCCGGGTTGGGCGAGGTTCGTCATGTCCAGGTCCGGATACCGGCCGGCCGGTTCGTGCTGCAGAAGCAGGTAGGGCACCGAGTCGCCGAAGACCGCGACCTTCGTGGTCGTCGCGGCGGGGCGGTACGCCGGGGTGCCGGGCACCAGCATCGGCACCGGTCCGGTGCTGGCCCGGGCCGGAGCGGACGCGTTCCCGGTGGTGAACGCGAGGACGACGACCGCCGCCAGGGCGCCAGCGGCCAGCGCCCTGCTGGTGCGCAACGACGGCACGAGTGCCCGCAGACCCCCGCGGATGACAGGCCGCTCCACGAACCGGTACGACGCGGCGGCGAGCCCCAGCGTGAGCGCCATCCCGAGGAGAAGGGTCGGCGCGGTGCCGATTCCGGGATCGGCGCGGCGTAACCACAGCAGTACCGGCCAGTGCCACAGGTAGAGCCCGTAGGAGATCCGCCCCAGGTAGGCGAACGGTCGCCAGCCGAGCACCGTGCGGAGCAGGGACGGCCGCTCGTCCGCGCACGCGAGCACCAGGGCTGCGGACGCCAGCGCGAAGACGAAGATGCCGCCGTCGTCGTACATGTAGCGCTGGAACGACGTGACCCCGAGATAGGCGTAGACCATCGCGGCGAGTCCGCCCCAGCCCAACACTGCGACGGCAGGGGCGGGCAACCGGACCGACTCGGCACGGCGCCTACGCAGCCCGGTCCAGAACGCGAGAGCGGCGCCGATGCACAGCGCCTGCGCGCGGGTATCGGTGCCGTAGTAGACATGCGTCTGGGCGTCCTGGGTGGCCACCCCGATGTGCGCGGTCCAGGCGGCGCTCACCAGCCCGAGGGCTAGCAGCACGGCTGCCTGCACCTCGCGGCGGCGTACCCAGCGCACGAGAGCGAGCACCACCAGCGGCACGAACACGTAGAACTGCTCTTCGACCGACAGCGTCCAGGCATGCCGCAGAAAGGAGGGATTGTCGAACAGCTCGAAGTACTGGTCACCGCGCAGGATCAAGTGCCAGTTCTGCACGTAGAACAACGTGGCCAGAATGTCCGCGCGCAACGGACCGCGCACCGCGTCGGGCGCGACGAAGGTGCCGTAGACGCCCAGGACGACCAGCAGCAGGCACAGGCCCGGGAGCAGACGCCGCGCTCGCCGCCGGTAGAAACCGATCACGTCGACCCGACCCGAGCGAGCGCGCTCCTCGATGAGCAGCCGGGTGATCAGGTAGGCCGACAGGACGAAGAACAGGTTGATACCCACCCAGGCGCCCTGCAGGAAGGTCAGCCCGAAATGGAACGCCATGAAAAGCAGCATCGCGGTACCCCGGACGCCGTCGAGCGCGGGCGAGTAGCGATAGAGCGTCCGACGAGGCATCAGGTGGCGGGTGGCATCGGGGTGGGCTTGCAGCAGACGTGAATCGACCGCCGGCACGCGTCAGCGACGGCCGCGCGGACCGTCCTGCTGGTCGTACTCGTCGTCGTGGTCATCCTCATCGACGTCCACCCTGCGGCGGTTGCGGTCGGCGAACCTGTCGCCGAAGGGGCGCCGCAGGGAGTTCTGGGACTCGGCCGTATCAGGCTCGTCGACCGCCGCGGCGGGGGTCTCGTCGACATCGGCGCGGTCGCCGGCGACCGGGGCAGCACGGCCTGAAGTCGCAGACGCCCCGCCGGTGCGTGCGGACGCCGGGCGGGCGGCCGCCGACCGACCGGGCGTCCGACCTGCATCTGAGCGCTTCTCCTGCCGTCCGCTTTCCTCGACATCTCGGCCATCGCCGCGTCGGCGGCTCCGCGGTGACTCATCCCAGTCGTCGTCATATCCGTCGTCGTATCCGTCTTCCCAACCAGGACGGGGCTTACGAGTGCGGGTCGAGGTGTCGAAGCCGAAGAGGGCCGCGCCGGCACCGCCGAGCAGAAGGCCGCCGATGAGCAGCCCGCCCGCCCGGTACTGTCCGGCCTTGACGACCTGCTTGCAGTAGGCCTTGCCGAAGCTGTCGCTCACCGGCTTGACCGCGTTACCGCAGCCCAGATCGGGGCTAGTGGCGGAGTGCACGCTCAGGGGCGCCACCGCTGCGAAGATGGCCGCAAGCACGACAGCCAAACCAATGAGCAGCGAGACTTTCGTGCCCGTGCGCGGGAGGTAGAGCGTGCGGGTCTGGCCGGACTCGGGAGGCATGCGGGCGATACTAGCTGTGAACCCCGTCACCTGGTTACCAACGGGTATCTATACTCGACGCGCGTTCGCCGACAGCCACCCCGAGGGAGCCTTTGTGCCGCAGCACCCGCACAAGTCCCTCCCCTACCGACCCGCCCTCGACGGGTTGCGAGGCATCGCCGTCGCCGCGGTGGTGATCTACCACGTCTGGCCGAACGCTCTCCCAGGTGGCTGGCTCGGAGTGGACCTCTTCTTCGTGCTCTCCGGGTTCCTCATCACCTCCCTCCTCACTACTGAGTGGGCACGGTGGGGCTCGATCAGCCTGCTGGGCTTCTGGACTGCACGCGCGAGACGGTTGCTTCCGTCTCTGGTCGCCATGCTGCTGGCGGTGACCGTCGCTTCTCACTTCTGGACACTGCCGAGCCGTCGCTCGGCGGTCAGCTGGGACGTGGTGGCGGCACTGTTCTATGGGGCGAATTGGCGGATGTACGTCTCCAACGAGGCGTACTTCGCCACCGACGTCGGGCTTCCCTCGCCCGTGCGACACACCTGGTCGCTGGCCATCGAGGAGCAGTACTACCTGCTCTACCCGCTGTTGCTCCTAGCACTGCTGTTCGCAGTGCGCCGCGCGCGCCCCCAGTGGCGTCGGCACCTTCTGGGCGTCGCGCTGCTGACACTTGCTCTCCTGTCCGCGTGGCGTATGCAGGCGCTCTACGTCCCCGGCATCGATCCCAGTCGGGTGTACTACGGCACCGATACCCGAGTCTTCGAATTGCTGATCGGTTCGGCAGCCGGAGTGTGGGTCGGCGGTCGAGAGTTCGGTGGCCTTCGACGCCGCAAATTCGACACAGTGGCGGGATACCTGGCCTGGCCTGCGCTCGTCGCACTGGCTGTCGCATTCGCCGTCCTGCACGACGACGTGTCGGCTTTGTTTCCCTACGGCCTCGTAGTACTGAATCTGATTGCGGTACTGCCGATCATTGCTGGGGCCGCCCGCCGACGGTCTGCTGTAGCGACTCTTCTTGCTCGCGAACCACTGCGCAGACTAGGCCTCATCAGCTACTCCCTCTACCTGTGGCACTGGCCAGTGGTGGTCTTCCTTGGGCCCACACGCCTGCCGCTGCGCGGTCTGGAACTGGGCGCCACGCAGATCGTCGTCTCTATAGCGCTGGCGAGTGCCTCGTACCGCTTCGTCGAGCAACCCATTCGGGCGGGTGGACTGCGGTCATTGATGCCAACCGCACCCAGCAGCGCGCGACTCATCGGCATCATCGCCGTGCCTGCGTTAGTTGTAGCCAACGTCGTCGTCGCGCAGAGAGCGGACGGTAGTGAGGGTGCCCAGTCCGTAGGCGCGACAGCCGCGTCATCGTTCAGATTCGCTCCACAGCCTTATGTCCCATTGAGGACCGTGCACCGGATATCCCTCATCGGCAACTCGATTCCCGCCAGCGTGGACGCTGCTTTTCCCGCGTCCCGGTACCCCGATATCGATCTCAGACCCGATTCCAGCTTCGGATGTGATCCGTTCGGCGGTGCAGTCGTCGTCGCAGGAAAGCGTGAAGAGCCTTTGGCCAACTGTGCACAGTTTCGCACTCAATGGAGTAAGCAGCTACGTACCGATCGGCCGGACTTAGCGGCTTTCTTCATTCCGCAGACAATGGTCTTGGATCATACGATCGATGGTCGCACAGTGGCATTCGGGACAGCTGCATACACGACGTTCATTCGATCGACCCTGGATGGCGTGCGTCAAGGCGTGACGTCGAGCCGTATAGCGCGCTTCGTCGTTGTCACGCTGGCCTGCCACGACCAGCCCCTCGCTCAGATCTCTCAAAAAGTCGCGATGGTCAATGACATCACGAGGGTGAAACGCACCAACGCCATTGTGAGCGCGTGGGCCAAGGATCGTGGCGTACCGATCGTCGACCAGTTCGGCTTTTTGTGTCGTGCAGGCTTCCACTCGGAAATCAACGGGATACCGCTCTACACCGATGGTCTGCATTTCTCGCCGGCATCGGGAGCGATCTTCTGGAGCTGGCTGGCGCCGCAGTTCCAACAGATCCTGCGCCGCGAATGAACCCGCGGCCCGATGTGTACGCCGTCGTCCTGGCGGGCGGTCTCGGCAGCCGGCTCGCGCCGCTCACCGACAACACCCCCAAACCGCTGCTGCCGGTGGCGGGCGAGCCGGTGGTCGTCCATCAGCTGCGCTGGCTCGCCGCAGCCGGCGTCACACGGGTCGTGCTCACAACGTCGTACCGGGCGGAGCAGTTCGAGCCCGCGCTCGGTGACGGCTCGGCGTACGGCGTGCGGCTCGACTACTGCCACGAGGACCAGCCGCTCGGCACCGGAGGGGCGCTCGCGGCGGCGGCCGACCGGCTGGCGTCCGCGCCGGGCGATGCGCTGCTGGTGCTCAACGGCGACCAGCTCACCGGTCACGACGTGCGACGGCAGCTGTTCCTCTTCGACGAGGCGCGATCGGAGCAGGGCTGCGTCGTGAGCATCCATGCCCGGCCGGTCGACGACGCGCGCGCGTACGGGCTGCTCTCCGTGGACGGGCACGACCAGGTGGTCGGGTTCGAGGAGAAACCCACCGAGCTCGTCGCGGGGATCGTGAACGCCGGCACCTATGTGCTCGACCCCGCCTGCCTGCAGGAGGTGCCGCGCGGCGAGCCGGTCAGCTTCGAGCGCGACGTGATGCCGGGGCTGCTGCGCGACGGTGCGGTGGTGACGGCGTACGTGCAGGACGCCTACAGCATCGACGTCGGCACGCCGGCGACCCTGGTCGCGGCGTCCCGGGACGCGGTGCTGCGCCACGGACCTGCGCTGATCGATCCGGGTGCGACGGTCGACCCGACGGCAGCCGTGGTGGGCGGCTCCTGGGTCGGTCCCGGCGCTCAGGTCGGCGCGGCGGCCGTGGTGGACGGAAGCATCGTGATGACCGGAGCCGAGGTCGGCGCGGGCGTGGTGGTGCAGCAGTCGGTGATCGGCCAGCGCGCCCGCGTCGAAGGGCCGATCATCCTGCAGGACAACGCGATCGGCGACGAAGCCGTCGTGGAGGCCGGCCACGGACCGGAACCGGGCGACAGTGTCCCGACCGGCGTCACCCTCCCCCGGCCCTGACCCTCACCGCATCGAGCGGAGATGTCCGCCGTCGAGCGGAGGGGTCGTGTACCCCTCCGCTCGGGGTGAAGCCCTCCGCTCGATGCGGCGGCAGGCTCACCAGCCGCGCTCGGCCAGCCGGTGCGGCTCGGGGATCTCGTCGACGTTGATGCCGACCATGGCCTCGCCGAGACCGCGGGACACCTTGGCGATCATGTCGGGGTCGTCGTAGAACGTGGTGGCCTTGACGATGGCCTCCGCGCGCTGCACCGGGTTGCCCGACTTGAAGATGCCGGAGCCGACGAAGACCCCCTCCGCGCCCAGCTGCATCATCATCGCGGCGTCCGCCGGGGTGGCGATGCCGCCCGCGGTGAAGAGCACGACGGGCAGTTTGCCGAGGCCCGCGACCTCCTTGACCAGCTCGTACGGCGCCTGCAGCTCCTTCGCGGCGACGTACAGCTCGTCGTCCGCCAGCGTGGTCAGGCGGCGGATCTCGGCGCGGATGGTGCGCATGTGAGTGGTGGCGTTGGAGACGTCTCCGGTGCCGGCCTCACCCTTGGAGCGGATCATCGCCGCGCCCTCGGTGATACGGCGCAGCGCCTCGCCCAGGTTGGTGGCACCGCAGACGAACGGTGCGGTGAACTCCCACTTGTCGATGTGGTTGGCGTAGTCGGCCGGGGTCAGCACCTCCGACTCGTCGATGTAATCGACGCCGAGGCTCTGCAGCACCTGCGCCTCGACGAAGTGCCCGATGCGCGCCTTGGCCATCACGGGGATCGAGACGGTCTCGATAATGCTGTCGATCATGTCCGGGTCCGAGGCGCGGGACACGCCACCCTGCGCGCGGATGTCGGCGGGCACCCGCTCCAGCGCCATCACCGCGACGGCGCCGGCGTCCTCGGCGATCTTGGCCTGCTCGGCGGTGACCACGTCCATGATCACGCCGCCCTTGAGCATCTCGGCCATCCCCCGCTTGACGTGGGCGGTGCCGGTGCGGCCGCCACCCTGGGGTTGGGTGTCGGTGGTCTGCGAGGTCATGACGACTCCTTGTGCGGGGGTACGACGGATGGTCTGCGACCAGCGTACAAGCGGCGCGAGGCCGCAAAGTGCCACGCCCGCGTCGATGACCGCTATCGGTCACGACAGGTTGTGGTCAGCGCGGCGGACGCGACAACGGGAGTACGTGCGCGCCCGATCGGGCGCGCGTACTCCCGATGCGTGCGGGCTCAGTCGGTCTGCGGGATCCGGTCGTCGAACTGCACCATCTGCGGCAGATGCGTACGACCGGCGAGTCGGAAGAGGCGCACGACGGGCTTTGCACGCACCCGGCGCACGTCGCGCACGGCGTCGTCGTGGAAGCGGCGCGCCAGCTGCACCCGCGCGCCCGCCTGCTGCACCAGGTGTGCGTACTCCAAGACACCCTCCTGCACCACGGTTTCCGGCGTCAAGACGGCCAAGAGCGTGATGGTGAGATCCGTCTCGATAGTGGCCCGCTGCTGGTCGACGCCATGCTCCTGCACCTCCGAACTCACCTCGGTGGCGTCCGACGCGTCGAGGGAGGAACCGGCGGCGTCCGCCAGCAGCATCGAACTCGCGGGGTCGAGCAGACCGGAGTTGGCCAGCTCCATGCTGGTCTCGGCGCGGCGTACGAGCTGGGCGTCCAGAGCCGACAGGGATCCCTCCACCCGGCCGTGCAGACGGTCCAGCCGAGCGGCGCTGTACGAGAGGTACCACGCGATCAGCGCGAGCACGGCGAGTGCGATCGCGATCCAGCCCCACGGGTACATCAGCGCGCTCCTCGACGGCGGGCGACCAGCCGCCGCGGCGACGCGACCGGAACACCCGCGGAGACGACGGTCTCGTAGACGTTCATGACCTGCGACGCGACCCGCGACCAGTCGAACTCCTGCGCCCGCGCCGTCCCCGCCGCGCGATAGGACCGGCGCGCGTCGGGATCGGCGAGCAACGAGAGCGCCTGTCGGGCGAGGTCTTCCGGATCGCCGGTGGCGAAGAGCCGCCCGTCGGCCCCGTCGCGCAGCACCGCACGGAATGCGTCCAGGTCGCTGGCGAGCACCGGCGCGCCCGCGCTCATTGCCTCGATCAGGATGATCCCGAAGCTCTCGCCACCGGTGTTCGGTGCGACGTACGCGTCGGCCGAGGCGAGCAGGCTCGCCTTCTCCTGGTCGGTGACGGAGCCGAGCATCTCGGCGGCCGCCGCCACCCGGTCCGGTACGCCGTGCAGCGCCTCGCGGGCGTCGCCCGGCCCGGCGATCAGCAGCCGCAGACCCGGCCGCGCGTCCAGGAGCCGCGGCATCGCGTCGAGCAGCACGGGCAGACCTTTTCGCGGCTCGTTGATCCGGCCGAGAAAGGCCAGGGTCGGGCGTGCGGGAGTGCCCTGCCACCAGGGCGCGTGCGGCGCGGCGGCGAACGGCTCGACGTACACGCCGTTCGGGATGACCACGGCGTCGCCGCCGAGGTGCCGGCGCACGGTGTCGCGCGCCTCCGCCGACACGGCGATCCGGCCGACCACCTTCTCCAGGCCGGGCTGCAGGATCGGCTGGGCGGCGTGCATGACGCGCGAGCGCATGGTGGCGGTGTGGAAGGTCGCCACGAGCGGTTGCTCGGCGGCCCACATCGTCAACATGGAGAGGCTGGGACTGACCGGTTCGTGCACGTGGATGACGTCGAAGTCGCCGCGCTCGACCCACTTCGCGACCCGGGAGGCGGTCACCGGGCCGAAGAGCAGTCGCGCGACCGACCCGTTGTAGGGCACCGGTACGGCGCGGCCGGCTCCCGTGACGTACGCCGGCAGCGGCGTGTCCTCGTCGGCCGGCGCCAGCACGCTCACCGCATGCCCCTGCGTCAGGTAGAACTCGGCCAGGTCGCGGATGTGCAGCTGCACTCCCCCGGGCACGTCGAAGGAATACGGGCTGACCATGCCGATCCTCACGGCGCCGCCCCATCGGCACGGCTCAGGTCCTCCACGAAGACCCGCTGCATCATGTGCCAGTCCTGGGTGTGCTCGCGGATCGTGTCGCCCAGGGCGTCCGCGCACTGCTGGGTCATGGCGGTGATCTTCTCGCGATCGGTGCCTTCGGCAGGCACGATCACCCGCGGCCCGAAGTCGGCGACCACCCGCTGGATGGCCCGGCCCGGCAGCTTCTCGTACGTGACGCTCAACGGGTAGAGCGCGGCGCCGGTCTCCAGCGCGAGGCGCGCGGGTCCGGCCGCCATCCGCGCGGGATGCCCGCACAACTGCACCTGCACGCCGCGGGAGGTGAGGTCGCGATCGGACAGCAGCGGCACGAACCCGCCGGCCAGTACCGCAGCGACCAACTCGGGGTACGGCTCGGCCCCGCCGGTGAGCGGCAGGATCCGGATGCCCAGGCTGGCGCGGTAGTCGACGAACTGCTGGAAGAGCGCTTCGGGTTTCAGTCGCTCGGCGACCGTGGTGACGCGGGCGAAGTTGCGGGTGGCCCACGCCCCGCACATGTCCCAGTTGCCCAAGTGAGCGAGGAAGAGGATCACCGCGTCCCCGCCGTCGAGGATCCGCTTCGCCTCCGGCCCGTTGCCCGCGAGCCGCAGCATCTGGTCGATGTCGTCGCTGCCGGCGACCTGCTCCAGACGGAACGCGTCGCACCAGTAGCGGAAGTAGGACCGCATGCCCAGCCGCACGAGCACGTCGAGCTCGTCGTCGTCCAGCTCCCGGCGCACCTTCGCGTAGTTGGCGCGCAGCCGCTGCACGTCCTTGCCGCCGCGCGCGGTGATGCGGTCGGCGATGCGCTCGAACATGGCGTACGCCGCCCGCTCGGGCATCCGTCGTACGAGCGCCCACCCGGCGCGGAACCCCGCCAGCGTGAGCCGGTCGGTGAGGTTCACTCCACCCTCGGGGTGCTGCTCTCCCCGGTGGAGCGGGTGGTGGCGCGGGGGCCCTCCGCGGACAGCGCCTGGGTGCGCACCGTCAGCATCCGCTGCAGCACCGTGACGAAGCTGAGCACGGCGAGCACCGCGAGCGTGATGCCCTCGATCCAGTTGCCGATCGCGTTGCCGTCCTTGATCAGGTTGCCGATACCGACCAGGCCGGTGATGACCAGGATCGACACCAGACGGTCGGCGCGTTCGGCGATGCCGACGTTCGCGGTCATCCCGAGGCCCTCGGCGCGGGCCTTGGCGTAGGACACGACGCTGCCGAGGATGAGGCAGGCCAGGGCCAGCGTGGCGATGAGGACGTTGTCGCCGCGGTCGGCGTAGTAGAGGACCAGGCCGCCGAAGATCGCGGCGTCGCCGAATCGGTCGAGGGTGGAGTCGAGGTAGGCGCCCCAGTTGCTCGACCGGCCGAGCTGGCGGGCCATGTTGCCGTCGATCAGGTCCGAGAAGACGAACGCCGTGATGAAGAGCGTGCCCCAGAAGAACTGCCCGATGGGGTAGAAGACCAGCGCACCGACCACGACGCCGAGCGTGCCGACGATGGTGATGGCGTCCGGGCTGATGCCGCACTTGATGAAGAAGCGGGCGGTCGGAGTGAGGAGGGTGGTGAAGAAGGCGCGCGCGAATCGGTTGAGCATGGTGGCGCAGAGACTACCGGGGCGGCGCGTCCTCGCCCTGCCCCCACGCGGCAGCGAGGCGGCTGCGGGTGTCCTCCAGCAACTCCGGCAGGGCCTTGGTCTGGCCGATGATCGGCAGGAAGTTGGCGTCGCCGCCCCACCGCGGTACGACGTGCTGGTGCAGGTGTGCGGCCACCCCGGCACCGGCCACGGCGCCCTGGTTCATCCCGATGTTGAAGCCGTGCGGCTGCGACACCTGCGTGATGGTCGTGATCGCGGCCTTGGTCAGCTCCCCGAACTCCGGGGTCTCCTCGTCGGTGAGGTCGACGTAGAGCGGCACATGCCGGTAGGGGCAGACGAGCAGGTGCCCGGGGTTGTACGGGAAGAGGTTCATCACGACGTAACAGGTGCGGCCGCGGTGCACGATCAGCCCGTCCGCGTCGCTCTTACTGGGGGCGGTGCAGAACGGGCAGCCGAGGTCATCGTCGTCCGCCGGCTTGTCCTCCCGGATGTACGCCATCCGGTGCGGTGTCCAGAGCCGCTCGAAACCGTCCGGCACGCGGGCGAATTCGCGCTCGTCCTCCACCTCAGGCATGCACTCGATCCTAGGCGGCACATCTGGGCGGCGGTCGCGAGGTCGATCGTCAGCGGCGTACTGGCGCCGGCACCGGAAATCCGCTGACCATCGCGGCAGTCGGTAGCCTCGGCTCGTGCTCCCCACCGCCCGTGCCGTCCGGTACGTCGTCCCGTTGCGGGAGGGCGGGTCGCTGCCCGGTGTCGTCGAGGCCGACGACGAGGGCACCTGGGTGTTGAAGTTCCGCGGTGCCGGGCAGGGTGTGAAGGCACTCGTCGCCGAGGTCGTCGTCGGGGAGCTCGGCCGCGCCCTCGGGATCCGGGTGCCCGAGCTGAAGGCGGTCGAACTGCCGATCCAGATCGCGCGATACGAGGCCGACGAGGAGGTGCAGGACCTGCTCAGCGCGAGCGTGGGCCTCAACCTCGGGGTCGACCTGCTGCCCGCCGCGTTCAACTACGACCCCGCGTACCCTCCGCCCACCGACGAGGCGGCGGCGATCCTGTGGCTGGACGCGTTCACCGCGAACATCGACCGCACGCCGCACAACCCCAATCTGCTGCGCTGGCACCGCAACACGTGGTGCATCGACCACGGTGCGGCGCTCTACTTCCACCATTCCTGGCCCTCCAGGGGCGCCGACGCCGCCCGGTTCGCCGCACAGCCCTTCGACGCCTCGACGCACGTGCTGCGTCCGGTTGCACGCGGACTGGCGCAGACGCACGAGCGGCTCGGCGCGCAGGTCACCGAGCCCGCGTTGCGCGCGGTGCTCGCCCTCGTGCCCGACGAGTGGCTCGAGCCCGCACCGGGGCTGCTCGATCCCGCAGCGGTGCGCTCGGCGTACGTCGAACACCTGCTCGCGCGGCTCGCCTCCCCCGGGCCCTGGCTGCCGCAGGACCCGTCATGAACGCGCTGCTGGGCTACCAGTACGTCGTACTGCGCTGCGTGCCCTCCGCGGTGCGCGAGGAGTTCCTCAACGTCGGGATCGTCCTCTACTGCCAGCAGGCCGGCTTCCTGCAGGTCGCCTGGTCGGTCGACGACGCGCGCTTGCTGGCCTTCGCGCCGACGCTGGACCCTGCCGAGGTGCGCGCGGCCCTGCAGACCGCGGAGGCCGCCTGCCGGGACGGCGCCGTCGAGGGCCGCCCCGACCTCGTCGGACTCGGGCCCAGGTTCGGCTGGCTCGCGGCTCCGCGCTCGACCGTGCTGCGCCCCGGCCCGGGCCACGGCGGTCTCACCACCGACCCTGCGGCCGAGCTGGCCCGCCTGCTTGCGGTATTGGTGGAGGTATGACGCGCGCATTCCTGGTCTGGGGACCGGCCACCGACCACCCCGAGCTGATGGCCGATTCCACGCGACGGGCGCTGGACGACCTCGTCGACCGGGACGTCGTACGCGCGTGCTCGATCGACCCCGACATCGCCGACACAGCGACGATCGTCGCGAAATCCGGGTACCCGCTGCAGCAGTGCGCCAACTGCGTGGTCGTCGCCGGCAAGCGGGACGGGGTGGAGCGTGTCGCCGCCCTCGTCGTCCTCGCGCACACCCGCGCCGACGTCAACGGCGTCGTCCGCCGCACCCTCGACGTGCGCAAGCTGTCGTTCATGTCGCAGGAGGCCGCCGTCGAGCGCACCGGCATGGAGTACGGCGGCATCACCCCCCTCGGCCTGCCGCCGGAGTGGCCCATCTACGTCGATGCCGCCGTCGCGCACACCGACCCGGTGATGATCGGATCGGGGCTGCGCCGCGGCAAGCTCGAACTGCCCGGGGCGGTCCTCGCGGCGCTTCCCGGTGCCCAGATCGTCGACGGGCTGGCGCGCGTCGCGGAATGACGCCGCGCCCTCCCGCTGTTGTCAGTCACACACGTCCACGAACGAGGAGAGACACATGCCGCTCACGGGTGAGTACGCCGAAGAGAAGACCGAGTGGGTCAGGGACCAGCTCGCCAAGATCGACGAGGCCGGCACCACCGAGGTCGTCGGGGTGCAGGGCATGGCGGTCGTCGTCTACACGGTGCGGAGCGCCAAGACCGGCAAGCTGCGCCGCGTGCCGCTGATGCGCGTGGAGCACGACGGGGTCTACGCCGCCGTCGCGTCGTACGGCGGTGCGCCGAAGCACCCCGCCTGGTACTACAACTTCGTGGCCAACCCGCAGGTCGAGGTGATGGACGGGACGTCCCACCACGACGGTGTCGCCCGCCGGATCGAAGGCGACGAGCGGGCGCAATGGTGGGAGCGCGCGGTGGCCGCCTACCCGCCGTACGCGGAGTACCAGACCAAGACCGACCGGGAGATCCCGGTCTTCGTGGTCGAGCCTGCCTGACCCCTCTCCCGTTTTGGACATGCACAGCGGGCCAGATATGCCCCGCTGTGCATGGTCAAGTCTCCGCAGCCTGGCGATAGGCACGGACCACCTGGCGCATGAACCGCGCCGGCTCGGTCCGCAGCCCCATCAGCGGAATGCGCAGCACCCTCTCGCGGCCCAGCACGAGGTCGTTCTGACGCAGGGCGTCATCCGTCACCGAGTCGACATCGAGATGGTGCACGCCATCGATCTCGATCAACAGCCCGACCGACTCCCACCCGGCGTCGACGTACGCCACCCCGCTCGCTCGCACTCGCCGGATCTGCCGGTCCGGCGAGGGCAGACCGTACGACGTGCACAGCGCGCCGAAGTCGAGTTCGCCGAGAGACTCCGCGCCGTCGCAGACGTCCCGGATCACCTGGTCGAGCAGCGTTCTCCTCGCCGTGTAGGTGGTTTCCTCCCACGCTGTCATCAGTCGATCACGATCGACGATCCGCTGTTGCACGCTCATCGACACCAGCAGGGCTGCCGTCCGATCGGTGCGCGCCCACGCGGCGGCGCGCAGGCATGCGACCTCCGGCAGTACCCTCGGCACCGGCGAATCGACCGCTGGTCCCACAGCGTTCGGTCGATGCACGGTGATTCCGGACGACCGGCGCACCCGGTTGGCCGACGGGACGCTGACGTGCACCGTGTCCTCCTCGAACTTCCGCAATCCGGCCGCGGTCAGCGCTGTGACGCCGTCGAGGACAGCCCCCGGACCCGACTCCCACACCGCGCTCCACCAACGGCTCTCGCCGACCAGCTCGGCTCCGGCGAGAAGCACGGTGTGCAACCCGACGAGCTGCCACCGGCCGGCGCGGATCTCCGTACGCAGATCCGCTCGGGTCACCCCTTCACGCAGCAGGTCCGCTCGATGCGCGACACCTGCGTGATGAGATGCGACGCGTGCGAACGCCCTCGCTCGCAGGTCACGTCGACTCGGCGTACCCGCGGTGAGGAGGTCTGCACCCACCCCTTGGTCGATAGTCACGCACGCATCGCACCTCGGTGGGGAGGGCAGCCGCAGCCACGCTCGACCTCGCTGTGGACGACGCCGCGTCAATCCGAAGGGTGTGGACGGCGGCCACAAGATTTGGACATGCATACCGGGGCAGATGTGCCCCGGTATGCATGTCCAAATTCGGTCAGACCTGAGCGCGGTCCGTGATCGCCTGCTGCACCAGCTCGATCGCCTCGTCGACCGGCACGCCGTTCTTCTGCGAGCCGTCGCGGTAGCGGAACGAGACCGCACCCGCAGCCCGGTCCTCGTCCCCGGCGATCAGCGTGAAGGGCACCTTGGACTTCGAGGCGTTGCGGATCTTCTTGGGGAAACGGTCGTCCGACGCGTCGAGTTCCGTGCGGATCCCCTTCTCCTTCATGCGATCCAGCACGCCGCGCAGGTAGTCGTCGTACTCCGCCGCGACGGGCACCCCGAGCACCTGCACCGGTGAGAGCCACACGGGGAACGCGCCGGCGTAGTGCTCGACGAGCACGCCGAGGAAGCGCTCGATGGACCCGAACTTGGCCGAGTGGATCATCACCGGTTGCTGACGGGTGCCGTCGGCTGCCTGGTACTCCAGCCCGAAACGCTCCGGCTGGTTGAAGTCGTACTGGATCGTCGACATCTGCCAGGTGCGCCCGATGGCGTCGCGCGCCTGCACCGAGATCTTGGGCCCGTAGTACGCCGCGCCGCCGGGGTCGGCGACCAACTCCAGTCCCGAGTCGGTCGCGACCTGCTCGAGGATCGCGGTGGCCTCGTCCCACTGCTCGTCGGACCCGATGAACTTGTCCTTTTTCTCGCCCTCGGTCTCCCGGGTCGACAGCTCGAGGTAGAAGTCGTCCAGCCCGAAGTCGCGGAAGAGTCCGAGGCAGAAGTTCAGCAGGTGCTTGATCTCGGCGGGCGCCTGCTCACGGGTGACGTACGAGTGCGAGTCGTCCTGCGCGAACCCGCGCACCCGGGTCAGTCCGTGCACCACACCGGACTTCTCGTTGCGGTAGACGTGACCGAATTCGAACAGCCGCAAGGGCAGTTCGCGGTACGACCGTCCGCGCGACTTGAAGATGAGGTTGTGCATCGGGCAGTTCATCGCCTTGAGGCGGTAGTCGATCCCGTCGAGGTCGAACGAGGGGAACATGCTCTCGGCGTAGTACGGCAGGTGCCCGGAGGTGTGGAAGAGCGCCTCCTTGGAGATGTGCGGCGTGCCGACGTACTCGAAGCCCTCCTCGATGTGGCGACGGCGTACGTAGTCCTCCATCTCCCGCTTGATGACCCCGCCCTTGGGATGGAAGACGGGCAGCCCCGAACCCAGCTCCTCGGGGAAGGAGAAGAGGTCGAGCTCGGCGCCGAGCTTGCGGTGGTCGCGCTTCTCCGCCTCGGCGAGCCGGTCGGTGTACGCGCGCAGCTCCTCCTTGCTCGGCCACGCGGTGCCGTAGATGCGCTGCAGCTGCGGGTTCTTCTCACTCCCCCGCCAGTACGCCGCCGCCGACCGCATGATCTTGTACGCGTTGCCGATCAGCTTGGTGGACGGCAGGTGCGGCCCACGGCAGAGGTCGCCCCAGGCGATCGAGCCGTCACGGCGCACGTTGTCGTAGATGGTCAGCTCGCCCGCGCCGACCTCCGCCTCGGCGCCGTCGGCCGCCTCTGCTGCGCCGCCCTTGAGCCCGATCAGCTCCAGCTTGAACGGCTCGTCGGCGAGCTCCTCGCGGGCCTCGTCGTCGGTGACGACGCGACGGGAGAAGGTCTGCCCCTCGTTGACGATGCGCTGCATCGCCTTCTCCAGGGCCTTCAGGTCCTCCGGGGTGAACGGGGTCTCGACGTCGAAGTCGTAGTAGAAGCCGTCGGTGATCGGCGGGCCGATTCCGAGCTTCGCCGCGGGGTTGACCTGCTGGACGGCCTGGGCCAGCACGTGCGCGGTGGAGTGCCGCAGCACGTTGAGCCCGTCGGGCGAGCCGATGTCGACCGGCTCCACGACGGCTCCGTCCGGCACCTCGCGGAAGAGGTCGCGCAGCTGCCCGTCGACCCGCATCGCCACGATCCGCCGGTCCTCGCCGAACAGATCGGTGCCCGTCGTGCCCTGCTGCACCGATCGCTCGTCTCCGGCGACATGGATGCTGAGCTGGGCAGACACGGGGTGCTCCTCGGACTATGCGCGCCGGCCGGCTGCCGACGACTGCGTCAGCAAGGCTAGTGGGCCGCCGCCGCGCACTTCACCCGCGTTTCCCCCGGCGCGGCGCGACCGGCATGCTGCAGTGATCCCGACCGACCGTGAGGACCCACCTGTGACCGCTCCCGACATCTCCGCCGTACGTCTCGGCGGGTCACCCTCCCTGCCCCTGCTGGTGCTCGGACCGTCGCTCGGCACGAGCGCGCGGGCCCTGTGGTCGCGGTGCGCCGCCCAGCTGGGTGACCGCTTCGAGGTGCTGGCGTGGGACCTGCCCGGCCACGGTTCGAACACCGAGGTGTCCGAGCCCTTCTCGATCGCAGACCTGGCGGCCGGGGTGCGCACCCTGGTGGACGACGTACTGACCGACCGCGGTGAGCCGGGTGGTTCCTTCAGTTACGCCGGCGACTCGGTGGGCGGCGCGGTCGGGCTGCAGCTGCTGCTGAACCTGCCGGGGCGGGTGGAGCATGCGGTGCTGGTGTGCACCGGCGCCGTCATCGGCACGCCCGAGTCATGGCGCGAGCGGGCCGCCCTGGTGCGGGCCTCGGGCACGGCGGCGATGGTCGAACGCGCCACCCGCACGTGGTTCGCGCCCGGCTTCCCGCACCTCGAACCGGCTGTGGCCACCGAATTGCTGCAGTCACTGCGGGATGCCGACGACGAGGGATACGCCCAGGTCTGCGAGGCGCTGGCCGGTTTCGACGTCCGCCACCGCCTGGCCGACATCCGGACACCGGTGATGGCGGTGGCCGGCTCGGTCGACCCGGCGACCCCGGTCGCGGGTCTGGAGGAGATCGCTTCCGGCGTCCGGAACGGCCGCCTGGTGGTGCTCGACGACGTGGCCCATCTGGCGCCCGCCGAGGTGCCCGACCGGATCGCGCGCATCATCCGCGACGACCCCGAGCCCGCGAACAGCGTTGCCACGCAAACACGTTCGCCCGGCATGACGGTGCGGCGTGAGGTGCTCGGCGACGAGTACGTCGACAGCGCCATCGCCAGAGCGACCGAACTCACGCGCGACTTCCAGGACTTCGTCACCAAGCACGCGTGGGGTGCCGTCTGGACGCGACCCGGCCTGGATCGACGCAGCAGGTCGATCGTGGCGCTCACCGCGTCCGTCGCGGGCGGCCACGAGCGGGAGCTGGCCGTGCACGTGCGCGGTGCCCTCACCAACGGTCTCACTCGCGGCGAGTTGAGCGAGGTGCTGCTGCAGACGGCCGTCTACTGCGGCGTGCCCGCTGCCCAGTCGGCGTTCCGGGTCGCTCAGCAGGTGCTGGACGACATCGACCAGGAGTGACGGCGCTCGGAATCCGTTGCACTCGAGGCTGATCGGCCTTCCTGGTCCGAACCGGCCCGCGCGCTCCGGTGCCACCGTACGATCCGACCGTGGACGACCGGCTCCGACATTTCCCCCGCGAGGACCGGTCGTGGTTGGCGACAGCGGTGCTGTGCGTCGGGGTGGTGTTCTGCGGGTGGCTGGTCGCCACCGCGATCTTCCATTCCTCCGTTGACAGCGTCCTGGGGGGTCTTGCCGGGCTCGTCGTCATCACCAAAGTGGTGCTGGACGAGGCGCAGGGCATCGTGGTCGACCGGGCCGGCGTACACCGGCCTCTGAGACGTGTCCTGCGATGGCAGACGGTGGAGGGTGTGTTCCCCGGCGACGTGTGGCTCTCGCTGCGGTGCACCGACCGCAACTACCGGCACGCGCGACTGCCCACCCGTTACGCCGCGGACGTGGCACGTGTCGGCCGTAAGCCCCTTCAGACGGGCCCGCCACCCGCTGGAGAACCCCACCTGCACGATCTCCGATCGGGCGAGTAGACATAGCCGGCAACTGTTTCGATCATCGACGCGAAGGACACCCATGGACCTGACCCCCGCCCCGAGCACAAGTTCTCCTTCGGCCTCTGGACCGTGGGCTGGCCCGGAATCGACCCGTTCGGCATCGCCACCCGCCCGATGCTGGATCCCTGGGAGTACGCCGAGCGGCTGGCCGAGCTGGGCGCCTGGGGCATCACGTTCCACGACAACGACGTCTATGCCTTCGAGGCGACCGATGCGCAGCGTGAGCAGGCGACCACGCGGCTCAAGAAGGCCGCCGACGACGCCGGCCTGGTGATCGAGATGGTCACCACCAACACCTTCACCCACCCGGCGTTCAAGGACGGCGGCCTGACCAGCAACGACCGCTCGGTGCGTCGTTTCGGGCTGCGCAAGATCATCCGGGCCGTCGACATGGCAGCCGAGATGGGCGCGAGCACCTTCGTGATGTGGGGCGGCCGCGAGGGCGCGGAGTACGACGGGTCGAAAGACCTGTACGGCGCGTTCGAGCGGTACAAGGAGGGCCTGGACACCGTCGCGGGCTACATCAAGTCCAAGGGCTACGACCTTCGAATCGGGTTGGAGCCCAACCCGAACGAGCCCCGCGGCGACATCTTCCTGCCGACCGTCGGTCACGCGCTGGCCTTCATCGCCCAGCTCGAGCACGGCGACATCGTGGGCGTGAACCCCGAGACCGGGCACGAGCAGATGGCCAACCTGAACTACACCCACCAGCTCGCCCAGGCGCTCTGGAGCGGCAAGCTCTTCCACATCGACCTCAACGGTCAGCGTGGCCTGAAGTACGACCAGGACCTGGTCTTCGGTCACGGCGACCTCACCTCGGCGTTCTTCACGGTCGACCTGCTGGAGAACGGCTTCCCGGGCCAGCCGGACGCGCCCCGCTACGACGGTCCGCGCCACTTCGACTACAAGCCGTCCCGCACCGAGCACCTGCTCGGCGTGTGGGAGTCGGCGAAGGCCTGCATGCAGACCTACCTGATGCTGGCGGAGAAGGCGAAGGCGTTCCGTGCGGATCCCCAAGTGCAGGAGGCCATGGAGTACGCCGGTGTGTCGAATCTGCGGGTGCCGACCCTCGCGGCTGACGAGACCCTCGAGCAGTTCCTGGCCGGCGACGACGGCTTCGATCCCGACGAAGCGGGCCGGCGCGACTACGGATTCGTGAAGCTGCAGCAGCTCGCGATCCAGCACCTCGTCGGCTGATCCGACATGTGGTCGGCGCGGAATCACCCTGCCCTGGAGAAGGACAGGTTGACAGTGGTCCCGCGCCGACCGCGTCCGTGGGTGTGGATCGCAGTCGGCGCGGTGTACGTCGTCTTCGTGGTGGGTTCGGTCGTGGACGTCATCTCGGACTTCAGGTGGGATTCCCCTCTCAGATTCTTCACCCCCGTCTACCTGTGCGTCTTCGCGTGGATCCACTTCCGGCCGCTGAATGCAGACCGCGACGGAATCACCAGACGCGACACCTTCCGCGCGACGCCGTGGTCCAAGGTCGAAGCGCTCATCGAACCCGGCAGGTGGGACCCGACCATCCATGTGCGGATGTCGGGCAAGGATCGCCAGACCGGCTTCCCGGCCGAACACCTCGAGCGCTTGGTCGAGCTCAGCGGCAAGCCGGTGGAACGTCGAGAGTCGTCACAGGCTCCGGCTTAGATCCGTCCCACAACGTAGGTCGATCGCCGCGCCGGGAATGAATCGCGCAGTCCCTAGTTGAACGATGTAACCGACGTCTCACAACAGTCCGAGGAGGACATGTGGCTCCCAAGGTTTGGTTCATCACCGGCGCGTCCAAGGGCTTCGGCCGCGAGTGGGCGATCGCCGCGCTCGAGCGGGGGGACAAGGTCGCCGCCACGGCGCGCAAGACCGACACCCTCGACGACCTCGTGCAGAAGTACGGCGACGCGATCCTGCCGCTGCAACTGAACGTCAACGACCGCGACGCCGACTTCGCGGCGGTGAAAGCCGCGCACGACAACTTCGGCCGTCTCGACGTCGTGGTCAACAACGCCGGTTACGGGCACTTCGGGATGGTTGAGGAGCTCAGCGAGCAGGACCTGCGCGACCAGCTCGAGACCAACCTGTTCGGCGCGGTCTGGGTGACCCAGGCGGCATTGCCCTACCTGCGCGAGCAGAAGTCCGGGCACATCCTGCAGGTCTCCTCGATCGGCGGCATCAGCGCGTTCCCGATCGTCGGCGCCTACCACGCGTCCAAGTGGGCCCTCGAGGGCATCAGCCAGGCCCTGGCCCAGGAGGTCGCCGACTTCGGCATCCACGTGACACTCATCGAGCCGGGCGGATTCTCCACCGACTGGGCCGGTCCGTCGTCGAAGCACTCTGCCGAGCTGAGCGCGTACGACGAAACCCGCACGAAGGTCATGGAGCAGCGTCAGACGCGCAACGCCGAGCCCGGCGACCCCGCGGCCAGCGCGGCCGCCGTGCTGAAGCTGGTCGACGCCGACGAGCCGCCCCTCCGGGTATTCTTCGGCAGCGGCCCGATCCGGATCGCCAAGGCGGACTACGAGTCGCGCCTCGCCAACTGGGAGAAGTGGCAGCCGCTCGCTGAAGAGGCTCAGGGCTCCAAGTAACCCTGATCGCACGCGAACAGGCCCTCCCACCGATGCGGTGGGAGGGCCTGTCGTGTCTGTCGATCCGGCTCAGATGCCGCCGGACCCGGGCGTCTGCGGGTTCCCGGTGGACGGCGGGTCGTCCAGCGGGCTCGCCGCTGGATTGAACGGCGCCTCGGGATCCTTCTGCGGTGCGGAGTCGAACGTCGACGTGGTCCCGGCCGTCGTGCCGCCCGCCTGCTTCTGGATGGTCTCCTCGGCCTTGTCGCTGGCGGTCTTGATCTTGTCGGCGTACTTGCCCTTGGTCGCGTTGTTGACCGCCCCGCCGACCTTGTCGATGCCACCGCGGATCTTGTCCGGATTCTCGGCGGCGGCCTTCTTGGCCTTCTCGATGTTCTCCTCGGCGGCCTTGGTGGCCTTGTCCAGGGCTTCCTTCGCCTTGTCCATGAAGCTCATGACGTGCTCCTTCGTTCGAGGTCGTCCTTCATCCTGCACCAACGATCGGGTGTCCGGGAACCTCCCCACGGGGGTCTGCGGATGCGGGGAACGAGCCGTGTGCAGGCGAATAACCGCGCTAGCGTGGAAACGGACCGACCGCTGGATGGGAGCGCCTGTGATGTCACCACGCAAGGGCCCGGGGCCGTCCGTCAAGGACGACGACCTCTACGAGAAGCTGCGCGACGAGGGCAACAGCAAGGAGAAGTCGGCGCGCATCGCGAACGCCGCTGCCAACACCTCGCGATCGAGCGTGGGCAGCAAGGGCGGCTCGCACCCGTCGTACGACGAGTGGACCGAGCACGACCTGTTGCAGCGCGCCCGGGAGATCGGCGTCGAGGGCAGATCGAGGATGTCCAAGGACGAGCTCATCGAGGCTCTGCGCGACCACTGACCTATGAGCCCGACGCAGCGCGAGCGGGTCCGCGACCTGCTGGAGCACCACGGCCGCACGTACGCCGACGAGGCCGGCATCATGTTGCGGGACAAGCCTGCCCCGCTCTACCAGCTGCTCACTCTCGTGACGTTGTTCTCCGTGCCCATCTCCGCCGGGGTCGCTGTCGCCGCGGCGCGTGAACTCTTCGCGGCCGGCTGGCGCACCCCGGAACACCTGCTGGGCTCGACGTGGCAGCAGCGTGTCGACGCGCTCGGCCGCGGCCACTACCGCCGCTACGACGAGAGCACCGCCACCGCTCTGCAGGAGTCCGCAGAACACCTGCGCGCCGCGTGGGGCGGGGACCTGCGCAGGGTGCGCGACGACGCCCAGGGCGACGCGGACGGTATCCAGGAACGCATTGCACAGTTCCCCCGCATCGGCCCGACCGGTGCCGCCATCTTCTGCCGCGAGGTGCAGCAGGTCTGGCCGTCGGTGCGGCCGTTCTTCGATCAGCGAGCCGTCGACGGCGCACGCGATGCGGGGCTCCCGACCGACGTCGGTCAGCTGGCCGCCCTGGTCCACGACGACGACCTCGCGCGGTTCGCGGCGGCCCTCGTACGCCATGAACTCACCTGACCTGCGGCGTCCTCCCAGACGCCTCTGGCATAAAGGAGCACATGGAACGTCGATCCCTCCTCACCGCGCTGGCCGCGGGAGTCGCCGCCGCCCTGGCCGGCTGCAGCAGCGCCAAGCGGTCCGCCACGGCCACCGCGCCACACTCGTCCCCGAACAGCACGGCCACCAAGGCCCCTGCCAGCACCCGGGTGTTCCACGCCCCGCACGGCATCGTGAAGGCACCCGTCCCCCGCGGCACGCTCTACATGCTGCCCGGCACCGGTAACAACGTCGCCCTGACCGTCGACGACGGCACCGACCCGCGCGTCGTGGCCGGATACGCGAAGTTGGCGAAGGACACCGGCCTGCGCCTGACGTTCTTCTGCAACGGGGTCAATCCCAGCTGGACCGAATCGGCGTCGGCGCTGCGGCCGCTGCTCGAGGAGGGCCAGATCTTCATGGCCAACCACACCTGGTCCCATCCGAGTCTGCTGAGCCTGAGCAGCGCGGAACTCACCGATCAGGTACGGCGCAACGAGACCTTCCTGAAGAACACGTACGGCGTGCTCGGTCGCCCCTTCCTGCGACCGCCGTTCGGCTATCGCAACGCGCGCGTCGACGCGCAGCTCGCCGATCTCGGCTACCCCGCGGTCACCATGTGGTTCGGCAGCCTGGCCGACTCCACCGTGTTGAACCCGAAGCGGATCGTGGTGCACGCCGAGGAGTCGCTCAAGGCCGGTCACCTGGTCATCGGGCACGCCAACCACGACCCCGTGCTCAAGGTCTACGACCAGATCGTGCACATCATCACCTCGCGGCATCTGCAACCGGTCCATCTGGGCGACGTCTACCAGGTGTGAGCGTCTGGGAGTGATCGTGGCCGATGGGGCAGACTGGCCGGAGTCCACGACCGCACGCCCGAGGGAGCCCCATGCCGGAACAAGGTGACACCCGTGTCGCTGTCTATCTCGACTTCGACAACATCGTCATCTCCCGGTACGACCAGGTGCACGGACGGCAGCGCTTCTCCAAGGACAAGGTGCGCACCGCCGACCGAGCGACCGACACCGAGATCATGGACAAGCTGGCCCAGGCCACGGTCGACGTCGGCGCGATCATCGACTTCGCGTCGTCGTTCGGCACGCTCGTGCTGACCCGGGCGTACGCCGACTGGTCGGCCGACGTGAACGCCGACTACCGCGGCCAGCTCGTCGGGCGCGCCGTCGACCTCGTGCAGCTCTTCCCCGCCGCGGCGTACGGCAAGAACGGCGCGGACATCCGCCTCGCGGTCGACGCGGTCGAGGACATGTTCCGGCTGCCCGACCTCACGCACGTCGTTCTCGTGGCTGGCGATTCGGACTACATCGCGCTCGCCCAGCGGTGCAAGCGGCTCGGCCGGTACGTCGTGGGCGTGGGCGTCGCCGGATCGACGAGCCGCTCGCTCGCGGCGGCCTGCGACGAACTCGTCACGTACGACGCGCTGCCCGGCGTCGAGCCGATCCCCGCGCCGGAGCCCGAGCCGGAGGCACCCGCGACGAACGACGTGGTCGCCGACGAGAGTCCCGAAGCGGGGACCGAGCCGGCCCCGACCAAACGCAAGCGGGCGACGCGTAAGCAGACCAAGAAGGACGAGGACGACCCGCAGATCGCCGCGACGCGCCTGCTGGAGCGTGCGCTGCGCCTCGGCCACGAGAAGAACGACGACGAGTGGCTGCACAGCTCGGCGGTGAAGAGCCAGATGAAGCGGATGGACCCCTCGTTCAGCGAGAAGGCCCTGGGCTACAAGTCGTTCTCCGGCTTCGTGATGTCACGCGATGACGTCGCGGAACTGGACGACAGCTCCCCCGCGCGCCAGATCCGCGCCCGCAACCGCGACTGAGACCCTGCCGGGTCGCTACAGCTGGGCCCGCTGCAGCCGCGCCTCCCAGCGCGGTTTCCACGGCTCGCACTCCTCGCCGCGCAGGTGCGCCGCGAGGTCGTCGAGATGCACGCCCCAGCCCGCTTCGTGGAAGGGCGCCCGGTCCAGATCGAAACCGCCCTCCTCGACGACGAGGCGGGTGCCGCCGGCCTCGGGCGTCAGCGTCGCCTCGATGGTGGTGGCCTCGTCGTCGCCCTTCGCGAACTCGACGACCAGCCGGCGCGGTGGCTCACAGGCAGTGATCCGCGCCGGATCCTGGGCCCCGCTGGTGAAGGCGGTGGTGATCTCACCGCCCACCCGCAGGTCGCCCGTCACGGTGACGAGCCACCGCGCCAGACGCGCCGGGTCGGTGACGGCCTCCCACAGGTCCTGCGGGTCCGTTGCGTAGAGGTCGTCGACGTGGACGACTCCGCGGCCGTCGACCTGCGTCACGTAGGTGTGCTGCTCGGTCCGGATCATGTCCTGTCCTCTCGGTGCGATCGCCCGCGGGCGACCTCGGTGTGCAGGGCATCCAGTCGCCGGCTCCACAGGTCGCGGTACGGCGCCAGCCAGCCGTCCAGCTCGGTGAGGCCCTGCGGGCGCAGCGAGTAGATCCGGCGTTGCCCCTCGGCGTGGACGTCGACCAGGCCCGCCTCCCGCAGCACACGTAGGTGCCGTGACACTCCTGGTCGGGCCACCGGCAGCAGGTCGGCGATCTCACCGGCCGTCAGATCCTGATCGCGCAGCGAATCCAAGATCACCCGACGTCCGGGGTCCCCGATCGCTGCCAGCATCGCGTCCATGACATCGAATGTACCCGATCAGTTACATAACGCAAGTGTTACGCATTGCGCAATCGTCACCGCGCGGACCGCACGGGGTCCTGCACCGGCGCCCGTTGATGTGCCATGTCGGCAGGTCCGGCTGACGTAACCGGACTGTCCCTTCGCCACCACGTCGCGGTCCCGCAGGAGCAGCGACACCCGCCCGCGACGCGCCGCGCAGGCCTGCGCGAATTGATCTGCCGAGTATTCGATCTCGATGACCTTCGTGCCGTACGCGCTCGTATAGGCGTCGCACTCGTCGTACTCCTGACACTCCTCGGCGACCGCGAAGTCATATCCCGATCCGCGCAGCCGGGTCGCCAGCTCGGCGGCGTTCTTCTGTCCGATGAGCAGCGTGTCCCGGTGGGCGATGCCCGCGAGCAGTGCAGCGAACGCGACGGCGTCGGCCTGCGTGAGGTTCCCCTGCGAGCGGGTGTAGGAATCGAGGTTGTCCGGTTCGACGGCGTCGTACCCGCTGTGCGCGCACCCGGCGAACCAGCCACCGACAACGGCCGCGATCGCCAGGCGCTTGGCGGGCGTGGCGATGTCCAGCAGCGCTTCGTTCCAGTCGCGGTCGATGATCAGCCGGCCGCTGGCGTCGCGCAGCAGCAGGTTCGGGTGTGTGTGCTGCCACCACGCCAGATCACCGGGCTGCGCCTGGTAGGCGTTGACGTAGCAGACGTTGTAGCGACCCGGCGCCGGCGCTGAGGTGCGGTCCCGGTCGACGATGCGCACACCGGAAGCAGGCGGGTAGGAGCCGCCGATCTGGTAGTCGAAGACACCTGCCGCCGGAAAAGCCTTGGCAGTTGTGGTATTCCGCGCCGGCGTGCCACCGCTCGACGCGGCTGTGTGCGCCGAGCCGGTCGTGCCCGTCGTGCCCGTCGTGTCCGACGCCGCGGCGCCACACCCGGTCAGCACCAGCCCGGCCGCGACCAGCAGCGCACCCGTCCGTCGTCGTGCCACCGCACCATCATCACGTAGTCGGTCCCGGCGACGGGCGGGTCGACGGGAGCGGAAGAGCGCGGCGGGCGTCGTACGGGAGCGCGAACTGCGTGCGTACCCCTCGGGAGAAGAGCACCGAGTCCGGCGCTCGGGTGCTGACCCCGGGCAGACCGCAGTGGGCGACCAGCGAGTCCTGCAGGTGCAGCAGCTCGGCGTTGCGCAGCGGCCACGTCCGGTGCTCGTTCGGGACATAGAGGGTCCGGCCGAACGCTCTGGTGTGCAATCCCCAGCGAGCAGTGAGGAACTCGGCCAACGGGTCGGGCTCGGTCAACGCGTCTCCAGGGCGTACGACGACGGTCGTGACCGCGCTGCGCGGCGCCGGCCACCGCCGTTGCGAGGTGTAGGTGATCACTCCCCCGGTCTCGGCGACGCGCATCCGCGCCCACGTGTAGGGCAGCGCGAACGCAGCCCGGGCCCCGAGGACGACAGCCAGTCGGGACGCCTCCAGGGTGCGGAAGACGATGCCCCGTCGCCCCTGCGCATCGACCGAGTAGAGGCGCACGTTCGTCTCCGCGAACGTCCCGAGCCACGGCACCGCGCCACCTCGCCCGACGCCCGCATCGACCATCCGGAACGGAATGAGTCCCACCCAGCTGGTGCCGTCGTGCACGTCCGGGCGCGTTCCAGGCGGCAGCAGTGGCTGGACGACCGAGGGTTCGACGCGCCAGTGCAGGAACGTCAGGTCGCACCAGTCCTGACTCATCATCTGCAGCCCGGTCAGGGCCGGGGCCGTCGCGTTCACCGCCTGCACCGTCATGCGGCCACTGTGCCCCTTCCTCATCGCCGCGACACCGCCGCCCCGGACGCGCGCGCGACAATCGGGGCATGGACCTTCGACGAGTGCTCTTCGCCGCCGCACCTCCCGTCGCCGCCGCCGTGATCGGCGGACTCGGATCCCGTGAGGCGCCCACGACCTACGCACGGCTGGACAAACCGTCCTGGGCTCCGCCGGCGCAGGCGTTCGGCCCGGCCTGGTCGGTGCTCTACGCCACGATCGGTGCGGCCGGATGGCGGATGTACCCGCGCGTCTCTCGCACGACCCGCCTGCTGCACCTGGCCCAGCTCACGGCGAACGGCGCGTGGCCGGTGGTCTTCTTCGGTGTCCAGGACAAGCGGGCCTCCCTGGCGGTGATCGCCACCCTGGATGCGCTCGTGGCCGCCGAGCTGTGGTCGTTGCGCCGGACCGATCCGGAGTCCGCTGCGATCCTGGTGCCGTACGCCGCGTGGATCTTTTTCGCGACCGCCCTCAACGCCGCCGTCAGCGACCCGGGAGCCTGACGCCAGGATCGCCGCGCGGCACGGACACCCGCCGTGAAGTCGAACGACTCAGAGGTTGGTCTCGTCGGCCGGGATGCTGGTGGGCAGGGCGGCGGCCGGTCGCTCGTCGCTGCCGCCGAACGACGGGCAGTCGATCCCGATCGTGTAACTGGCCATGCTGATCGATCCAGCGGCGTGCCCCTCGACCAGAGAGCTGACCTGCTGGCCGCTGTCGGCGGCCAGGCCGGCGAAGTAGAGCAGGGGAAGGAAGTGGTCGGGGGTGGGGACGGCCAGTCGGTAGTCCCGGTCGGCGTCCAGCCTGGTGACGTCGATCGGGCGGTCCAGCAGGATCTCGCGGGCGCGTACGTCGAAGCGGGTGGCCCAGTCGTACGCGCTGTCGGGGCGGGAGAAGTCGACCGCGCCGAGGTTGTGCACGATGTTGCCGCTGCCGACCACGAGCACGCCCTCACGCCGTAGCGACGCGAGCTTCTGTCCGAGCTCCAGGTGGTAGTCGATCCCCTTGTCGGCGTTGATCGACAACTGCACCACCGGGATGCTGGCGTCGGGGAACGCATGCACCAGCACCGACCAGGTGCCGTGGTCGATGCCCCAGCTGTCGACGTCGCAGCCGACCCACATCGGCTTCGCGACCTCCGCGACCTGGTCGGAGAGCTCCGGCAGCCCTGGCGCCGGGTACTCCACGTCGAAGAGCTCCTGCGGGAAGCCGTAGAAGTCGTGGATGGTGCGCGGGCGCAGCATCGCGGTGACAGCGGTGGCGTTGATGTACCAGTGCGCGGAGACGACCAGGATCGCCCGCGGCCGGGGCACGGCCGCGCCGAAGGCACGCCACGCCTGGGTGTAGCGGTTGAGCTCGAGCGCGTTCATCGGGTTTCCGTGACCGATGAACGCCGCAGGCATCATCGGCCGGGTATCGCTGGTCGCCGTCATCGTGTCCCCTCACCGCGCGCGTGGTGCGCTGACGCTACCGCTTTCGCACGGATCGGCGCCGCGCCGGCGGAGTCGACGCGCCCGGCGGGGCACCCGCCGTCAGAACGGGTACTGCGGGATCCGGCTCTGCATCGTCACCCACTGCGTTTCGGTGAACGCCTCGATGTTGGCCTCCACCCCGCCGAAGCGCGCACCCGTGCCCGACGCCGCCGTCCCGCCGAACGGCGCCACGGCCTCGTCGTCGACCGTCTGGTCGTTGATGTGCACGATCCCGGTCGGCACCCGGTCGGCGAGGGCAAGGCCGCGCATGACGTCCTGCGTGAGGATGCCGAGCGACAGGCCGTACTCCGTGCGGCTCGCCAGCTCCACCGCCTCCTCGACGCTGGAGAACTTTGCCACCGGCGCGACCGGGCCGAAGACCTCCTCGTTGAACGCCGGATGGTCCACCGAGCAGTCGGCGATCACCGTCGGACGGTAGAAGAGGTCCTCATAGGTACCGCCCTCCACCAGTCGCGCGCCGGCCTGCGTGGATCGGGTGACCAGGTCGTGCACGTGGTCGCGCTGGCGCACGTCGATGATCGGGCCGAGCGGGGCATCCGTGGCGGCCGGGTCGGCCACCTGAATACCGGCTGCGCTGTGGGCGAGCCGTTCCACGTACTCGTCGTAGATCGCCTCGTGCACGATGTGGCGACCGGTGGTCATGCAGATCTGTCCCTGGTGCAGGAACGACCCCCACGCGCCGGCCGCGACGGCGGCGGGCACGTCCACGTCGTCCATCACGATCAGGGCGTTGTTGCCGCCCAGCTCCAGGTGTGCCCGCTTGAGCAGCCGGCCGGCCGCCTCGCCGACCTTGCGTCCCGCAGCGGTCGAACCGGTGAACGAGATGATCCGCACGCCGGGGTGCTCCACCAGGGCGGTGCCGACGTCCGCGGCACCCGGCAGGACATGCACGAGGCCGTCGGGCAGACCGGCTTCGGCGAGGATGGCGGCCAGGAAGAGACCGCCGGAGACGGCGGTGCGCGGGTCGGGTTTGAGGATCACCGCGTTGCCGGTCGCCAGCGCGGGCGCCACGGACCTGCTGGACAGGATCTGCGGGAAGTTGAACGGCGAGATGACGCCGACGACGCCGGCCGGCACCCGCCGCGCCATCGACAGGCGTGGGGCCCTGGTGCGCAGCAGCTGCCCGTACGGCGCCTCGACGGTCGCCGCACCGGTCCAGTACTCCGCAGCCACCAAGGAGGCCTCGAAGCCGGCTTTGCCCTTGCCCGAACCAGCCTCTCGCACAAGCCAGTCGGACAACTCACCGGCGTGCTCCTCGATCAGTGTGGCCGCGCGCCGCAGCGCGGCAGCGCGCTGGTCGTACGGCAGCGCGGCCCACTCCTTCTGCGCCTTCGTCGCTGCCGTCACGGCGTCGTCGACGTCCCGAGCGGTGGCGACGCCCACACTCCCGATGACCTCCCCGGTCGCCGGCTCGCGGACGTCGGCGGTCCCGCCCGCCCCGGCGCGCCATCCGCTGCTGCTGATCTTCCCGGCCCAATCGTCTGCGTCGAAGAACGGCATGGAGCACCTTCCGTAGGGCGGATCTCGGGTGGCCGAAGGGCATGTGCCGGCGGCACCTTCGAATACTAGGGCTGCACGGTGGGTCGTACGAGGATCTCGTTCAAGCTCACGGACTTCGGGCGGGTGACGGCGAAAGCGATGATCTCCGCGATGTCCTCCGGCGTGATCGCCATCTGCTCGTACATCTTCTCGGCGCCGCGCTTGGTCTCCTCGTGCGTGATGTGGTCCGTCAGTTCGGTCGCGACTGCACCGGGCTCGATGACGATCACCCGCACGTCCGGCTGCAGCTCCTGGCGCAGCGCCTCGGACCAGCCGTTCAGACCCCACTTGGTGGCGGCGTACACACCGTTGCCCGGTCGGGCCGTGCGTCCGGCGACCGACGAGAGGTTCACCAGGTCGCCTCCACCGCCGGCTCGCAGCAGGGGCAGGAACACCTCGGTGGCGGTGATCGCGCCGAGCAGATTGACATCGAGCATCTGCTTGTAATCGTCCCTGCGCTCGGCGTCGAACGGTCCGAGCAGCATCACGCCGGCGTTGTTGAGCAGGACATCGACGCGACCGAGCTCCTTCTCGACGCGCCCGGCGGCCGCCACCAGCGTGTCCCGGTCGGTGACATCGGCCGCGATCGCGATACTGCCGTTGTCCAGCTCCCCCGCGAGCGCCTCGATGCGTTCGGCCCGGCGCGCGATCAGGGCCACCGTGTAGCCCGCGGCGGCCAGCGCTCGGGCCGTCGAGGCGCCGATGCCCGAGGATGCCCCGGTGATGACGGCGACCTTGTCCGTGTCCTTCGATGTGGGCATCTGTTGCTCCTTTGGGTCGTGTGATCGCGGCCGACGCCTGCCGGACCGTCGATCGACCGTAGCCCTGGTCGAACGGACGGGGAGTCCTCGCCGGGTCGGTCCGGCACGCGGGAAGGACAGCTCCGTCGGTCTGGTCCTCGCCCGTCGCACGGTCCCGCCACCTGCGTCACGGATTCCTCGGATCGCCATTGACGGGCTGCGAGAAGCGGGAGTAGAAGAGGGACGTTCGTCTGTTCGTGCCGGCCCGAACAGACGACCTCGAGGCGCTGTCTCGCCAACCGGCAGTCTCGCCAGGGGTGCTGACCCCGGGCTCACGTCACATATTCGTCCTGCCCAGGGAAGAGCCCATGAAAAATCTCAGCGAGGGGTCGCCACGCCGTGCCTGGCGACTGACCGTATTCATCTCATGCGTCCTGCTGCTGTTCGCCTCCGGTGGGGTCTGGGGCGGCGCGAGTGCCGCACCGGCGGCCCGACCGTCCGCCACAGCGCACGCCGCCGTACGAAGTGCTGTGCGGCTGGTCGCGACGACCACGCCCGGCCGACTCCGTGCCGCGGCGAAGGGCCAGGCCGCGAAGGTCCGCGTCGCGCCCCTGCTGCGGCCGCATCGTCCGTCCCTGTCGACTGAACAGCGGGCCACCGCGCCGCGGACCACGCCGCGTACCGTCGGACACGCCCGGCAACAGCTCCAGGGCGCCCTCTCGCCGACCGTCGAGTTCGACGGAGTCGACGCGATCCAGAGCAAGGCGGTCGCCGGGTACGACGTGGAGCCGCCGGACGAGGGCCTGGGCGCCGGCAACGGATATGTGGCCAATTTCGTCAACGTGGCCGGTGCGATCTACCGCGCCGACGGCAGCACGGTGACGGCGCCGTTCTTCCTGAACACCTTCTTCGACGAACCCGCCACGGCCAACCTCACGGACACGCGGGTCTACTACGACGCGCCCAGCCGCACCTGGTTCGCGACGATGCTGGAGTACGGGCTGACCAGTGACGGCTCTGCCGTCACCGAGTCGCATGTCGACCTCGCCGTGAGCAGCACCGCCAACCCGGCGGGTGCGTGGCACATCTACCGGGTCTCCACGACCGACCTCGACCACGCGGGATGCCCGTGTCTCGCGGACTACCCGATCATGGGCGTCAGCCGGTCGAACGTGTACCTGTCCACCAACGAGTTCACCTCCAACGAACAGGCATTCAACGGCGCGCAGCTGTACGTGCTGTCCAAGTCGCAGCTGGTCGCCGGCCGCGCCACCGTCAACACCGTCAACTTCCAGAACCTGGCCGCCGGCGGTGCCCCCGGGTACCACGTCCAGCCGGCCAACACGGTCGCGGACGCACCGGCCGAGTTCATGCTCAGCTCGCTCGACCCCAACAGCACCTTCGACAACCGGTTGGCCGTCTGGGCCGTCACCAACGAATCCTCGGTGACCACTGGACACGGGATGCCGTCCCTCAGCGTGCGGGTCATCGGGTCGGAGGCGTACGGCTTTCCGCCGAACGCGCAGACACCCCCAGGGTTCTGTAACGGAAAAGCCTGCGACGCAGGCCTTCCCACCACCGGCGTCCTGCAGACCGACTTCGATGCCATGCAGGAGACCCAGTACATCAACGGTCGACTCGTCGGAGCCCTGAACACCGGTGTCACCGTCGCCGGCGACACGGCGGCACGATCGGGCGTCGCGTGGTTCGTCATCAAACCGACTGTGAACGGCGCGAGCGTCGGAAGCGGCACCCGCGTGACCCGCCAGGGGTACGTGTCCACCAGCGGCGAGTACCTGCTCTACCCCCACCTGAACATGACCTCTAGCGGCGCCATGGCGCTGGTCTTCGGACTGGGTGGACCGGGTACGTATCCGTCCGCGGCGTATACGACGGCGCGCGCCGGCCGTGACTTCGGGCCGATCCAGGTCGCCGCCGCCGGCACCGGACCCGACAACGGGTTCTCCGGCACCGCGAAGTTCGGCAGTGCGGGCCGATGGGGCGACTACTCCAACGGGGAGATCATCCCGGGGACCAACCGCGTCTGGTTGGCCACCCAGTACATCCCCAACACCGGTGACGGGAACGCCAACTGGGGCAACGCCATCTTCGAGCTACGCCTGCCCTGACCCTGGTTCGATCTGACGGGACACCACTGAGCTGGCTGCCCACACCAGCTCAGTGGTCGCCGTCTCAGGAGTGCATCATCGGCGCGTAGGAGATGCCGACGATCAGGCCCTCGCTCGACTGCAGACGGGCGACCGTCTGTCCCCACGGCTCGGTGCGAGCGTCGTGCAGCAGCGTGAAGCCCTTCGTCGTCAATTCCTGTGCCGCGACCTGTACACCGTCGGTGTCCGCGACCTCGAACTCCACGCTCGCCTGCGGCACCGGCCGGCCCGCGGGCCAGTCCGGCACCCCGAAGCAGGCCCGCGCGGCCTGCTCGAGCGGCCACACACCGAAGGACTTGGATCCATCGATCGTTTCACTGTGCAGGTAACCGTCACCCGCGGCGGCCAGCGGCAGGCCGAGCGCGTCCACGTACAACTCCCGGCTGCGTTGCGGGTCCGGGGTGATCACCGCGAACGAGGTGATGAACTGCAGTTCCACGACGCGTCCTCTCGTCGATCTTCCCGTCAGTCGTGCGCGGCGCCCGGGTCGGGCAGCACGTCGCGCCACGAGTGCTGCGGGTCGTAGCCCAGTAAATCCCGCGCCTTGTCGATCGCGTAGAACGTCTCGTCGCGGCCCATCTCCCGATGCACCCGTACCCCGTCGTAGAAGCGCTCCCGGATCTCTCGCGTCGTCGCGGCCACCGACATGTCGGCGTTGGCGACGTTGAAGACCTCGTAGCCCAGCCCGTCGGTCTCCAGGCAGCGTTGCACCATCTGCCCCAGATCGCGAGTGTCGATGTAGGCGAACACGTTCCGGCGCCGCAGCGAGGGGTCGGTAAGGAACGGCGGGAACAACTCGGCGTACTCGTGCGGCTCGATGACGTTGTTGATCCGCAGCCCGTAGATGTCCGTGCCGGTGCGTGCCTGGAACGAGCGTGCCGTCACCTCTCCGGCGACCTTCGACATGGCGTAGGCGTCCTCGGGCACCGTGGGGTGCTCCTCGTCGACGGGCACGTAGAGCGGGCGCCGCTCGCCCTGTGCGAAGCAGATCCCGTACGTCGTCTCGGAGGACGCGAAGACGATCTTGCGCACGCCGAGTCGGGTCGCGGCCTCGAGCACGTTGTAGGTGCTCAGCACATTCGTCGCGTACGTCGCGGCGTCCGGCCTCAGCAGGATCCGCGGAATCGCCGCGAAGTGCACGACCGCGTCGTACCCGGGCTTCTCGGCTAGGTCCAGGTCGTCCATGGTCGGTATCTCGGCGAGGGCTGAGTAGGTCTCCCCCGCGTCCGTGAGATCCACCCGCAGATCGGTGACCCCCGCGTGTCCGAGGGGCACGAGGTCGGCGTTGGTGACCTGGTGGCCCTGTGCGGCCAGATACGGCGCGACATGCTTGCCGGCCTTGCCGCTGCCACCGGTGAAGAAGATTCGCATGACTGCTTCTTACCCTGCTCGCTCGCGTCTGATGCCGTCGAGGTCGTCAGACCCTCTTGCGGCGCCTGGCGGCGGGCCCAGAGAGCGCGTCAGGATCCGAGCCCCGCACCGGAGCGGCGTTCGTGGTCCAGGTGCCGCAGGACGGCCGCGACCCGACGATCGGTCTGCTCCGCGGGTGCCAGGTCCAGCTTGGCGAAGATGCTGCGGATGTGTTTGTGGACCGCCCCTTCGGTCACCACGAGCCGGTCGGCGATCGCGGCGTTGCCCAATCCTTCGGCCATCAGTGCCAACACCTCCGTCTCCCGCGGTGTGAGCCGGTCCAGGCCGGCGTCCGGCCGCGTCGTGGTGAGCAATTGCGCCACCACCTCGGGGTCGATCGCCGTGCCTCCCTCCGCGACCCGGTGCAGGGCGTCGAGGAAGCTCTCCACCCGCCCGACGCGTTCCTTCAGCAGATAGCCCAGACCCGCGGCACCCGCGACCATCAGATCGGTGGCGAAAGCCTGCTCCACATAGGCCGACAGCACTAGGACACCGAGACCGGGCTGGCGCCGCCGCGCCTCGACGGCGGCGACGATGCCCTCGTCGGTGTGGGTGGGCGGCATCCGCACGTCGACCAGCGCGACGTCCGGGCGGTGGATCTTGACGGCTTCCAGGAACGACGGTGCGTCGTGCGCGGTCGCGACGACGTCCAGGGACTCCGCACGAAGGAGTGCCGCCAGTCCTTCGCGCAGCAATGAGTCGTCCTCGGCGATCACGATCCGCACGGCAGATTCACCTCCAGTCGGGTCGGCCCGCCGCGCGGACTCCGGACACTCATGGTGCCGTCCAATGCTTCGGCGCGGCGCCGGATGCCCAGCAGACCGGACCCGTTCCGATCGCTGGCGCCACCGGAACCGTCATCCTGGATAGCAACATGTAGATGCTCACTGTCACTTCGCACTGTGACGACGATCGTTTTCGCTCCGCTGTGCCGTGCGGCGTTCGTGAGGGCCTCGGCCACCGCGAAGTACGCCGTCGCCTCGGTCGCCGCAGCGCACCGGGTGCGAAGGTCGACCTCCAGACGACACGGGATCGGGCTGGCTGCGGCGAGACCGTCGAGCGCTCCGCCCAGACCGCGGTCGGTCAGCACCGGCGGGAGGATGGCGCGCGCGACCGATCTCAGCTCGGCCAACGCGGCCTCGGTCGCGGTCTGCGCCCGGTCGACGGCCTCGAGTGCCGTCGCCGGGTCGCGCAGGACGGCCTGCCGGACACCGCCGAGCAGCACGTTGACGGCGACCAGTCGGTTCTGGGCGCCGTCGTGCAGCGCGCGCTCGATGCGGCGCAGCTCGATGGCGTGCGCATCGAGCGCTGCCGCGCGGGTCGCGGTGAGCTCGGCGATGCGCAGGGACATGTCGCCCTCGTCCGGTGGCGGAAGCAGCAGCCGACCGGCGACGGCCTGCAGCCACGTGAGGGCCGGAGTGACCAGCAGCACGGCCGCGACGAGCGCGACACCCAGTGCGGTCACCGCCCACGCGTGGGACGGATCGTCCACCGCCCAATGCACCGCGGTGTCCTGTCGCGGGATCGACTGTCCTGCCATCAGATTGCGCCAGAGTGGGAAGCCGAGTGCGCCGATGGCCGCGAGAGGCAGCATCAGTCCGATGATGCCGAGCGCCACGTCGACCGTGCCGTGCAGGACGAGCCAGGCCAGCTCGCGCCGAGCGGTGGGATCGACCAGGTGGTCTCGCGGAGCCGGCACCGGCGCGGCGGGCGACTCGATCACGTCGCCCCACCGGGTGAGACGGACGCGCTCGCGATCCGCCAGCGGCCGTACGGCGCGCAGGCAGGTCGGCAGCACCAGGAATCCGATCCCCACCACGCAGAGGATCCAACTGGCGGCCAGTGACGCAAGCAGCACCATCGCCAGCAGGGCGCTGCCCAGTCCGCCCGTCAGCTGCCGGAACGAGGTCGGCGCGAGCCGGAGCGGATTCGTCGAGCTCCGGCGGAGCGCTTGCCCACCGGGTGCTTCTGCACCCGGTGTGCTGCCGAGGCCGTCCGCTGCGTCCAACGTCCTCACCCTCCGTGACGTGCGGGGCGGCGCCTCGCAGAGCCTCATCGTTCCAGGAGTGCGCGCCGGAAGCAGTACAGCCTGCTGCACCATCCAGACACCCGTACGCGGGATCGCGCCCGTCGCGCGGTCTGCGGAAACGTCGTGGCCATCGACCGATTCGACCAAGGAGCGATCATGACCGACGACCACGACCCGACCACGCCCCACGACCCTGCCACGGAGGACACCCGTCGCACACCCCGCTGGATGCGCAGCCGGAAGACCGCTGTCGCTGGAATCACCGCCGTCGTACTGGCGGGAGGTTGGGCGGTGTCGAGCACACCCGGAGCTCAGGCCGCATACGAACAGGCCGATGCGGTCAACCATCAACTGGACCGGACGAGCGCGAACCTGGACCGGCTGACCGCCGACCATCACGCCGGAGGCGGCGTCAGGAACACCGCACCCAAGGACGCGGCGTTCCAGCGCTCCCTGGACGCGCTGGTCACCAGGGACGGCATCCCGGGTGTCGAGGCGTTCGTGCGGCAGTCCGACGGGAAGGTGCGCAGCTACACGGCCGGTGTGGGCAACCTGAACACCCGGACGCCCGTCCCCGCGGACGGCGAGGTGCGGATCGCGTCCAACACCAAGACCTTCACGGCGACGGCCGTCCTGCAGTTGGTCGGAGAGGGTCGGATCGGCCTGGACAAGCCGATCGAGACCTACCTGCCGGGCCTCGTACGCGGGAAAGGAATCGACGGGCGCCACATCACCGTGCGCAACCTGCTGCAGCAGACCTCGGGCCTGCCCGACTACGACACCCTCGTGGCGTCCAAGGGCCTGCTCGCGGTGCAGCACACCTATTTCGAACCGCGCCAGGCGCTGGACGCGGCACTCACCGCTCCAGCGGAGTTCAAGCCGGGGACCAGCTGGGCCTACAGCAACACGAACTACGTGCTGGCCGGACTGATCGTGCAACGGGTGACCGGTCGTCCGATCGGGGAGGTCATCACCCAGCGGGTCATCGACCGCCTCGGGCTGCGCCACACGTACTGGCCGAACACGGGGGTGCAGACCATCCGTGGACGGCACGCGCAGGCGTACTTCAGGGCCAAGCCGGGCGCGAACCCTGTCAACGTGACCGAGTTGGATCCGTCCCTCGGGTGGGCCGCAGGGCAGCTGATCTCCACGCCGAGTGACCTGTCCACATTCAATCGCGCGCTGCTCGACGGCAAGCTGCTCGCGCCCGCACAGCAGCAGCAGTTGCTGACCACCGTCGCCGCACCCGGCTTCGAACCGGAGAAGGGATGGTCCTACGGGCTCGGCTTCGCCAAGCGCACGCTGTCCTGCGGGGTGCAGGCATGGGGCCACGGTGGCGACATCACTGGATTCGAGACCCGCAACCTGACCACTCGGGACGGGCGCAGCGTCGTGATCGCGACGACCGCGCTGCCGACCAAGATCGAGGGACTGGTGCACGTGAACGCGGCGGTCCAGCAGGGCATCTGCGATATGGCCTGATCCGGGCTCCTGTCACCGATGGCAGCGTGGGCGACGCCTTCTCGTCGTCCGCGCTGCCGACGCGCGACCGCCTGGCTCATCCGGACGTTGATGGTGCTCGCACCAGGCCCGACCGTCTTCTAGTCACCGCCGAAGATCTCGCGGACTTCTTTGAGTGCGTAGTAGACCAGGACGTATCCGGCCACCGGATCCGCCCACCACCACCCCGCCAGGAGATTGAGCAGCAATCCGAGAAGCACGGCGGCCGCAAGCAGGCCGTCGATGAACGTGACGCGACCCTCGGTCGCCAACACAGGGTTGTCCAGAGCAGCGCCGGTGCGGGCCTTGCCCGCTGCGAGGACGAACATGACCGCCGCGGTCACGGCCGTCCACACGATGCCCAGCGGTGAGTGGCGTGGGTGATACCCGATGGCCAGCACCCAGGTGGACTGCACCAGGAGATAGAGCGCCAGCGCGCCGAACGCACCGCCGATGAGGCGCAGCGCGAAACGCCGACGCATTTCACCGCTGCCGGCCAACTCCCAGATCACGACGGTCGATGCGCCGATCTCGATGACCGAGTCCAGTCCGAAACCCGCCAGAGCCACCGATCTCGCGGCGACCGCCGCAGCCGCGAGCACCACGATGCCGACGACGTTCCAGGCCAGCGTCACGTACTCCAGCCAGAAGCCTCGACGTAGGAACACCGCCCGCGCGGAGGCATCCACAGCAGTCACAGCCGAAGTATCGCCGCCGGAGGTTGAGGTCAGCTTCTGGGCGGCACCGGTGGGTCCGTGCTTCGTTCGGTGCCGACACGTCCGCCGGGCCGGGTGGGCATCAGTCCGGGAGTGAGGTCCCAGGTGACGCCGGTCTCGGTGACGGTGGCGGTGAGCAGGTCGCGGTGCACGATCGTGTGATGTCGCGCGCAGAGCAGTGCCGCGTTGCCGAGGTCCGTTTCGCCGCCGGCCCACCAGGGCCTCACATGATGTGCATCGCACCAGTCCGGTGGCCGGTCACAGCCGGGGAACGTGCAGTGCCGGTCTCGGTGGATGATGGCCGTTCTGAGTCCTCCGGTGAAGAGGCGTTTGGCGCGCCCGACATCCAACGGTTCCGACTCGGTGCCCAAGACAGCCGGGATCAGATCCGCATCGCACGCCATCCGTCGCAGAGTGCCCGCGTTGAGATAGTCGCCGTCGGTGGTACGCCCGATACCCGGCAGGTACGTCGGTGCGAATCCGCCGTCGTCTGAACTGTGTTCGCTGAGTCGGCCCGCTTCGCGAAGCCCCTCGTACAACGTTGCGTAATCCAGGGTGACCAGGATCTTCGCGGTGCCGCCGAATTCTCCGACCGGCCGCGAGCTGGTGCCGTCGAGGACGCCTGCGGCGGTGTCGATCAGTCGCACCAGGGCGTCCGCGCGCCGTTTGGCCGGGGTGCGGGTGTCCCGCCCGGGCGCACTGGTCCCCGTTTGCAGCAGCGGCCCGATATTTGGTGCGTCGCACGGGTCGTCGGTGTCGGTGGCGCAGGGCTGTGGTGCAGGCGCGGACAGAGCGCGCAGGGCGTGTTTGACCACCGCGGCGTCGCCACCGGACAGTTCGGCGACGAACCGGGTCAACCCACTGGGCAGGTCAGCCCAGAACACCGACTCGCATTCCTGCTGACGCTCCTCATCCCGCACCAACCGCTGCGGGGCGTACTCCCCCAAGATCCGGGTGGTCAACTCCCGCAGGGCGCGCGGCCCATGATCCGACAGCGAGAGGTACCGGCCCAGCAGCTCATCGCGGTCGGCGCTGGGTAGTTGCGGCAAGACGTGCGGCACCTCCCGCAACGCGACCGCCGCGACCGGCACACTCGCCGACCCGGTCGCCAACGCGTCAACAACCACCTGGTTGCGCGGGTCGGCGCACTCCACCCCGACCGCCCCGACACGGCGCACCACCACCGGGTCCACGCCGGCAGCCTGCCGGGCCACCCACGCCGGAGCACCCGTGGCGGTGGAATTCGCCACGGTGCCCCGGCGCAGGGCGTCGGTCGTGGCCAGCGCGGCGACGTTCTCCGCCTGGGTGGCGATCCGCAGCATGCCCCCGACCACGTCACCCAGTGCCGCTTCGTCCAGCTGCCACAGGGCGCCCGGCCACTCGTCCAGGCCGTTGGTGAATTCGTTCAACGGGGCCACCAACCGGGCACCGGTGCCCGGCGCTGCGGGCCGATGGGTGTCGGTCGTCGACTGCGCCATGGCCCCTCCTACGCTGGTGATGGCACCCCCTGCCATCTACTGTGAATCATACGCCTGTTCGATGTATCGCGCAAGGGCAAAGATGACGAATATGACTGCAGATGATGATGATTCGAGCCATGGTTATCCACATCCCCCTCGCGTGGCGTGGACGTTCTCGGGGTTATCCACACTGTGCTGCAAGCACCTCGACCCGCGATCCATGACCTCATCGCGTTCGACCATCGAGGAGGTGCGTCAGCCCTCTTCAGCCCGTCCAGCGGGTGTGGAACGCCTCGGCGACCGGCACGCCATCGGGTGTCGCCAGCGTGCCGTGCTCGAGGGCGATGCCGCCGACGTTCTGCGCGGTCGTAAACGCGCCCTCGAGCCACAGGTCGGGGTCGGCGGGAAGGGTGCGGTGCAGGTGCACGGTGTAGTCGATGCTGATCCCGCCGACCGGCGGCGCGAGCCGACGGAACGGAGACGGCGGGAACCAGTCCCCCATCGCGACGAGCCAGCGCGCATCGATCGGGCGTGTCTCGATCGGCCGGATGTGCCCGGCGATGCGACCCTCACCCACTTCGGGGTCGCCCGTCGGGACCGTCGCAGGGTCGATCCGGAAGTCGGCCTGGCCGAAGTGCGCGATGGACGGCGGCGTTTCGAACGGGAGGCAGCGATCGATAGGAGCGGGTCGGTCGTGCGCCGTGGGCGTCGTCCAGCCCACTCCGTCGACCGGGTTGAGCAGGGTGATGCGGCTGACGGCGACGGTGCGACCCGCCTGCTGGACCGAAGCGGACAGAGTGCTGAACGAACGACCGGCGCGCAGGATCTCGAGCGCCACGTCGGCCGGGCCCACCGAGGCCGGGCGCAGGAAGGAGGTGCTCACCGTGCGCACCACCCGGTCCGGGAGGACCAGCTCGGCCGCGTGCACCATCAGCGACGCGACGTACCCACCGTGCACGCCGATCAGGGAGGACCAGGTCTCGTCGAGGTTCGCGACGAACGACGTCGCTGGAACGTTCATCCCGGGCGCCGGTGACGGATGCACCCGGGTGGTCCGATCGAAGGTGGTCACGCCGCGTCCCCCGCGGCGGGTAGTGCAGGCGTCGCAACGGCTCTGCGCGAGGGCGTGATGCCGACGGAGACGACGGCCCCGGCCGCCCCTATTCCTGCGATGGTCAGCCAGGCCAGACGGAACACGTGATGTGCCTGTGTCAGGCCGATGGGGGTGCCGAGGATCGCGACCAGGATGGAGACACCGAGCACGGTGCCGATCTGTCGGTTCATGTTGATCACCGCGCTGCCGGTGGCTGTGCGTTGCGGGGCCAGGTCCGACGTGCCGGAGGACAGGATCGTCGGCAGTGCGAAGCCGACGCCGCCACCGATCAGGAGTTGCCCCGGCAGCATCTGCGTCACCCACTGCGGATGCACTCCCACGGAGAACGCGATGAAGACGTATCCGGCGGCGAGCATCAGACAACCGAGCGCGGCGATCAGGCCGGCTGGGACGCCGCGCCGGGCCAGTCGGTTCGAGATCAAGGCGGTCACTTGGACCGTGGCCGGTCCGGGCGCGATCGCGAGACCGGATCGCACCGGGCCGTAGCCCCACACCTGCTGGAACCACAGGATGGTCGACAGCAGACCTGCGCCGAACGCGATGCTGAAGACCAGTGAGGCGATGTTGGACCAGGCGAAGGTGCGCACGGCCAGCATCGCCGGCTCGATCACCGGCACGGGGTGCCGGGTGGTGCGGTACGCGAAGAAGGCGATTCCGACTGCGGCGACGACGAACCCGGCCACGTCGCGCGCGTCCGACCAGCCCCAGTCCGGCCCCTTGACGACACTGAGCGCCAGGGCGCCGATTGCGACGGCGAGCACACCAGCGCCCAGCAGGTCCGGTGTTCGTTCGACGGTGGCGTCGCGGGAGTCCGGGACCCAACGGATCGCGCTGATGATCGCGACGATCGCGATCGGCACGTTGACGACGAACACCCACTGCCACGCGGCCTGGACCAGCAGGCCCCCGACGACCGGACCGATGGCCGCAGCGAGTGCGCCCGTCGCCGCCCAGATGCGTACGGCGCGCGCCCTCCGGTCCGGCGCGGTGGCGCGTAGGAGCAGCGACAGGCTGGTCGGCGTGAGGGCCGCGGCACCGGCCGCCTGCAGGACGCGGAAGGCGACCAGCCACCACAGTCCGGGGCTGAGGGCGCAGGCAGCGCTCGCCAGTGCGAAGAGGGCGAGCCCGGCGAGGAAGCCCTCCTTACGGCCGTACCGGTCGGCGAGTCGACCGAGCGGCACCAACAGTGCCGCGTACGCGATGGCGTAGCCGTTCAGGATCCAGCTGAGATCCGACAGCGACGCGCCGTGGAAGTCACGCCTGATCGAATCGAAGGCGACGTTCACGATGAACAGGTCGAGACTGGCCATGAACGCCGCCGCCGAGAGCACCAGGAGGACCCGACCTTGCCGATCCTTGGGAGCCTGCTCGTCGTTTGGCGACGTGGACCGCTTGTGGTTTCGGGTTGCAGGCGACACGTCGTGAGCCTGGCACCTAACTATGCAAATCACAAGCCAGGTTAGGATGGAGACATGGCTTTCGCCCTTTCCGGCGTCATGAGGCGCCGCAGCCGCACCTCACCGGGTGACCGCTGCCCCATCGACCGCACGATGCAGGTCGTGGGTACGCGGTCCGCGATCCTGTTGATGCGCGAGGCGCTCTTCGGGACGTTCAAGTTCGACGATTTCGTTGGCCGTACCGGGCTGACCGAAGCGGTCGTCGCCTCCCGCCTCCGTGCTCTCGTGATCGCCGGCCTCCTGGCGCGCGAGCCGTACCAGGAACCGGGCCAGCGCACCCGGCACGGTTACACGCTCACCGACAGCGGGCGCGATCTCATGCCCGCCGTCCTCTCGCTCGGGCAGTGGGGCGTCAAGCACGCCCCGGGCACGATGGGCCGCCAGTTCTGGCACGCCGACTGCGGAGAACCCGTGCGGGTCGTCGTCGAGTGCGCGGACCACCACGAGCTCGACGTCGAAGAGATCACCGTCGGCTGATCCGGGGCACCGCCTTCCCAAAACGACCTCCGGGTGCCTAGCTTCGACGGGGACGATCGGTGACCGGGAGGCAGAGCAGTGATCGAGAGCGCCCTGAGCGTCGACACCGGCGACATCACCATGGAGACCTTCGTCGACGGAGTCGGCCCAGACGTCCTGCTCGTCCACGGTTTCCCGCACACCAAGCTCCTCTGGTCGCACGTGGCGGACCGACTGATCCAGCGGCGCCGAGTGATCGCGCCCGACCTCCGCGGGACCGGTGGCAGCACCCGCGCGGCGGACGGGTACGACGCGGACAGTCTGTCGACCGACCTGGGCCTGCTGCTCGATCGGCTCGGATCCACCTCGACGGACATCGTGGCGATCGACGCGGGGGTGCCACCGGCGTTCCTGCTGGCCCTGCGTGAACCGGATCGGGTCCGCCGCCTCGTCCTGATGGAGTCGACGCTAGGGGTGCTTCCGGGAGCGGAGGACTTCTTCCGCGCCGGGCCTCCGTGGTGGTTCGGCTTCCATCAGGTGCCGGGCCTTGCGGAGGTGGTGCTCGAAGGACATGAGGACGACTACCTCGACTTCTTCTACCGGACAGGCACGTTCGACGGATCCGGGATCGAGGCAGAGGTGCGTGACGCGTCCGTCGCTTCGTACTCCGGTCGCGAATCGCTGCGCTGCGCCTTCGAGATCTACCGGGCGATGCCACAGACCGCCGCGCAGATCGCTGACGCCGTCGCGGGCGGCAGGCTGCGGGTGCCCACGCTCGCGATCGGCGCCCAGCCGGTGGGTGATGCCCTGCACCGGCAACTGACACCGATTGCGGACGATCTGCGCGGCGCCCTGGTCCCGAAGTGCGGACACATCATCCCGCTCGATCAGCCGGATGCGCTGGTGACGTTGCTCGACCAGTTCCTCGATTGAACCCCGAGGCGCCGCAGCGCTCCACCGATCGCGCCCTGCGGCACTCCCCCGGCCGGCGGGTACGTTGGCGGCGTGGCAGGTCCGCCGCGGCAGGTGACGGCGGTGAGGGAGTTGACCCGGATGAGCGCACGGTTGCAGGAGCTCGCCTACAGCGAGACTCCACGCGGCACCATCAGCCTGCGTCGCCGCCGGGAGCCCACGCTCGACGTCGACGTCTACGAGGTGAAGCTCGACGAGGAGTTCCTCATGTCGAGCCTGTTCACCGTCGCGGAGATCGAGCTCGCCCGGCTCGGCCTCGCGCAGACCCGGGGCAGCGACCTGGACGTCGTCGTCGGCGGCCTCGGCCTCGGCTGCACCGCACGGGCCGCGTTGGAAGATCCCCGAGTGCGCTCGATGATCGTCGTCGACGCGTTGGCCGAGGTCATCGACTGGCACGAACGAAAGCTGCTGCCGGGAGCCGACGACCTCGTGGACGACCCGCGGACCCGGCTGGTGTTGGCGGACTTCTTCGCCATGGCCGCCTCCGACGACGGCTTCGACCCGGACGCCGCCGGCCGCCGGTTCGACGCCGTACTGCTCGACATCGACCACACGCCCCGCCACGTGTTGCACCCCGACCACGCAGCCTTCTACAGCCTCGACGGGTTGCGCCGGCTCAAGCGGCATCTGAAACCGCACGGTGTCTTCGCGCTCTGGTCCGACGACCCGCCGGACGATGACTTCATCGCGTTGCTGGACGGGGTCTTCGACTCCTCGGAGGCGCACGTCGTCACCTTCGCGAACTTCCTCACCGGTGGCCACTCGGCCAACACGGTGTACGTCGCGCGGTGAGCGCGCCGCGGACGCGGCTGCGGATGCACACCTCGGGCGCCCCACGGGTCTAGCCTGGCGAGACGCGCGAAACGAATAGAGGACGCACCGTGACCGTGAGCGAGCAGGACACCGCGACCGGCGAAGAGGCGCGTGGGCATTTCACGCCGGCGCTGTGGCTCGCGGCCGTCGCATCGGCGATCTCCTCGTTCCTCTACGGCTACGACACCGGCATCATCTCCGCCGCGCTGCTGCAGATCCGCAAGGACTTCAACACCGGCCACAGCTCCGAGCAGGTGATCGCCGGCAGCATCCTCTTCGGAGCGGTCCTCGGCGCACTCGCCTGCAGTCGACTCTCGGAGCAGCGCGGCCGACGCGGCACCATCCTCATGCTGGCGTGCATCTTCATCGTCGGCGCTCTCGCGTGCGCCCTGTCCCCGAGTGCGCCGCTGCTGTGCGTCTCGCGCGTCATCCTGGGCTTCGCCGTCGGCGGCGCCACCCAGACCGTGCCGATGTACGTCGCCGAACTCGCCCCGCCCGCGCGCCGCGGCCAGCTGGTGCTCACCTTCCAGGTCGGCATCGGCACCGGCATCCTCGTCTCGACCATCGTCGGCGCGACACAGAGCCTCAGCTGGCGCGTCTCCATCGGACTCGCCGTCGTGCCGGCGACGATCCTGCTGCTCACCGTGCTGCGCCTGCCGGAGAGTCCCCGTTGGCTGGTGGCGCAGGACCGAGCGGACGATGCCCGAAAGTCGTTGTCGCTCATGCGACCTCGAGGTGCATCACTGGACGGGGAGATCGGCGAGATCACCCAGAACGTGGCCGAGGAGCTCGATGTCAAGGCCAGTCAGCGCGGATGGTCCGGGCTGCGGCAGGCATGGGTGCGGCCCGCCGTCATCGTGGGCTGCGGCATCGCGATGTTCACGCAGCTGAGCGGCATCGAGATGATCATCTACTACGCGCCGACCATCCTCACGGATGCGGGATTCTCGACCAGCACCGCGCTACGCGTGAGCGTCGGACTGGCGAGCACCTACCTCGTGATGATGCTGGTCGGCCTCAACATCATCGACCGCGTCGGCCGACGACGGCTCACCCTCATCATGGTGCCGGGCACCGCGGCTGCACTCTTCGTGCTCGGCCTGCTCTTCGTGACCGGTCACAGCGGACGGCACGACATCCCGTTCATCATCACCTGCCTGATCGTCTTCATGTTCTTCAACGCCGGCGGCTTGCAGCTGATGGGCTGGTTGACCGAGTCGGAGATCTACCCGCTCGCGGTGCGCGGCGCAGGATCGAGCCTGCAGGCGGCGGTGCTCTGGACGACCAACCTGGCCATCACACTCACCGTGCTCACCATCATCGACGCCGTCGGCGTCGGACAGACGATGTGGCTCTACGCCCTCTTCAACGTCGCGGCATGGATCTTCGTCTTCGTGAGGATGCCGGAGCTCACCGGCCGCTCCCTGGAACAGATCGAGCACGCCCTGCGCGAGGGGCATTTCACTCCGCGCAGCTTCGCCCAGGCCACCCGCGACGAGGCGACCTGACCACCCGGGACGACGATGCCGTCGGCCGCTACGCGTCGACCGCTCGGGTCCCGGCCCGCCACACCCCTTCCAACTCGTTATCAAGGAGCGCACGTGAACATCGTTGTCGGATACATCCCCAGCCCAGAAGGCCTGGCGGCCATCGACCACGCCGTCATGATGGCCAAGCTCGGTGAGGGGCGAATCGTCGTCCTCAACTGCGGCACCCGTGGCAGCGACGCCGACCCGAGCTTCTCCGAGGCGGCGGACTGGGACGCCGTCGATCAGAAGCTCACGTCGCTCGGCCTCACCCACGAGATGCGTCAGCCCGCGCAGGCCAGGACGCCCGCGGACGAGATCCTCAAGGCCGCGTCCGACATCGATGCGGACCTCATCGTCATCGGCATCCGCCGCCGGTCCCCCGTGGGCAAGCTGATCGCGGGCAGCACCTCGCAGCAGGTGCTGCTGGACGCGAACTGCCCCGTCCTGGCGGTCAAGCGGCCCCTCGACGGGAGTTGACCGCAGCTCGTCGACGAGCGACCTGATTCGAGCCGACCTCCGTCGTCCCCGGTGATGCGCAGTGGTCCGGCCCGGTATGGAACGACGCGGCCGGAATCCCGACGGAGGGGGGCCGGCCGCGCCGCGTGCCGGGAGGTCAGGCGGCCATGAAGGGCAGCACCTCCTTCGCCGGGGTCTCGGTGCTCGCCGCGAGGTCGTGGAAGCCGTGGCTCAGGTGCACCACGTCCTCGGTAGCTTGGACGACGATGTCCGCGCCGACATTCACGGCGCCCGGCGGAGAGCTGCCTGGTCCAGTCACCGGCGGTGGCGACGGCCTCGAGCTGACGGTGTCTCGGGATGGCTCGCCTCGGACTGGACGCCGTCGTGCTCGAGCCCCGGGCCATGCCACGCCTCGAGCACCTCGCGGTCGCCCCTCACCCCGCGCTCAACACTGAAGGGACGGGCCGGGCAGGGACATGGCGGTGCATGAAGTCACGCATGACACCCTGGAAGCGCGCGCGTTCCTCGGTCTGCGGGGAGTGACCCGATTCCTCGAAGACCACGAGCTCCGAGTGCGGCACCAGGGCGGCGATGGTCTCGGAGGAGCTCACGGGGGTGACCCAGTCGTAGCGGCCGACGGTGACGAGCACCGGGACCTCGATGGTGGGGAGGCGGTCCTTGAGGTCGTAGCTGCCCCAGTTGTGCTGGAAGCACCAGTTGTGGGCCTCGTGCCGGTAGTAACCGTTCTCGACCGCCTCGGCCGACCGGGCCGGGTCGTAGTCGTGATCGTAGAGCCCGATCATCTCGCTCCAGCACTGCTTGAGGTCGGCGTCGTCGCGGATGCGGCCGCTCCAGTACCGGTTGAAGTTGTCCCAGTCGATCTCGATGCGGTCCTGGTTGCGAGCGTTCTCGAAGGCGAGCTTCAGGTTCGATCCGTCCGCGGACGTGTCGCGCAGCATGACGGCCTCGACGTGCTCGGGGTAGGCCAGCGCGTACTCCAGAGCGATGAAGCCGCCGTACGAACCGCCGGCGACGGTGACCCTCTCGACACCGGCCCACCGACGCAGCGCGCCGACATCGGCTGCCCACTGCGCATGGGAGTACGGCGCCACGGCCTCGCTGACGCCGCAGCCGCGTGCGTCGAAGACGATGACGCGGTACTCATCGGCCAGCGGACCGAAGGTGTCCCGGGGTTCGGCGAGGGAGCCGATCCCTCCCCCGCCGTGGTGGGCGATGACGAGTGGTGCGTCCCTCGGCCCCAGATCCTCGACGTTGAGTCGGCATCCGTTGATGAGCAGGTCCATTCGTTCTCCTCGGGTCAGGTGATGAGGTCGCGGTCCACGAATGCCCGCTCGGCGGCCAGGTCGGTCAGAAGAGCGAGTGACCGCCGTCGATCGACAGGGTCTGTCCGCTGACCCATCCGGCGTCGGGGTCGGCGAAGAAGAGGACGCCGCGGGCGATGTCCTCTGCCCGCCCCGTCCTGCGGGTCGCGATGCGCTCGAGCAGCGCCGTCTGCCCGTCGGATCCGTAGCTGTCCCACTGCTTCTGGGTCGTGGGGTTGGAGAGCACGAAGCCCGGTGCGATGCAGTTGGCCGTGATGCCGTGGGGACCCAGTTCCCAGGCGAGCTGCCGCGTCAGGCCGATGAGCCCCGCCTTCGCGGACGTGTAGGCCTGCACGCCCGTCAGGCTGACGCTGCGCCCGGCACCGGACGAGATCGTGACGATGCGCCCGAAGGACCGCCGTTTCATCCCCGGTGTCACCGCTCGGACCACGTTGAACGCCGTCCGCAGGTTGGCGTCGACGACGGCGTCCCAGGCTTCGTCGGTGACCTGCTCGATCGGGGTGTGGGTCTGACCGCACACCCCGCCTGCGGAGTGCACGACGATGTCGATGTCACCCAGTCCGCGCAGGTAGTCGGTCGCGGCGGACGCGTCTGCCAGGTCGACCTGTTCGCGGTCCACCCGGTGCACGCGGGCTCCGGCCTCGGACAGCGCGTCCGCGATCGCTCGTCCGATCCCCTGCGCCGTCCCGGTCACCACGGCCGAGCGTGTGTCGAACGATGCCACTGGACTCTCCTCAGAAACAGTGCGAGTGCCGCGAGCAGTGCCGGCCGGACCGATCCGACCGGCGCTGCTCACGCCGATGCAGACGTGGCTAGGCGTAGACCGCGCTGTGGTCGCCGTCGCCGTCCCAGTGACCGGCGAACATCGCGTTGCTGTTGTGCGCGATCAGCGCTTCGCCCTGCGGTGTGAGCGCGATGGTGCCGCCCGTCGCGCCACGGCCTGCCAGCTCCTCGTCGTAGGTGGCGCGCGTGGACTCCTCCAACGTCGCCCCTCCGTAGCGCACCCGCGCGGCGATGTCGTGGCCGACGACGCCTTGGATGAAGGCCTCGCCCTCGCCGGTGCAGGAGACGGCGATCGACTTCGAGCTCGCGAAGGACCCCGCGCCGATGAGCGCGGTGTCGCCGACGCGGCCGACGGCCTGCGCGACCATCCCGCCGGTCGAGGTCGCGCACGCGACACCTCCGGAGGCGTCGATCGCGACGGCACCCACGGTGCCGGACTTCGACGGCGCGATCTCCCGCTGCAGGACCTCGTCCAGCTGCTTCTGTCGGTGGGCCGTGACGAAGTAGTCCGGCTCGACCGTCGCCAGGTCCCATCCGGCAGCGAGCTCCGCGGTGGGACTCACGAGCAGTACGTGGTCGGTGCGCTCGAGCACCGCGCGGGCGGCGAGCACCGGATTGCGCACGTACCGGCTGACGGCGACGGCTCCGGCCCGACCGTCCCCGTCCATGACGGCGGCGTCCAGTTCGGCCGTCCCCTCGCGGGTCAAGGACGCCCCCCGCCCGGCGTTGAAGAGAGGGTTGTCCTCCAGGACCACGACGGCCGCGCACACCGCGTCCAATGCACTCTGACCGGCCACCAGGGCGCTGCGGCCGGAGTCGAGGGCATCCTGCAGTCCGCGTCGATAGTCCTGGGCGGCCTGCAGTGCCAGCTCGGTGGTGCGCGGCCCGGCTCCACCGTGGATGAGCAGCACCGGGCGGATCACACCGCGTGCCGAAGGCTGCCGCGAATAGAGGATGTTCATCCCGTCCACGGCTGTCAGCGCCCGCCGGCTTGGCGGGTGATGTAGTTGACGGCGACGAACGATTCGAAGGCCGCCAGGGAGTCGTCCGACTCGATGCGGATCGTCCGGGTGCCGATGCGCTCCGCGCCCTTGACCCAACTCCCGACCTCGGCCATGTCCCCGGTCTGGACGTCGAGGTCGAGCTGAACGGGGTGGGTGAGATCCACCCGCGCCAGGCCCCCGGATGACGCGCGCTGCACCGCCTCCAGGGCACCAGCTCGGATCAGCCTCCGGGACGCTGTCGGGTGCAGATTCTTCGCGCTGAACCGGGAGTCGGAGTACTTCGTGACGACCCGGACCGCATTGCGCGCGAAGGGCGCCGTCTGCTGCTGGGTCGCATCGTCACCGGTGACCAACCCGATCGGCACCGCGTAGTGGTCGGCGACGAGAGCGTTGATCCCGCTCTCCCCCACCTCCACGCCGTTCACCCGGGCGGCGGCGAAGACCTCGGGGTTGTAGGTGTGCGAAAGCGTCGAGGCTGCACCGGAGATCGACCCGTGGTAGCCGACGAAGAAGATGACGTCGAAGGAATCGTCCAGCTGCTGCATCATGTAGTGCTGCTTGTGCCGGCCGGAGACGTACATCACCTCGTGGGCGAGCGCGCTCGGATCCAGGTTGCGCATGGTCGAGTGCGAGTCGTTCACCACGATCTCGTCCGCACCGCCCTCGACGGCGCCGTCGATCGCCGCGTTGACCTCACCGAGCATCAGTTCGCAGCCCAGGGCGTACGCCGCCCCGCCCTCGCGGCACTGCTCCCAGTCCACGATCCCGGCGACGCCCTCGAAATCGAACGAGATGTAGACCTTCATGCAGACTCCTTCGTTGCTGCGATGGACCGGGGTTGCAACGCTCCGGCGAACAGGCATGCGGCCAGATGGTCGGGTGCGCCGGCCGGCTGCAGCGCCGGGTCCGTGTCGAGACACGACGACTGCGCGTGCGCGCACCGCGGGTTGAACCTGCAGCCCTCGGGCAGATGGATCGGACTGGGCGGTTCGCCCTCGATGGCCGGCGCACGCTCCAGATCGACGGATCGCATCCGGGGGACGGAGGCGATGAGCGCCTTGGTGTACGGGTGTTGCGGGGCGGCGAACAGGGCCTGCACCGGCGCGACCTCGACGATCCGGCCCAGGTACATCACCGCGATCCGGTCCACCAGATGCTGCACGACCGCCAGGTTGTGCGCGATGAAGAGGACGGACAGCCCCAGCTCGGTGCGCAGCGATCGGAACAGATCGAGGATGGTGGCCTGCACCGACACGTCGAGGGCCGAGACCGGCTCGTCGGCGACCAGCACCTCCGGTCGCACCGCCAGAGCCCGGGCGATCGCGATGCGCTGCCGCTGCCCACCGGAGAACTGGCCCGGATACGCATCGAGCGCACTGTCGTCCAGACCCACCAGGCCCATCAGGCGGGACACTTCCTTGTCGATCTGGTCCCGCGGCACGATCTTGTGGACCCGGAGCACCTCCGCCAGCGTCGAGCGGACGGTCAGCCGGGGGTTGAGGGATGAGTAGGGGTCCTGGAACACCATCTGGATCCGTCGGTGCTCGCCGGCGTCGCGACGTATCCCTATCTCCGACCCGTCGGACAGCACTCGTCCGGAGGTCTGACGGGTCCCTCCCGCGATGATCTTCGCCAGCGTCGACTTGCCGGAGCCGGACTCCCCCACCAGCCCCAGGATCTCCCCGCGCTGCAACTCCAGGGACACTCCGTCCAGGGCCCGCAGGATGTTCCTGCGGCTGCCGTACTGCTTGGTGACGTCCTCGACGCGGAGCGCCTCGTTCACGCCCGAGATGATGCTCATGCGTTGACCTCGAAGATCTCGTGGACGCGGTCGCAGGCCGAGAGCCTGCCGCCCGCCACCGGGGCGAGCTGCTTGGCACTCGTCGTGCACGCCTCGACGGCGTGGCGGCAGCGGGGAGCGAACGCGCACCCCGGGAGCGGATGGGTCAACGACGGCGGCAGTCCCGGGATGGGCTTGAGCATCCTCTCCGGGTCATCGAAATCCGGTGCGGATTCGAAGAGGGCCTCGGTGTAGGGATGCAGTGGCGCGCGATACACATCGCGGACGCTCCCCTCCTCCATGATCTGCCCGCCGTACATCACGCTCAGGCGGCTGCATGTCTGGCTGATGACGGCCAGGTCGTGGGTGACGAACACCAGCGCGCTGCCCATGTCCTCGCACAGCGTGGCGAGCAGCCGCAGCACCTGGTCCTGCACGGTCACGTCCAGCGCGGTGGTGGGCTCGTCGCAGAGCACCAACGTCGGCTGGCACGACAGCGCCATCGCGATCATGACCCGCTGGCGCAGACCCCCGGACAGCTCGTGCGGAAAGGCCCTGGCCCGCCGGACGGGGTCGGGGATCCCGGTACGCGCGATCATCTGCACGGCCAGGTCCATCGCCGCCTTCTTCGACAGTCCCAGGTGACGACGCGGTCCCTCCGCGATCTGCGCGCCGACCCGCATGGTGGGGTTCAACGCGGTCATCGGCTCCTGGAAGATCATCGACAGCTTCGGGCCCATGATCTGCCGGCGTCTGGCCGCCGGCATCGACAGCAGATCCTCGCCGCCCAGCCAGGCCTGCCCCTCCATGACCTCCACGCCCCGGGGGAGCAGGCCGGCAATGGCTTTCAAGGTCATCGACTTGCCCGACCCCGACTCCCCCACCAGGCCGTATCGCACACCGGCAGGGACCTCGAAGGACACGTCGCGCACCAGGGGATCCCAGTGGCCTTCACTTCGGCGGATACCGAGGCTCAGGTGCTGCACGCTCAGCACCGGCGTCGACGGTGTGTCGGTCGGCACTATCTTCTCCGCTCCGGGGACAGCAGGTCACCCAGGCCATCGCCGATCAGGGACAGTCCGAGCCCCGTGATCACGACGGCGACACCGGGCAGCACTGCCATCCACCACAAGGTGGTGATGAATTCCTGCGCATCGGAGATCATCGATCCCCATTCGGCGGTCGGTGGCGTGATGCCCAGGCCCAGATAGCCCAGGGTCACGATGACCATGATGTCCATGATGATGTCGGACATGGCATAGGTGATGGCCTGGCTCACCACGTTCGGGCCCACGTGCCGAGCCAGCACCCGCAGATTCTTCAGGCCGCCGAGGCGGGCGGCCTGCACGTACTCCTGGCGCCTCGCGACGATCACCTCACCGCGCACGATCTTGCAGTAGGAGACCCACGAGACCAGGGCGATCGCGAGATAGATGCTGCGCTCGCCGGACCCCATGACGAAGACGAGGGCGATCACCAGCAGATACAGCGGGAAGGCGTAGAAGACGTCGACCACGCGCATGATGATGATGTCGACCCAGCCCCCGTAGTAGCCGGCGATCGCGCCGAGCACGGACCCCACCACGAAGGGGATGAGGACCGCGAGGAAGCCGATCTTGAGGTCGACGCGTGCGCCGTACAGCAGTCGGGAGAGGACGTCGCGACCGAGCTTGTCCGTCCCGAGCCAATGCGAGCCGCTGGGCCCCTGGAGCGCCTGGTCGAGGTTCTGGTGCAGCGGGTTGTCCGGCGAGATGAGCGGGGCCAGGACGGCGAGCAGCACCATGATCCCGACGATGATCAACCCGGCGACGAGCGAGCGGTTCTCATACCAGGGACGCAGCCGACGCGACGCCGGCTGCCCGCCGCGGCGTGACCGACGCAGCGTGGCGACGGCGCTCATACGTCACCCCGACGGGTGAGATCGACGCGTGGATCAAGGAGTGTGTAGACGATGTCGGTGAGCACTCCCACCGCCACGACGAACACCGCGACGAACAGGGCCACAGCCTGCACCGACGGGAAGTCGCGCGCCTGAATCGACCCGATCAGCAACGATCCCAGTCCGGGAATCGCGAACACCTGCTCGATGACGAGCGTGCCGCCCACGAGGTAACCGACGTTCACCCCGACGATGCTGACGGCGGGGATCACCGCGTTCCGCAGGACGTGGCCTGAGAACAGCGACCAGCCACCCGCGCCTTTGGACCGTGCTGTCGCCACATAGTCGCTCTCCAGCACGTTGAGCATCGAGGACCGCAGGCTGCGGATGATCACCGGTGACACGGAGATGGCCAGCGTCAATGCGGGCAGGAACAGATACCAGAGGTGTTGGGAGAACGTCTGCCCGTAGCCACCCACCGGGAACCACTTGAACCCGACCGCGAAGACCAGCAGCAGCATCACCCCCACCCAGAACTGGGGCATGCCGAGCCCCACGAGCGGCACCACCCGCACGGCATGGTCGCGGGCTCCGCCGGGGCGGCTGGCAGCCCATGCCGACAGCGGGACGCTGATGATCAGCATCAGCACCACGGAGTAGAGGACCAGCAGCAATGTCACCGGCACCCGCTGCAGGACCAGACTCAGGACCGAGGTCTGGTAGGTGTAGCTCTGCCCCAGATTCCCGTGCGCGATGTTGTCCAGGAAGTGCAGGTACTGCTGCGGCAGTGACTCGTCCAGACCCATCTGCTTGCTGAGCGCCGCCACCCTGGCGGGAGTCGCCTGGGCACCCAGGATGGATTCGGCCGGATTACCCGGAATGAGATGCACGAGCAGGAAGACCACGACGGTCACCCCGAAGGCCACAGGCACCGCCTGCACGATGCGCATGGGGACGAACTTGAGTCGCCCTAGCATGAGATCAGCCCTTCTCTCATTCGACGGACGCCGGGCGCGATTACTTGCTCTTCCACACGTCGGCGAGGGGGTAGTTGCCGAGCGGTGTCACCTCGAACTTGTGCACCTTCTTGGAGACCCCGTACGCGAACGGCGCGTAATACAGGTACGCCAGCGGGGCATCGTGCGCAGTCACGTCCTGCAGCTGGTTGTAGAGCGCGGCTCGCTTGGTCGGGTCCACCGTCTGCTCCGCCTCGCGGTTGAGTTTGATGGCGGTCGGGCTCGAATAGTTGGTGTAGGCAGACTTCGCACCACCGGCGGGGTCCACCGCGAAGCTGGTCCACTCATCGGGGTCCGGAATGTCCATCGTCCACGCGGACAGACCCATCTCGTACTGCATGTTCTGCTGGGCGTTGTGGTTCGCGGTGGGGTCCAGCTGCTTGATGGTGACGTTGATGTTGTAGGGCTTCAGGTCGCTCTGGATGATCTGCGCGGTGGTCATCTTCGAGGCATCACCGGACGGGATCAGCAGCGTCGTACTGAAACCATTCGGCACCGAGGACTGGGCGAGTTCGTTCTTCGCGAGGGCTGCGTCCTTCATGATCCCGGGCGTGCTCTTCTGGTAGAAGGGCACACCGGGCATCAGCAGCGAGTTCGCCGCGGTCCCGTGGTTGAAGAGGACCGCCTTCACGATGGCCTGGCGATCGATCATCGCCGAGATCGCGCGGCGTACGTGGATGTCCTGGAACGGCTTCTTGGCCTCGTTGAACGCGACGTAGTCCAGCTCGGTCGAGGGGAACGCCGTGGCGGAGACCGTCGGGGAGCCCACCGACTGGAACGTCGACCAGTCCGGGTACTCGTCGACGTCGGCCTGCCCGCCCTGCACCTGCAGCTTGCGCGTGTTGGAGTCGGGCACGACGTTGAAGGTCACGGACTGCAGGTGGGGGTAGCCCTTCTGCCAGTAGTTGGGGTTGGCGAGCAGCTTCAGGTACTGCCCGCGCTTCCACTCCCCCCACTTGAACGGCCCCGTGCCCACCGGCGCCTGGTAGAAGGCGTCCATCGTCTTGCCGCCGTAGTTGTTCGGCACCACGGCGTTGGAGAAGAGCGCGAGGTCGGCGATCAGGGGTGCCCACGGGTGCTTCAGCGTCACCACGACCACGTACTTGCTGGGGGCCGAGACCTGCTTGGTGGAGCTGTTGATGTAGCCCCAGCCCGTGGACGCGTACTTGGTGTCCTGGTCGATGGAGAACTTCACGTCGGCCGAGGTCATCTCCGTGCCGGTGGAGAACTTGATGCCCGGCTGAGCTGGATCGTGTAGGTCATCTTGTCGGCGGAGATCGTGTATCCCTTCGCCAGCAGAGGGGTCGTGCCCTTGCCGTCGGGGGTGACGGTGAACAGGGGCTGCAGCATCTGCTCGAAGGTGAAGATCGACGTGTTGTCGAAGGTCAGGATGTTGTTCATGGACTTGGCGTCCTGGGCGCGTGCGACGACCAGGTTCCCGCCCTGGACGGGGGTCCCCCGTCGGCGTTCGTCCCAGAGGTGCCGCCGGAGGCACCACCCGAACATGCGCTCAGCGCAACGCTGCCCATCGCGAGAGCACCCACGGTGGTCAGACTCAGAACCTTGCGTCTCATGGCCTACTCCTCGATGTCGGACGACCCGAGACCCGCGGCGCCAGTGCCCCGCGGGTCGTTGTGTTGAACGTACGGACGCTGCTCCCCCGGTACCAGGAGGGTGAGCAGGTCGTTACGCAAACGTTATTACAGATGTGTCTTGCGCTCTGATTTTGTGTGGTCTGGTTACATCTGTTACGCACCGTCGTGACCCGTCCCGGTCATGCGATCGAGAGTGGAGGCCCTTGTATGCCAACGGAACCCTCGGCGTCGTCCACGGTCGACGCACGGGTGCACCAGATGATGGACGGGCTGAGCGACGCCGAACGACGCGTCGCCAGGCGACTCCTGGCCGACTATCCGGCGTGCGGACTCGGCACCAGCCACAGCCTCGCCGCGGAGGCCGGGGTGAGCGCGCCGACCGTCGTGCGTCTTGCCACACGTCTGGGCTTCACCGGGTTCAGCGACATGCAGCGGGCGCTGCGTTCCGAGGTCTCCAGCGGGGCCAGCAGCCCGGTGCAGCGCACGATCGCGCAGAGCCATGATCCGCACGGGCCCACGCCGTTCGCGGAAGCGATGCAGCGACGTGCCGAGGCCGTCACCGCCACCGCGCGCAGGCTGCCACCGTCCGAACTGGACTCGGCCATCGGCCTGATCACCGGTTGCACCAAACAGATCCTCATCACCGGCGGGTTCTTCTCCCGCTCCATCGCCCAGGTCCTCGCCCTGCAGCTCTCCCAGGTGCGCGGCGACGTCGTGTACGTCGACGATCCACTTCGCCACGACGCAGGGCTCATCCTGGATGCCCGAAGGCGTTCTGTCCTGGTGCTTTTCGATCTACGCCGATACGAGCCGGCATCTCTCGAACTGGCCCAGCAGGTCAAGGCCTCCGGACTGGACGTCATCCTGATCACCGACCGGTGGATGTCACCGGTCGCAGCGGTCGCCGATGTCGTCCTCACCGCGGAAGTCGAAGCCGTGCCCTTCGACACGTTCGTCGGGCTGCTCGCGCTGGTCGAGACCATCGTGGAGTCCGTGATGTCCCGGATGGGGGCACAGGGCATCCGTCGGATGCGCAAGTGGGAGGCCCAGGCGGTAGGTCACACCAGGGCCCACAACACCAACCCGCCACATCAGTGACCACCAGCCGGCCGGCGAGGCCGGACTCGCGAATAGACCGCAACGAGGAGACACGATGACCGAGAACCTGCAGCACAAGACCGCGATCGTCACCGGCTCGGGCAATGGGATCGGTCGGGCCATCGCGACCGCTCTCGGAGCCGCGGGCGCACAGGTGATGGTGTCGGACGTGCTGGTCGACGACGGCGAACGCACGGTGCGGGAGATCGTCGACACCGGCGGCGAGGCCGCCTTCACCGCCGCGGACGTCTCCGATGCGGACCAGGCGCAGGCGTTGGTCCGCGCGACGGTGGAGCGCTTCGGATCCCTCGACATCCTGGTCAACAACGCCGGCGTCGGTGGCGGCAAGCTCCGGCTGCACGAGATCGAGCCGGCGGACTTCGACCGCGTGATCGACGTCAACCTGCGCGGCACCTTCCTCTGCACCAAATACGCACTGCACCACTTCCTGGAGCAGGGCAGCGGGTGCGTGGTCAACACCGCATCGACGTACGGACTCATCGGCGCACCGAACGCCGCCGCGTACTGCGCGTCCAAGGCGGCGATCATCAATCTGACCCGTCAGCTGGCCGTCGACTACGGTCACGACGGCCTGCGGTTCAATGCCATCTGCCCGGGATACATCGACACCGGGCTCGGGCGGCGCGGCCCGCAGTTGTCACCCGAGGAGTTCGACGCGGCGACGGCCATCAGGGAGAAGGCCGCGGGCATGCAACCGCTGGGACGTCAGGCCCAGCCCAGCGAGGTGGCCAACCTCGCCGTCTTCCTGGCCTCCGACTCCGCGTCGTTCATGACCGGGTCGATCGTCACCGTGGACGGCGGGTGCACGACGACGTTCAACTACGGCGAGGCCAGCAACTAGCCGCGGCGTGGCGGCGTGTCCCGCCCCGGGGAGCGCAGCCTCGCCGACGTCCGAAGGTGCCGGGGCGCAAGTCCGCGCGGCGGGTCCACCTCGCGTGAATCAGAACGCGCACGATGTCGGGATCCTGCGCTCGTCCCGTGCGCCCCGGACACGGCCACGACAAGAAGCGCTCTGGGGCGCGACGTCCGGGCGGCGAGGACCGCGTCCGTGCTGCCGAATCGGCCCGCACGTCGTGGGTCACCGGCAAGACTGGGGCACCTCTCCCCCGCCACGTGGTCGCCGTGCGTGTGCCACTCAGGAACAGAGCTGGAGTCCGTCATGGTTTTCCTGCCGCTCCCCCGCAGCGCCGCCTGGTCCCACCGATACACCCGCACCGCGCTCGAGGTCGCGTTCTTCGAATCCAGCACTGAAGGCTACGTATTGGCGGGGTGTACGACCGCCGTCGAGGATGCGAGCCCGTGGCTCGTGAGCTACCGCATCGCGGTCGACACGCAGTGGCGCACCCGCCATGCCGAGATCACCGGTCGCTCCGAGGGCGGCCCCCGCTCGCTGGTGCTGGACAGTGACGGCGAAGGACGTTGGTCCGTCGACGGAATTGCCCAACACGAGCTGGAGGGGTGCTTCGATCTGGACCTCGAGTCCTCGGCGCTCACCAACACCCTCCCCGTGCACCGACTCGCCCTGCCCCCAGGTGCCAGCAGCCAGGCACCAGCCGCGTACGTCCGAGCCCACGACCTCAGCTTCCATCGCCTCGAGCAGCAGTACGCACGCACTCACGACCCCAGCGCCCAGCGATACTCCTACGCCGCCCCGTCATTCGACTTCTCCTGCGAGTTGACCTACGACGCTGCGGGCCTGGTGCTCACCTACCCAGGGATCGCCACCCGCCTCGTTTAGGCGGGTGGCGGTGGTTTCGTGGCCTACCACCACGTCCTACCGCCCAGAGTGACCCATGCCGCCGCGTTGCGGAACGTGGGCTCAGGCCGGGGAAGGCGCGCTTACGAGCTCGCAGTAGACCTCGGCGATCGTGTCGGTGGTCAGTAGTCCGTCGCCCTGCAATTGGAGGCGAGCGCGCGTCGATCCCACGCGAGACTGGTGAGATCTGCCGGTCCCTCGCACCGATCCCGTCGGGGCCGATGCGCCGGTGATGCCGGCCCGGTCAGCCCTTGTGGCGGGGCTTGCGAGTTGCCCGGTCCTGGAAGGACTCCGCGGAGCCCTTCGTGCCGTCGTCATCGGCTAGGTCGATCAACCTGCCCGAGATGCGGGTGGTGCGCAGCTTGTCGAAGACCTCGGGGGGCAAGTCGGCCGGCAGCTCCACGAGCGAGAAGTTGGGCCGGATCGAGATGGCGCCGAAGTCGCCGTGGCTCAGTCCGCCCTCGTTGGCGATGGCGCCGACGATCTGGCGCGGCTCCACCTTGTGCCGCTTGCCGACATTGATCCGGTAGCTCGCGAACGTCGTGTGGCCGGGCCGGGCCCGTCGTTCGTGCTGGGCGCCGCGCTCGGGCCGGGCGCCGCGATCGCCACGGCTGGACTTGCTGCCGCCGCCGCGGTCGGGTCGCTCTTCACGGGCGGGGCGCTCGGTGCGCCGCGACTTCTCGGCGAGCGGGTCGAGCAGCAGCGGCTCCTCGCCCTGGGCCACCACGGCCAGCGCGGCGGCCACGTCGACCTCGGGCACGTCGTGCTCGCGGACGTAGTGGGCCACGATCTCTCGGAACCCCTCGATGCGATCCCTCGCCTGCAGCGCCTCGGTGATCTGGTCGTCGAAGCGAGCCAGACGCGTGGTGTTGACGTCCTCGACGCTGGGCCAGGACATCTGGGTCAACGGCTGGCGGGTGGCCTTCTCGATGTGCTTGAGCAGGTACCTCTCCCGCGGAGTGATGAACGAGATCGCATCGCCGCTGCGCCCGGCCCGGCCGGTGCGCCCGATGCGGTGCACGTAGGACTCGGTGTCGGTCGGGATGTCGTAGTTCACCACGTGGCTGATCCGTTCCACGTCGAGGCCGCGGGCCGCTACGTCGGTGGCCACCAGGATGTCCAGGGCGCCGGACTTGAGCTGGTTCACGGTCCGCTCCCGGACGTTCTGGGCCACGTCGCCGTTGATCGCCGTGGCCGAGAATCCCCGGGCCCGCAGCTTCTCGGCCAGAGTCTCGGTCTCGTTCTTGGTGCGGACGAACACAATCATGCCCTCGAAGTTCTCGACCTCCAGGATCCGCGTCAGAGCGTCGACCTTCTGCGGATAGCTCACCGTGAGGTAGCGCTGGGTGATGTTGGCCGCCGTGGACGTCTTGCCCTTGACGGTGATCTCGACAGGGTCGTCGAGGTACTTCTTCGACAGCCGGCGGATCTGAGCCGGCATCGTGGCCGAGAACAGCGCGACGTTCTTGTCCCTGGGAGTGTCTGCCAGGATCGTCTCGACATCCTCGGCGAAGCCCATCTTGAGCATCTCGTCGGCCTCATCGAGCACCAGGAAGCGCAACTGGGTCAGATCGAGAGTGCCCTTGTCGAGGTGGTCCATGATCCGACCGGGAGTGCCGACGACCACATGGACGCCCCGGCGCAGCGCGGAGAGCTGCACGCCGTACCCCTGGCCGCCGTAGACGGGCAGGACCTTGACGCCCTTGAGGTGGGCTGCGTACTTCTCGAAGGCCTCACATACCTGCAGCGCGAGCTCGCGCGTCGGGGCGAGCACGAGCGCCTGCGGCGCCTTCTGCGTGAGGTCCAGGCGGGACAGGATCGGCAGGGCGAACGCCGCGGTCTTGCCGGTGCCGGTCTGCGCGACGCCGACGACGTCCCGGCCCTCGAGCAGCGGCGGAATGGTCGCGGCCTGCACGGCCGACGGGGTCTCGTAGCCCACGTCACGCAACACGGCCTGCACCTTCTCGGGCAACCCGAGCTCGGCGAAGGTCGGCATCTCGCGTGCCGCCGGGGTCTCGTCCGCTACATCACTCACCCGTCGACGGTAGTGGGTGCGGGCACCGGCACCCGATGCAGCGTCGCGGTAGCCCAGTTCATGGCACGAGTGACTTCGCCGCGAGTGCCCCACTCCGCCGCGATTGCTCCGGTTCCCAACCAAGGTTCCGCAGAGATGACCGACTCGCGTTGAGGTCCTGCCCCGTCGGTCGGCCTGACTGACGTGTGACGCCGACCAGGACGCGGTGACAGTCCTGCCTCCCGGCAACGATCAAGATCGATGCCATCACCGTCCCCGCCGGTTCCGGCGCTGAGCTCGCCCATCGGTTCGCTGCTCGCGCTGGCACGGTCGACCACGCTGACGGCTTCGAAGGTCTCAAGTTGATGCGACCCACTGACGGCAGGGACCATGGCTGCCCAACACTCGTTGGCGCAACGACGAAGGTGGTCGCAGACGAAGGTCGTGCTCGACGGCGGTCAGTGCGTCGGACGAGCGAGGGCGACCACCACGTCGCCGGCATTGACCGCCAGGCTCGTCATCACGTAGGCGACCACCGCCTCGTCGGAGACCAGCACCTCTTGCAGGACATCACCGAACGGGTCCTGTATCGCACCGACGAACTGGCCGGCTGAGACGGTCTCACCGGCTGTGACTGCGGGGAACCACAAACCGGCGTGTTCCGCCAGCTTGCTCGGGACTGCATCGAAATTGGGAAGGCTGCGCTTGTCGCGGGGTGCGCGATGCGGCGTCATGCCGAGGTGGGCGATGACGTTGTGCAGGCCGTCGCGTTGGATGTCGACCTCATGCTCGGTCCATCGGCCTTGTCCACCCACCTCGATCAAGACCGCCTGGATCCCAACCTCGGTTGCAGTCTTGATCGTGGTGCCATTGCCGCTCAGCCCTATGCGGCGTGCGACGTCGAAGCACTCGCTGAGCGCTACGGCATTCGGGTCCGGAGTTCCGCCTGGGCCGAGGAACACCCCGACGAACGGGTCCAACCCTTCGGTGAGGTCGCCACTATGGCAATCGATGTAGAAGCCACTGCGCGAGATGACGTTCTCCCACAGCCAATGAGCAAGGCGATCGGTGGGTGAACCCGTCGGGTTGCCGGGGAAGGAGCGGTTGAGGTTCTTCCCATCGGCGGGGTTGAGGTAGGCACGTCGCTCGGCGAAGGCCTGTGGGCTCGACTGGAGGCTGGCAATGACCGTGCCCCTCAGCTGTGCAGGGTCCAGACCGTCGAGGAAGCGTCGGACGGACACCATCGATACATACTCGCCGCCGTGGATCCCCGCCGTGATCGCCAGGACGGGGCCCGGTTCGAGCCCGTGAACGATGACCACTGGCAGCTGTACGACGCCGCCGTCCGGGCCGAGGTCGATCCGACAGTAGCCGCGCATTCGTTGGCCAGCCGAGGCATGAAGCGAACCCCCGTGACGGACGGCCTTGCGGGCAGGGCGGAGGTGTCGGCAATCCTCACGGCGTTCCTTTCATCCATTCGAACCTCAGGGCGCCTGCTGTGCGGGCGGCGGCGACCGGACTTCTGCCGTTGAGCGATGTGCGTCGGTTTCAGGCACGCCGAGCCCAAGCGCCGTACAACGGGTCGCGACCCCATCTTGGTGTGGTCCGCAAGGCGGTCGAGACTGCTTCGAAGCCCGCCTGTTGCAAGTACGTCCGGACAATCGCGACGCGTCCGTCCTCGTCGGTCGCCAGCCACCCGTAAACCGCCTTGGTCGGGAAGCACCGGTTGCTGAAGGTGAGCACCACGACCCCACCGGGACGCAACACGCGCGCCGCCTCGCGGAGCACCTCCACCGGGTGGATGAGATAGTCGATCGAGACGCAGCAGACCACTGCGTCGAAGGACGCGTCCGCGAACGGCAATTGCTGGTCGAGGTTGAGGTCCTGGACGACGACCTGGTCGGCCAGCGGGTTGGCCTGCAACTCCACGGCGTTCATTCCGAGCGCGACCAGCCCACCGCCTGGCTTCCTGGACAGGTGCGACACCCACGACGACATCAGGTCCAGGACCCGGCCCTCGGGAACCCCCAGCTCGTCGTACAGCTCGCTGACCGCCGCGATCGCCCCGTCGTCGATATGGGTGACCAGGCGCGGCGGTCCGTAGAAGTCGGCGTCGTCGCCGTTGTCCTGCCGGTCGAAGAATCCGGCTGGCCACTCATCGTCCGTCATCACTGCATCCTGCTCCCTGCGTCCAAGCGCCTCGGTGGAGCCAGGTCGACCGGCCACACGGCTGAGACGAACGGGGTAGGGCTCACTACTCAGCCATGACGACTTCTGGAGCGCATGCCGTCACGGAGGGCAGGCGCTTCGTCACCCCACGCCACTGGAACCGCGGGTCAACGCCGACTCGGGTCGATCTGCCTGCCGCACAGCACGGATCCCACCGCGCAGCGTTCGCGCGGTGGGACCCATGCGTCACCGATCGGTCAGGAAGTAGCGGAGGAAGAGGACGTCGTGCGTTTGCCAGCGTGTGAGTGCGGGACGCGGTCCGCGGCCTTGGCGATCGCGGCGTTCACGTCCTTGTCGATGACGGCGGTCAGAGTGGCGGTACTGACGTGCTGCGCGGTCGCGATCTGCTGCAACGTCTCACCCTTCTTCAAGTCGGCCGACAGTGTCTGCGGGCTCAGCTTCAATGTCGCGGCCACGTTCTTGTACGCCCCACCGAGCCCATGATGCTTGGCCCACGCGTGGGCCGCCGGGTGCTTGCCCGTCTTGCGCACGGGAAGCTTGGTGTTGATCAGCTTGGTCACCCGCGCATCCGCGGTCGCGTCGAGGCGGGACAGCAGCGTCGCGCGGGACACGTGATGGCGGGCGGCGATCTGGACCAGCGACTCACCAGCCTTGCGACCCGCCTTCAGGCCCGCGACATCGGTGCCGGCGTCCTTGGCGATGGCGGCACGAGTCAGGCCCAGCTCATGAAGCCTGTCCCGGTGACCCTTGTGGTGGTGATGACGAGTGCTCTGGGCGGTGCTGGACTGTGCCGTGGAGGCCGATGACGCGTAGGCCGGAACCCCCACACCCACCGCGGCGACCGCGGCCAGGCTCGAGCCGGTGATAATCTTGGTCCTGCGAAGCATGCAACTACCTTTCAACAGCGTCGGGCGGATGCCCGCTTACCCGCTCACAATGGGGTCTGCGTCTGCAACAGGCCTGTGGGGCCCTGTGCTGAGCCTGTCAACCATGGGCTGGTGACCCGGATCGGGGCCCGATCGGCTCGTCTATCGCGATCACCTTGTGACGAGTCGGAGTCCAGGTAGGCAGCTAGACAGTCGGTTACACAGCCACCTCGCGTTCATCCGACGACGCAGCCACCACGAAGACACCCGGTCCAATGACGACTCGACGAATTTCCGTGCACTGCAGGTCCCGGCGAGGCCAACGGCGAGACCGGCCACCCTCGGCCGGATTCCGCAGCGGATGGAGCGCGCGTCACGCCACACCCAGGAATTCGATGACCACTGGTATCCGGTACGACGACATTGGGACGACTTCATCGGAGGCGCACCTTCCGTTGCCGGCCGGCCCGCTCGGCGGCAGCAGACGCGCTGACAGATCCGCGGCCCCGCGTGAACAGGGGCTGCGGTCGAACCGCCCGCGAACCACCGCGGCCCGAGCACGGGTCAGGTTCGTCTGGCCGAGGTCGATCTCAGGCTTCGCGCGATGCCGCAAGCCGCAAGCCGCAAGCCGCAAGGAGTGTCCACACCGCCTGCAGGATGAGAACCCCCATTGACCATCCAGATAGGCGACCGTTGTGAGGACCGCGGAGCCGTCCAGGTTGAGCGCGAGGTAGGCATAGCTGTGCTGCGACAGCCGGCCGATCTGCAGGAGTGCGAAGGGCAGGAGGATACCGATCGCGCCGATGAATTGCAGAGCAAGATCCATTGCTGTCACCCCCCACTCAATGAGCAGCTCGCGGCGTGCGGCCCCGCAGTCGTTCGGTGATGCTCCAGAGGGAGACGAGCGCCCAGACCGCTTCGTGGAAGACGAAGCCCCACTCGGCGGTGAGGACGCCCGTGACGGTCATCGCGGCGGAACCGGGTCACGCTCCGGACCATCGACGGACCGATCAAACCCTCGACGCGCATCGACACGCCCGGGTCCTTCGCGACGGTCAAGGGCGGCAAGGTCGTCATCGGCGGCGTCGCGTGGGCCCAGCGGCACGGAGTCGTACGCGTGCAGGTGAGTCTCGACGAAGGCCCCTGGAAGGACGCCACCATGGGTCCGGACGTGAACGTCGACTTCTGGCGCCGGTGGGTCTATATATGGAACACCACGGCCACCGGGCAGCACGCTGTCCGCGCCCGCGTGGTCTACGTCGAGGACTCATTGCAGTCCGAGACCCGCAAGGACGTCTTCCCGAACGGGTCCAGCGGAATCGTCAACATCGGATGAAAGTCATTATGCGCATTGGCAATCCGCGAATATCAGGTCTCCGAACACCTCCCGTATCTCAACCAATCCAACTCGTCACAGCGCGAAACCCCACCAGGAGATCCCCCATGAAGACGCGTTCCATCACCTCGGCTGCCGCCGTCACCGCGATCGGCGCCATCGCGCTGACCGCCTGCGGCAGCAGCAGCGGTTCCGGCAGCTCCAGTGCCGCCCCCTCCAGCTCGTCCAGCTCCGCTGCGTCGTCTTCCTCGTCGTCGGCCCCCAGCAGCAGTGCGGCCGCTACGGCCGCCCAGCCGTTCGGCCCCGGCTGCTCGGCCGTACCGAAGACCGGTAAGGGCTCGTTCGGCGGCATGACGCAGGACACGGTCGCCACCGCGGCCTCGAACAACCCGCTGCTGTCGACGCTGGTCACCGCCGTCAAGAAGGCAGGCCTGGTGGACACGCTGAACAACACCCAGAACCTGACCGTCTTCGCGCCGACCAACGACGCCTTCGCCAAGCTCCCCAAGGCGACCCTCGACAAGGTCCTCGCCGACAAGACGATGCTGACCAAGATCCTCACCAACCACGTCCTGCCCACCCGCCTCGGCCCGGACAAGATCGTCGGCACCCACCAGACGCTCGCCAAGACCAGCGACACGGTGAGCGGCACCGTGCCCACCCTGACCGTCAAGGGCGGGGCCACCGCGAAGATCATCTGCGGCAATGTGCAGACCGCGAACGCCAACGTCTACATCATCGACACGGTCCTGGTCCCGGCCAGCTGAACAAAGACGACGACTATCACCCGGGCAGTCAAATACGTCACGGTCCAAGGACCTCGGCAGCTATACCCACCAGGATGCATATATTTACTCAAGACTAATTGTGCTGGACAGCATTTTTTCATGGTCACACTCGCTGGGAGACCCCCGTCTCCCAGCGAGTGGTGCGAGGACTCCGATTACATAGAACCAGATGGCAAGACCGGGTTTGGCTTCTCAGCCCATTCGGTAGCGAGACCGCTGCATCATGTCCCTCCGGTGACCCAATCCTGGCCAACAATGAGAGTCAACGTCGGCGATATCATCTAGTACATCAGCCGGTGCAAGGTTTGCCTTTAGTGACCGAGTCCTTTCCGACATTCACGGACGGGCCACAGGGTTAAAACGAAGCCGGTTCAGCCGCGTTCCGCCCAGAACCGGTAGAGCCAGGAGTCATAAAACTTCCCGGACAGCCACGCGTCGTCCCCCCGTGGCATGGGTTCGAGGAACCGCCCCTGCATGTCGAACTTGAGGTGCTCTTGAGTTGGGTCCGGGGAATCGGACGGCACTCCGAGGTAGGTCACCATGAAATCAGCACCCAGGACCTTCTCAGCCACCATGGCAACACGCGGGATCCGCCAATCCGCCAGCGGAAGAACAATCTGCCGCGGGGCCCCGTATTGGGCAAGCTCACGTTTCACGTAGTACAGATTACTGATGACATCCCTGGATTCTCCTTCGCGAAGGATGTCTGCACCCGAGACCCCCGGGTAACGAGATCGTCCGCCAAACGGTCGCACTCGCGAAACGGTTGAGCCGCTTGGCCACGAGCAAAGCTCAGGCTCTGATCTCCTGATGTGATCACGACCGGCTTGATGGACGCATGGGCGTAGCGCTGGGCTGCCAGGTCCAGGGCGTCATACACGTGGCGTGGGAAACGCCAGGTACCCGGGTCTGGCTGCGATCCAAGAACGACGATGGTCTCGCGCCGATTCACCGCGACCTCGATCCTTAGTCGGCCGCGTTCACATGCAGCCGTGCAGGTGGGGGCTTCGATGGTAGCGAGACTTTCGCATCGGCTGTGGTTGGCATCGAAACAAAGCGTGATGATAGGGATCTGGGACACACGAGTGGACACGCGGCTCTCGCGGGCCCCATGTTCTGCCCTTAGTAGGTGCGTTCATCGCGCCCCTGGCGTCAGGCTCGTCGTCGGCTGCCGTGTGCATGCACAATGGGCACCGTGCGCGTTCAACTGCTGTGTTTCGATGAGTGCCCCAATTGGGGGGCAGCCGACGCGCGCCTGCGGGAGGCGCTGACGTGGTTGGGGTACCCGGTCGAGGTGGAGAAGATCCTGGTGGAAACCCAGGAACAGGCGCAGCATTGGAAGTTCCCTGGTTCCCCGACGGTTCTGATCGACGGGGCGGACCCCTTCGCCTCGCCAGGTACCTCGATCGGGTTGTCGTGTCGGCTGTATCGGACACCGGAGGGTGTCGACGGTTCGCCTACGGTGCGTCAGTTCGTTGAGGTCCTATCCCGCAGTAACGGCTTAGCGCACGGTTCGCTGAAGCCTGACGCAACGTAGACGTCACGGGCAGAGGCGCGTGCACCGAACCAAGCACCGTCCATGTTGCAGCTGAGCCGACTGCCGTGAAGTACCGGGGAGATCTCATGATCCATAAGGTCGTCACCGGAGGGTGGTGGCGTGGTTCTCAGTCACGAGTGCTGCAACGGCCGCGGCACTGTCTGTGCTGGCCGGATGGTTGTAGGGCAATCGTCCTAGGACGTTGGCCATCGCGCAGGTGTTGGTCATTGCCGAAAAGCTCAGTCCCGCACCGATACCGGCGGCGATGTACCGCGATCGCGGGACGCGCCTGCTGGCCATGAGGCTGACCAGGACGATGGACCCGGCGACGAGGCGTACTTGGCGTTCCATGGCCCATCGCTGCCGACCTGTAACTGCCGGACGCCTTTCCGCGGTCCATGCGGCCATGCCACCATCGAGCACGTGCACGTTGGTGGCGCCGTGATCGATGAGGGTTTGTGCCGCTTTGTGGGCCCGGTTGCCGGACTGGCAGACCACGACGAGGGGGTGTGGATGCGTGGCAACCAGCTGCTCGGTGTACCGGTCGATTTCGTGCAGCGGGATGTTCGCGGCCTCGTTGATGTGGACGGTCTCGAACTCACCGGGGGTTCGCACATCGAGCATGCGAACAGGGCCCATGTCGTGCAGCTGGTGAGGGGTCAGGGTGGGTGCGGGCATGAGAACTGGGGTGTCCTTAGGGGTTGTTCAATGGGCGATGGCGGGGCGGACGTGGTGTGGCCTAGACCCGCCCGCGGAGCATCAGATTCCAGTACATGAAGGGAAGGCCGTACCGCTTGAGATACCACATGTCGCGACGCGATTTGGTGGTGTCGATGACGGGGAAGGAGGGGTGAGGTCGCATGGAGTAGTCGAACTCGGCGAGCAGCATGGAGTGGCGTGAGGTCGTCAGTGGGCAGGACGCGTACCCGTCGTAGCTGGCCGGGAGAGCCTTGGATTGCCGTGCGGCGAGCAGGTTGCTGACCACCACGGGGGCTTGTTTGCGGATTGCCGCACCCGTCTTGGAGTTGGGGGAGGACCCGGCGTCGCCCAACGCGAAGATGTTGGGGTAGCGGGTGTGTTGCAGGGTGTTCTTGTCGATGTCCACATAGCCGGTGGGGCTGTCGGGAACGGCCAGGGGGGTGGCTTTGAGCCAATCGGGGGCTGACTGCGGGGGGACGACGTGCATCATGTCGTACTCGATGTCCTCAGTCGTTTCGGCCGCGTTGTTGGTGATGCGGGCCCGTCTACCGTCGGCATCGACCTGGGTCAGTTCGCTGTTCTTGTGCACTTCGATGCCGTAATCGGCGACCACTTTTTCCAGTTCGTCGGAGAACTCTTTGACGCCGAACATCCCGGGCGTGGGAAGGACCAGAACGACGCGGATGTCGTCCAGGACGCCTTGCTCGCGCCAGTAGTCCGCGGCGAGGTAGGCGATCTTCTGAGGTGCACCGGCACACTTGATGGGTCCGGCGGGCATGGTGAAGACCGCGGTGCCGGAGCGGGTCTGTTGGATCAGGTCCCAGGTTTTCGGCGCGAGGTCACGTGAGTAGTTGCTGGACACCTCGGAGGTGTTCAGCGCCTCGATCATCCCGGGGATCTTGTCCCAGTCCAGTTGGATCCCTGGGCAGACGATCAGCTGACGGTACTGGTGCACACCGTTGTCAGTGGTGACCGTTTGAGCGTCGGGGTCGATGCTCTGGGCGCTCTCACGGATCCACCGGACCCCGTCCGGGATGAGCGAGGATTGGGGGCGTCCGCTCTTTCCCATGGGCGCACGGCCTCCGCCGACCAGCGTCCACAGCGGCTGGTAGTAATGCATGCTGGCCGGATCGATGATCGCGATGTTGTCGACGCCGGCGTGGTTCAGGCGGGCGGCAGTGCTGATGCCAGCACTCCCTGCACCGATGATTAGCACGTTGTGCTGGTGCTGTTGTGCCATGGGTTTCCTCACATTCACGGGGTTTGCGATATTGAGGGCCGCCGCGTCAGGTGGGCGTAGCGGGTCGGGATTTGTCACGCGGTGGGTAATCCCGCGGCGTGAGCGTGGTCGTAGTCGTCATCGATGTAGACGACGTCGCGCCCGGCACGAGCCAGCAGACTGGCGCCAATGCTGGCGCGAAATCCTGAGGCGCAGTGCACCCACAACCGGCCCGGTGGCAGGTCTTCCAGACGGGTCAGTAGGTCGCTGAGGGGGACATGGGCGGAGTCGTGGATATATCCCTGGGCTCGTTCGTCGTCGCGACGGACATCCAAGATGACGTCGCCGGGGCCGGCCTGTGCGGCGACCTCGGCGAAGTTGACACGGGGGTAGCTGGTTCGCGGCGCGTCGGCGGCGACCTGGTCCAAGTCGCCGCTGCGGGCACCGGCCAACTGGTCCACACCGATGCGGATCAGCTGGCGTTGAGCGTCGGTGACCTGCTGGGGGGTATCGGCGATCACCGTCAGTGGGGCGCCCCAGGGGGCGAGCCATCCCACGTAGGTGGCGAACTGCGCACCCAGCGCGATGCTCACGGTGCCTTCGATGTGGTCGGCGGCGTAGGCGGTGCGGTCACGGAGATCGATCACCCATTCCCCGGCTCTGATGCTGTTGGCCAGGTCGGCGGCGTCGACTTCGCGGGGTGGGTTCAGGTCGGGCACGCCGGGGCCGGCCAGGTTCAGCGGTGCCATGTGCGCGTAGTAGGCGGGGTAGGCGGTGAGATTGGCTACCAGGGTGTCGACGAATTCCTGTTCGTTCTGGGTCACCAGGGCGTCGTTGCGGCCGCGCTCGATACCGATCGTGCTGTCTTGTCCACCTGCAGCGGAACCGGAGGAGCAGAAGCTGCCGAACCCGTGGGTGGGGTAGACCGGTGCGTCGTCGGGCAACAGGTCAGCAAGGCGGTGGGCCGAGTGGTACTGAGCGTGAGTCAGTTCCACGGTGCGGGCCGGATCCACCAGATCGGTGCGTCCCACGCTGCCGTACAACAGGGATCCGCCCGTGAACACTGCCGGAGGACAGTCGGGCGCGGTGATATTGGTGATCACGAACGCCAGGTGCGTGACGGTGTGCCCGGGGGTGGCCACGACATCAACCCTCAGGTCGCCGACCTGCAGGGTGTCGCCGTCACGGACGGGGGTGCGTTCGAACGCGACCTGATCCTCGCCATTGACCACGTATCGCGCGCCGACGCGGCGCGCCAGCTCGTACCCACCGGTCACGTAGTCGTTATGAATATGGGTCTCGAGTACCACATCGACGCCCACCTCGAGCCGGGCCACCACGTTCAGTACGCGGTCGATATCGCGCTGCGGGTCGATCACGATGGCGTGCGAGCCGTCGTGCACCACGTAGCTGCGGTCGCCCAGCTCGGATGTGTCCAGAACTTCGACCTGCATTACGCAACCCCACTAAATGTCCAGTCATACCCGGCGAAGTGCCGTGGTAATGTCCAGACATTACGCGGATCGGTGAGTCGACACAAGACGAGGCTGCGAACACGGCGCAGGTCAACGAGAAGAGGAGGTGCACCATGAACAGCAGTACCGGCGTGCGGCCACTGGACCGGCAGGCGCGGACTCCGCTGTGGCAGCAGCTGCGCGATGACCTGTGCCGACGCCTTGAGACCGGGGAGTTCGCCGATAGCCCCTTCCCGGGGGAGCTGAGCTTGCGTGAGCAGTACGGCGTCAGTCGTCACACCGTCCGCGAGGCGCTGCGGCAGTTACGAGATGACGGTGTGGTGACCGCGGCCCGGGGTCGTGCACCACAGATCCCGCCAGCGGCCCAGATCGAACAACCGCTTGGTGCACTGTACAGCCTGTTTGCTGCGGCTGAGGACGCTGGGATGGAGCAGATCAGCCAGGTGCGAGTGCTGGATCTCCGCGTTGATGAAGTCGTGGCGGGCCGCCTGGGACTGCCCAACGATGTTCCCTTGCTCTACCTCGAGCGATTGCGACTGGCTGACGGCGAGCCCTTGGCAGTGGACCGGGTGTGGCTTCCCGCGCAGCTGACCGCGCCGCTTCTGGACAGCGACTTCACGCGCACCGCTCTCTACGACGAACTGGACCGTCGGTGCGCCATCCGGCTCACCGGCGGCGAAGAGCATCTTCGCGCCGTGGTCCCCACAGCACCCGAACGGGTACTGCTGAAGATCAACGACCGCACGGCGGCGTTCGCCATCGAACGTACCGGCACCTGGGGCGATCGTCGGATCGAGTGGCGACACACGCTGATCCGAGGCGACAGGTTCAGCGTGAGCGCCAGTTTCGCTGCCCGGACCGGGTACCGCCTCGGCGTCGCCGCCCCGCTCCTTCACAGCGATCAAGCCTTCGTCGATTCCGCGTTACTGTCCGCTGCCCTAAGGAGTACTCATGCCTGACGCCACTTACCCGCACCCTGGGCCCGACATCACACCCGCCGAGACGCGCTCCGCTGCAGTGACCCCCCACCGTTCTCCTGGACGTCCGCGAGGACGAAGAGTGGGACCGTGGTCACGCCGCCGGGGCCGTGCACATCCCGTTGGGTGACCTGGAACCGGCCACCATGGACACGGCGGTGCCGGTGATCACGATCTGCCGATCGGGAAAACGCTCCGGCAAAGCCGCCGAGCGGCTGGCGGCCGCCGGGTTCCAGGTCCGCAACATGGTTGGGGGCATGAGCGCATGGCACGAGCAGGGACTGCCCATGGTCCGCGACGATGGCAGCGCGGGGGCTCTGGAGTGACCAGCGAGTCCTCACCCGGCAACGACCAACAGCCACTGCACGCACTGGCCCCTTGACGGTGCGGCAGCCAGGACACCTGAACCGTGACCGACCCACCCGTGCGGCGCGACTCGGCGGGCCGGGACACCCCGTGCCCCCTAGTTCCCAACCCTCGCCAGGTGGGTCGGCGGGCTCGTCGCCGTTGGCCTTGACATTGTGCGTCGTCGTGGCCGGACTGTTGAGCGGCGTGGCCGGTGTCGCTCTCAGCTTCGTGTTGCACCTGGTGGAGTACCAAACCTTCGGCTACGACCATGGGATGTTCCTGGACGGCGTTCGGCAGGCACCCCGGTGGCGCCGGGTTGTCGGCCCCGCCCTGGGAGGACTGCTCGCCGGCGGCGGGTGGTGGTGGATACGACGACAACGCCCAGTGCTGACGGTCAACGAGTTGGTCACCGGGTCTTCGCCACGACCAGCCCTGTGGCGTGTCAATCTCGACGCCCTTCTGCAAGTGCTTGTCGTCGGTTCCGGAGCATCCATCGGTCGCGAGGGGGCACCTCGTCAGATGGCGGCCCTGCTGACCGCCACTGCCATCGAACACCGCAGGATCAGCCCCGCGCACCGCTCGGTGCTGATCGCAGCAGCCGCCGGTGCTGGCCTTGCCGCGGTGTACAACACCCCCATCGCAGGCGCACTGTTCGCCGTCGAAATCACCTTACGAACTCGCCGAATGGCCACCCTGGCGATGGCCCTGGCCGTTTCGGGGATCGCGACCGGTGTGTTGTGGTCCGTGCACGGAACCGCACGGGCCTACCACTGGCCCGGGACCACACCCTCCTGGCCCACCACCCTGGCCTGGGCCCTCATCGCGATCGCGCCGTGCGCCATCGTCGGAGAAAGATTCTCCGACCTCATGTCCCGCGCACGAGCAAAGACCACCCCCGCCACCCCCTGGCTGATCATCACCATCGGCGCCGCGGGAACACTGCTGGGCATCACCGCCTGGTGGTTCCCCGAACTCTTCGGCAACGGCAAAGCCATCATCGACACCATCATCACCGGACACGGCACCATCGCAGTGTTCCTCGCCCTGCTGCTGCTCAAACCCCTGGCCACCAGCATGTACCTGCGAGCAGGAGCAACCGGAGGCCTGATCACCCCCGCGCTGGCAACCGGAGCCGCACTCGGAGCCGCCGCCGCGGTCACTACCCACGCCCTCGGCCTACCTCTGCCCACCCCCACCTACGCCATCATCGGCGCCGCCGGCGTACTGGCCACCACCCAAAAGGCACCGTGGTTCGCGGCATTCTTCGCCTGGGAACTGACCGGGCCACCCCTATGGGTCCTGCCCTGCGTGCTGCTGACAGCCATCGGCAGCCACCACCTCGCCGCACACCGCGCGACCACGCACGCACCACCGCTCACCCGACCCCCGAAGGTCAGCGACTCCGCGTCCAGCGCACCCGCTTCCACAACCACACCCCCCATGCCACGAGCAGCGGCACCATCCCCAGATCCCAAGACAGCGCCAAGACACTCGAAGACCCCGTGTCCTAGTCTTGGAAAATCACCGGAGCCTGATCAGTCACCTGTGAGAACGGAACTCCCATGAAAGTTGGATACCGCATATTCGGCATCCTGTGCGTCTTCTTCGCAGTCGTCGGTGTCATCTGCGGGATCTTCACCACGTTCCACGAGCCGGTGGGCTTCACTGCCCTGCTGTTGTCCAGCGGCCTGACCCTTCTGGCCCTATGGGCTATCGAACGGGTCTTTGAACATCTCCGCCCAGAAGGCGCTATCTGATGCGTATCCCGGACGATCAGGACCCGAGCGTCGTGATGCACCTGCCCGACCAGACCACCCTCGCCGCCGGACTGCTCAGCGCCACCAACATGCGACGTGAACTAGGTCAGGAAACGGTCATCGAGATCGTGGTCCAAGGCGCAGCAGTGCGACACCTCTGCAATGACTCCGACCTCAGCAGCACCATCAAGAAAACTCTCCTTCATGGCTGCACCGTCGCAGCCTGCGGCAACTCTCTGCGCGCCCAGAACCTCGACCCCCAACTCTTGATCGACGGAATCAACGTCGTCCCCTCCGCAGTGGCCTACGTCGCGCAACGCCAATGGCGCGGTGCCGCCTACGTGCGTCTGTGATACGCCACGACGTGCACACTCAGGGGCCGCTGGTGCTCGGTCTGGGGTGACGTGCCCTGCATGCGTACGTCCGTGGGCACCGCACGACCGGTGAGCAGCACACCTCAGCATCTACAGGGCTCAGCCCGGAATGAGATGGTCCGCGCATGGTGAGTCATGCCGCTGCGGCGGCTTTCGCTGGTGCTGCGCCGGCCTATCTGCCCAGCCCACCGGTCAACGGCTTCCACCTCGGGCCGCTGTTCGTTCACTTCTACGGACTGATGTACGTGATCGGCATCGCGCTGGCGTTCTACATCACCTCGCGGCGGTGGGAAGCTGCCGGTGGCGACGTGGCCGTGATCTACGACGTGCTCTGGTGGGGGCTGCCCGCGGGAATCATCGGCGGACGCATCTACTTCGACATCACCACTCCATTCGACATCCCCCACCACTGGTGGGGGATCTTCGCGGTCTGGCAAGGCGGCCTGGGCATCTGGGGAGGCGTCGCCCTAGGAGCAGCCGCCGCCATATGGCGACTACGCCGAGCAGGAGCACCGGTGGGAGTGTTCATGAACGCCGCCGCACCCGGGTTGCTTGTTGCCCAAGCCATCGGGCGGATCGGCAACTACTTCAACCAAGAACTGTTCGGCAAACCCAGCACCCTGCCCTGGGCCGTACAGATCAGCAGACCAGCACGACTGACGTCAGGGATGCCGCCAACAGACCTGCGGTACACCACCTTCCAACCGTCCTTCCTCTATGAACTCATCTTCGACCTGTTGCTCGCCGCAGCCCTGATCTGGGCTGGTTACCACCGACGGATCAAACCTCAGGGCCTTTTCGCGCTCTACGTCGCCGGGTACTCCGGATACCGGATCTTCGAGGAGACCATTCGTGTCGATTCTTCGGCGCACTTCCTCGGCGTTCGCCTCAACCTACTCGTCGCAACCGCCATCACTGCTGCTGGCCTCATCTGGTTCGCAATAGTCCAGCTGCATACCCGGGAAGACACCCCTCAACCAGAGGCTGCAAGAACGGCGAACACTTAGTCGACCACCCGGTTCCACATTGCTGGAAAGCAACCCACACCACCACTGCTAGCCGGGCCACATGCCTGGTGGAGTGGGGCCGCCTCCCCTCTGTCGGCGCTCGACGTGGGGCGCCACGGACCCGGGCCTCGTCGGCGCTCGATTCGGGACCATCCGAATTTCGGTGTTTCTGATCAAGGGCGCCTGCCCGTGTAACAGTCTCGTTCTTGGAGTACGTCGTGTAGTTGAAGCTGAAAACGCCCCTTTCGGACATAGTTGGACGTTGTTGATCAAGGTGGAGCCAGAGTCTGACCTGCGCAAACGCGCTCGCGCGAGCGTTGGACGCGGCTGATGAAAATCAGTCCGCATAACTTGTTGCGGACTATTTGCGAACTGCCGACCCATACATTGACGACTCCGCAAAGGCCTTTGGCGTCGCCGTTGACCAGCTCCGCGGTGACCCTTCGCCTGGCTGAACCGAATCCTGGCGAACGTTTCGTTCTCCCACTAGTCCCCCTCTGTAGGTGGCTACGACCCGAATACACCCCACCTAGATCTTGGGCGACCGAGTCGTCGATGAGGCAATGTAAGCGAGCATGTCGCGCGCAGCGCCGGCCGGTGCTGTCCGACCTCCCACCCAGATGGCGCGGAGGTCGCGACGCAGGTCCAAGTCCGCGATCCTTACCGCAGCTAGGCGTCCAGCGGCTACGTCGTCGCCCACTGCAAGCCGACTGACAACGGTGGGCCCCGCCCCGGCGAGCACCGCCGTTCGCACAGCAGCGGATGTGGACAACTCGAGGGCCGGTTCGACGAAGGATTGCTCGATACCGGTCTTTGCCGCGACAGCGGTCTCGAAGAAGTCGCGCGTGCCAGACCCCCGTTCACGCACTACGAGCGGGAGTCGCGTCAATTCGTCCACTGTCACCGCCCCACGCCTGCGCGCCCAGGCGTGACCCGGGGGCACGACCAGGATCAACTCGTCGTGGGCCACAACCGTGCTGCGTAGGCCACGCGGGGCCCGGGGTCCCTCAACGAACCCGAGGTCGGCCTCACCGGATCGAACCTGTTCTGCGACTTGCACACTGTTCGTCGCTGTCAGGACGATTCCTAGGGGGTCTCTTCCATGCCGGCGGGCGTCCGTCTGAAGGCCCACCAACCACATCGGCAGCAACTGTTCGGCGATTGTCAGACTGGCACTCAGACGAATGCTCACCCTCACGAGATCCCGCAGAGAAGCGATCCCCGCATCTACCTTCGCGGCATGACGCAGCAGACTGTCGGCCCACTCCACCACCAGACGGCCGTGTTCGGTCAGTTCGGTCCCCCGCGAGGTCCGAGTGGTCAACCGCGATCCGACAAGATTCTCAAGCGCGGTGATGCGTGCTGAGATCGCTTGTTGGCTCGTCCCGACCTCGATCGCTGCCTTACTCAAGCTCCTGGTCTGCGCAACCACCAGCAGGACATCGAGCGCAGCGAGATCGGGCATCCTGGGCGACAACACGCCCACACTCTAGTCTTCGACATCACAATGTGCGTTTGTGGCCGCACAAGGTTAGCAAGGGTGTTGCCGGTGAGCCCACTGAGGCATCGTGGACGGCATGACGAATACGACGGTCGAACGACAAGCGGGCGATCCGGGCGGACGACCGCCGATAGGTGGGCGGACAACGTCCGGCCCGCGGACCGGGTTGCTGCGCGATCTGCAGCACCCCTCGGAGATGTTCAGCAACATCACGCCGAACTGGTACGCGTCCATCATGGGCACCGGCATCGTGGCGGTGGCAGCCGCGTCTCTGCCGGTCCAGTTCCCGGGCCTGCGTGTCTTCGGTGTCGTGGTCTGGGCAGCCGCCGCGATCCTGCTGGTGCTGCTGACGGGCGCTACCGCGATGCACTGGGCCAGATATCGCTCAACTGCCCGCGGCCATCACCTCGATCCCGTGATGGCGCACTTCTACGGCGCACCTCCTATGGCGATGCTGACCGTGGGCGCAGGCACGCTGCTACTGGGTAAGGATGTCCTTGGCGCGGGACCCGCCGTCGCCGTCGACTGGGTCCTATGGGTGGTGGGCACCCTCACCGGTCTGGCGGCAGCCGGCGTTGTGCCCTATCTGCAGTTCACTCGGCACGAGGGCGTCAACGAGAAGAGTGCGTTCGGCGGCTGGTTGATGCCTGTCGTGCCTCCCATGGTCTCTGCCTCGACGGGCGCGCTGCTCGTGCCTCACACGCCCGCGGGGCAGGCTCGTCTCACACTGCTGTTGGCGTGTTACGCGATGTTCGGTTTGGCTCTCGTTGCCTCACTCATAGTGATCACACTCATCTGGTATCGGCTCGCGACGCAGAAGGTCGGTGAGGCGCGGATGGTCCCGACCTTGTGGATCGTCCTCGGCCCCTTGGGTCAGTCGATCACTGCCGCTAACCTACTCGGTGGTGTCGCGAACAAGGCACTCCCCGCTCCGTACTCGACTGCATTCAAGGCGTTCGCTGTGGTGTACGGAGTGCCGGTGTGGGGCTTCGCGCTGCTGTGGGCCTGTCTGGCGGCCGCTATGACAGCGCGCACCGCCAGACAGGGGTTGCCGTTCTCTTTGACCTGGTGGTCGTTCACCTTCCCCGTGGGCACCTGCGTCACAGGGACGAGTGGTCTCGCTCTGCACACCGGGTCCACCGTCTTGCATTGGGCGGCTGCCCTGTTCTACGTCGGTTTGTTGATCGCGTGGGCAACGGTGGCCGTGCGGACAGCGCACGGTTCGGTGCGCGGGACGTTGTTCCGCCCTGCCCCGCTACCCACCGCGGGGCCGCTTCCGTGATGTCTTCCCGAAACACCTTCACCGCGCGCGATTCCGGTGTCGTCATTGACGGCCGAAGTGCTGCATTGTTGCTCGCCGAGGGCGCGATCTGCTTCGACACCGACACAGGCAGTGTTACGTGCGAGGGCCGGCAGGTAGTCCTCCCATCTGGCCCACACACCATGACGCGACCCATACTGGTGTGTGGTCGCGCCCCATCCTCCAGGACCGTGGTCGCGGACCATCTGGAAGCACTGGGTCTACCGGCGTGGCAAGTGATCGAACCCGGCGAAGACAGCTCCGACACCTGATCGTGCTCTCCCTATCGGCCCCGTCCATCAACCGCTCAGTGGTTCGGGCGCGAGTCGCGCAGTGTAAATGGAGTAGCCATCGATCCACCGGGTCACGGCGGTCGCGAGGGCGGTCGCGATCAGGATCGGCACCATCAGTGCAAATCCACTATGGGTGAGTTCCAGGATCAGTGTCACCGCAGCCAAGGGAGCCTGCATGGACGCCCCGATCATCGCGGCGGCGCCGATGATCGCGTAGGCGCCCACCGGGCTGCCCGGCCACAGGTGGTTCCACGCTAATCCCAGGAAGCCGCCGGCCACGGCTCCGGTGCTCATCACCGGAGTGAAGAGTCCGCCGGAGGCACCGCTGCCGAGACACAGCAGTGTGACGGCGGGCTTGAGTACAGCCAAAGCCAGGAGAAGGGTCAGCGTCCCTGATCCAAGGAAAGCGTCGTGCGCCATTCCCTTGCCGTTGCCGTACAACTGCGGGTAGGCCAACGCCAAGAGACCGAGAATTGCGAAGGCGATAAGCGGCGCGATGAGCGCACGTCGTCCGGTGGCCTGAAGATGCGAGACGTGTCCGATGAGCCGAACATAGCCGGCTGATGCCAACCCGATGACGACGCCCGCTACCAGGGCCCAGACCAGGAGACGTAGCGCGAAGGCGTACTGCGGGATGTCGACGTATGTCGGATGCTGCGGAAGGAAGATCCACGCGGTGCTCGTCGCCACTGCTGAACAGACCACTGCCGGGAGCATGGTGGGCAGGTTGATGGCGCCGACGAGGATCTCGGCGGTGAACAGTGCCCCGCCGAGCGGGACGTTGTACACCGCGGCGAGGCCGGCCCCACCCCCACACGCCACAAGAAGTCGTCGCTGCGCGGGCGTGAGGCGCGCCCACTCGGCGAGAACGTTGCCCGATACCGCGCCCATGAGTTTCGGTGCCGCTTCACGACCTAGGGACGCACCGAGCCCGATGACCACCTCGGAGATTACCGACGTTCCAAGGCTTCGGCGGAAGGACAGTCGACCGACCCCGGTCCACAGCACGTCGTCGACCTCGGACTTGGCCCCAGGCGTGAATTTACGCAGCAGGAACCATGCGGGGCCCGCAACGACTCCACCGATCAGAACTGGGAGCAGCCGGTGCCATCCCGACGCCGCCTCGACACTGCTCAGCGTGCCCTCGCCACTCAATGGCGTACCGAAGGCAAGATGCTGAACGCTGAACAGGATCAGCATCATCAAGACGCCGAACAGCCCGGTGGCGACGCCGGTCAGGACGACCAGGACCCAGAACTTCCCCGTCAGACGGGCATCGCCGTCCCCGGTGACGTTCGGTTGAGTCGTCGCACCCCGTCCGGACGGCAGACGCCGCCGCATCAGTGGCGGGGGCACCCGCAGACGTTCGATCGGCATGGGCTGTCGGTGCCGTCGGCGGGGTCGGCTCATCGTGGTGCTTGGGAAACGGGGGTCAACCCCAGTTGACGACCGACGAGTGACCGTCGGACGGGACGCAGACGCCCAGCAATATCGCTCAGCATCCGCGCCGAGTCGCTTCGGGGTGCTGACAGCACGACGGGGACACCCGCGTCGCCGGCCTCACGCAGCTGCACGTCGAGCGGAATGCGGCCCAGTAGGGGTGTTCCCAGTTCGCGTGCAAGTTCTTCGCCTCCGCCCGAGCCGAACAGAGGCGTCTGCGAACCGCAGTGGGCGCAGATCAGCTCGGCCATGTTCTCAACGACCCCGGCGATCGGCATGTGCACCTCGCGGGCCATGGCGCCGACCCGTGAGGCGACCGTGCGCGCCGCGGTCTGCGGAGTCGTCACCGCCACGAGCGCCGCGTCGGGCAACAGTTCCAGCACCGACAGGGTGACATCACCGGTGCCGGGCGGCAGATCGAGCACCAGTACGTCCAGGTCGCCCCAGTGTGTTTCGGTCACGAATTGACTCAACGCCTTGTGCAGCATGGGCCCCCGCCACACGATCGGCTCGTTCTCTTTCACGAAGAACCCGAGCGACATCAGGCTGACGCCGTGCGCGCGAACCGGCAGCATCCTCCCGTTGAGCACTACAGGCGAGTGACGCACCCCGAACAGTTGAGGTACCGAGTACCCCCACACGTCGGCGTCCAACAGCCCGACACGTTTGCCGTGGGTGGCCAGAGCGACAGCGAGGTTGGCGGCCACCGTGGACTTGCCGACGCCTCCTTTTCCGCTGGCAATCGCATAGACGGCGGGCGCGGGAGCGGCTCCCAGACCACGCACTGGCACCGCCACGTCGGCAGCCGCCTGCCGCTCCTCCTCGCTCATCACATCGAAGGAGACGTCGACTCGATCGATCCCGGTCCCCCGCACCGCCTGCACCACGGCCTCGCGGATGTTCTCGGTCATGGGACAACCGCGCGTGGTTAGCGCGATGCGCACTGACGCTCGCCCGCGGCGGTCGATCCGCACTTCGCGCACCATCTGCAGTGCCGCAAACGTGTGATGCAGCTCGGGGTCGAGCAAGTCGCCGACGACACGCCTCACCTGGCTCTCGGACGCGGTGCTCGCGCTCTTCACGACGCTCCCTGCAGGACGAGGCCCAGCGCGTCGCTGGTGGCTCGTGCTCGCTCGGACCACCACCGGCCGGTCACAGATTCGCCATCCCACGTCTCGTGGAGATCCGCCCACCCGGCACTGTGAGCCGCAAGCCACCGCAGCGTCGCGTGGGAATCCTGGTCCAGCATCGCCTTGAGTGCGAAGCGTCGCTCGCCGCGCCGGTATCCCAACCCGACCTGCGCTGCGCCGGCCGCCACGTCGCGCTGGGTCAACACGAAACCACATCGGATAGGTGCGACCATCGCGTCCAGCAGATCCTCACGGTCGATGGTTCCGGTCAAGTCCGCAGGTGCGTCGCGCAGGGCTGCCGGCAGTAGTTGCGGCATCGGGGCTTGTTGCAGCCCAGCGTGCAGGACCTGCAGGGTGAGCTCGCTCCACGCGGTGACCGACGGGATACCGAGCCGACCGACTGCGCCGAGATATCCCGGCGCCCACGGCCAGATGTGTTCGTGCAGAAGCGTGTAGGCCACTCGACGCGCCGCGGGGTCGGTGTCTTCGAGCAGCTGCGCCCAGCTCATCAGCAACACTCCGAGGTGGTCGGCGTCTACCGGTGGAGTGACACCGAGCGCCCGCCACAGGCCCTCGACGCGATCCAACGCATCGCCGCCTAACTTGCCTTCGGCGCCCAGGTGGATGGCAGCGTGGGGCGGCGCCATCAACACGAACGCCTCGGTGTAGTCGCTGCTGGTGAACTCCTCCAATTGCAGAGCGGCGCTGATGGCTGAGGAGCCCGGCGGTGGAGTCAGCAATACCGCGCCGGCTGCCCGAGCGACCTCCCCCAGGGCGGCCAAGGCCGTCATCTCCGAAGCGATCATGAGTGAGGTATCAAAAAGGCGTCACCCTGCGGTTTGAGCGGTCGCTGCAGCCACCGTGGCCGACGTGTCCCGTCGGGTGAGACCCGGTGCGCCTCGCGGGTCTTGGTCAACCACTCCAGGTAGACCTCACGAGCCTTCGCGGTGTCGACACTGATGTCCCCCGCTTTGTCGTTCGGACCGGCAGCTGAAATGCGGACCGCCTGATGCCAGCAGTGCATTCCCGAAATCGGGTCCGGGTGCACCGGGAACGTGAGGTTCTGGTGGACGCCGGTGTCGCTCCACCAGATGCGTTGGGTGTCCGGATCGCTGGACTCGTGCGGATGGACATCGCGCAGCCGGTGCATCGACCAGGTCGACCCGTCGTTCGCGAGGTCCACCGTTGCCATCATCCCGCTAACGCCCCCCTCCTGCTGTTGTGGGCGCCATCTGCCCATGTGGTGACTGCACGCCACGACGCCTGGGCGGATGCCCTCGGTGATCCAGGCCCTGGCAACGAAGAAGCCGATCGCGGTCTCGACACGGACCAGGTCGCCTGTCTTCTCGACTCCGAGCCGAAAGGCGTCCTGTGGATGTATCCACACCGGATTCGTGTGGGCCAGCTCGTCCAACCATTTGGCGTTTGCCGAGCGGGTGTGGATCTGGGTCGGCAGTCGGAACGTCGACAGCAGCACCATCTCGTCCTCGGCCAGGTTGTCCGGGTGCACGTGGCTCTTGATGTATCCCGGGATGGCTTGCTCGGGCCAACCCCAATCGGCCAACGTCGAGGAGTAGAACTCCAGACGGCCGGACGGAGTGGGGAAACCGCGCCGGACGACACCGTCGACCTCGACACCGACCGCACGTCTGCCCTGATCGTCGGGGTCCGGCGCGGCGACGGGTGCCAGGTTCGGGCTGTCCGGCTTGGGGGTGGCGGTGTAGACGCGGCCGAGCGGCGTGATCGAGGTGTTGACCAGCTCTTCCGACGGAACCTCTTGCTCATGGACGGCACCCGTGCCCTTGGCTATCTCGAACGCCCCATAGGTCCGCATGTACTCCAGCGGCGTCTTGCCCTGCTGGGCCGCCGCCTCAGGCAGGCCGGGAACCGAATTCTCGAACATCCAGCCGTAGTACTCATCGACAGTGAGCTTGGTCCCGGGTTCCTTCCGCGATTCGTGGTACTGCCGGATGCCGAGGCTGCCGTCCGGGTCGATCCTCCAAGACAGCTCGATCCACCATTCGTTCTCCTCCCAGACCTCCCCGGGGTTGACCTGCCGGGTATCGGTGATGACCTCACCCATCCGCTCCCGCATGGCACGCAGCACCGGTTGCCGGAATCCGATCCACTGCCCGTCGTACTGTTCGTAGGAGTGGGTGTCGTGACGCTCGGACGCGTGACCCATCGGCAGGACCCAGTCGGCGAGATAGGCCGACTCGTTCCACGTCGGAGTGAGCGAGACAAAGCTGCCGACCTGTTCCTCGTCAGTCAGCATCTCCATCCAGGACAAACCGTCGGGGTTGGTCCACACCGGGTTGTAGACCCGTGCGAAATAGGTGTCCAACCGTCCGCGGCCATCTTTGATGAGGTGCGGAAGCAGGAAGGACAGTTCGTTCTGTGCCAGCGGGTACTCCAACGGCCAACTGAGCCCCTGCCACACCTTGGGATGTGGCGGAGTGTGAATCGGTTTGGGCACGAACTTGTTCCACGTGTTCGGGAAGGTGCCTCCTTCGGTGGCGATCGCACCCAACAACGCCGAGATCAGCATGACCGTGCGCGACACCTGCCACCCGCCGAGGTTGGCGGCGGCCGCCGAGCGCCAGGAGTGTGCTGCGAACCTGGTGCCCGCCGTCGCCACCGTCTCGGCGACCTCGCGAAGAGTCCCGGCGTCGATACCCGACTCACCTGCGGCGTACTCGAAGGTGAAGTCGTCATACAGCCGGGCGAGTTCGCCCTCGAACGACTCGAAGGTCGGCGGCAGGTCAGCGGCACACTCCTGCAGGTACTGCGCCCAGTTCCACCAGGTGCGCACGAAGTCGCGATTGAACTGCCGAGTGGTGATCAGGTGCCGACAGATCGCCAGGTTGATGGCGGCCTCGCTGCCCGGCTGAGGCGACAGCCAGTAGTCCGCGTGCGTCGCGGTGTTGGACAGCCGGGTATCGAGGACGATGACCTTCGCGCCATTGGCCCGCGCCTCGGTGATGCGCTGGGCATGCGGGTTGAAATAGTGCCCGGTCTCCAGGTGTGAACTGATCAAGTAGATCACTTTCGCGTGGGCATGATCCGGACTCGGCCGGTCGATGCCCATCCAGAACTGATATCCGGTACGCCCCCGCTGGAACACACGTTGGTGTGCGAGTTGTGACCGTCGACGCCCCAACTGGCCAATACCCTTTCGGTATAACCGTCCTCACCTGGACGACCGAGATGCACCATGATCTCGTTCTGCCGACCCTCGACGATCGCCGCGCGCAGGCGTGCCGCGATGGCGTCGAGTGCCTCGTCCCAACTGACCCGCGCCCACTTGCCGGCCCCCCGCGCTCCCACCCGCTTCAGGGGGTAGAGGATCCTGTCGGGGTCGGTGACCTGATTGATGGTCGCCGGTCCCTTCGCGCAGTTGCGGCCACGAGAACCGGGATGCTCCGGATTTCCCTCGAACTTGCGCACCTGCAGGTTGTCCCGGTCCACGTAGGCGAGGAGGCCGCAGGCGGATTCGCAGTTGAAGCACGTCGTCGGCACCAGGGTGTAGTGATGCTCGACGCGCTTCGGCCATGACCGCGAGTCCAACTCGACCCAGTCGTCCCACCGTTCCTTCGGCGGGAATGCCGACAAGTGGATCGCGCTGGGACCTTGGTAGAAGGTCTCGCCCCGTTCTTCGACCGCTTTTCGAGCGGCAGAGACGCGTTCGCCCCGCTCCACCAGGGACGGGGTGCGTTGTCTTTTCACAGCAGCTCCTAGGGTCGCTCAGGCGAGGGGGACCGATTGGCCGGCCTGTACGAATGCATGCTCGTACGCGGCGAGTCCGACGAGCGCTCCGGCCACGCCGGCGAGACCGATCCAGGGGGCCGCGACCGCGATCGCTACCCCCACGAACCCCACCCAGAACGCCCGCGCGAATCGGCCTTGCGTCATTTCCTTGCTTGCGCGGTGGGCATGCGCGGTCACATGGGGCAGGGTGATCTCGCCGACGACCAGCAGCAGATGAGCAACGGCCGCGACCGCCAGCGTGACCTGGAGGTCCCTGGTGACATGGGAACCTGACCAGAGCATGGCGAACGGCAGCAATCCCGCCGCACCGGCGAGCACTGCTTGTACCGCCAGATGTGGGAGGAGTAGCGGGCTCTGCCAGAGGTCGCGCGCTTTGGCTTGCGCGAAGAGGAACGCGGTGTAGCACGCGGTGGCGACCGCGAGCGGGATCGCGATGACGCCGGTCACCACCTGCGCGGTGTGCAGATCGAAAGCGGCGGCGAGGAAGTACAGACCGACGATCGCGCCGTACCCACCGAGGACGAAGGAACCCCGCACCAGCCAACTACGCCACTGATGCCGAGTGAAGATGAGGTAGAACCGCATCGGGTGCTTGAGGTCTGCGATGAGCAGGACTCCGGTGACCGACAGGAAGAACACCGCACCCAGCGGTGCGACCCATCGAGCAGTGGCGTCCTGCCAACCCAATTTGCCCAGCACCGCGAGGGCAACGGCCACCAGCATCATCCCGGCGCCGAGAGATTTGGTCCACGTGTACGCACTCACCTCCCACCCCCACGGCGCCCGGTGCGGCACGTCATACGACACGAGCGCGGCAGCCGAGGACGTGTTGTGCCCTGCGCTCCCGGCGGGCACGAGCTGCGGGTCGGACATATCGCCCTGAGTGGCCCACGCGTACAGGCCGCCGTCGGGTCGGCGGGCTGCCAGCGGGTCCAAGGTGGCCTGGTGAGCGCCGAGGTAGAAGACGCCGGGACCTGTCTCCTTCTCGGGGCGACGGACCGTCACCGGTTTGCGATTAATCAGGGTGGCGACCTTCGAGGTGGGGTCGTTCAGATCGCCCACCAGGATCGCCTCGGTAGGACACACGCTCACACATGCCGGCTCCAGGCCCACGTCGAGTCGGTGCGCGCACATGTTGCACTTCTCGGCCGAATGGTCTTCGGGATTGATGAAGATCGCGTCATAGGGGCAGGCCGCCATGCAGGCCTTGCAGCCGATGCAGATGCTCTTATCGAAGTCGACGATGCCGTCGTCGCGTTTGTACATGGCGCCCGTCGGGCACGCGGCGACACAAGGAGCATCGGTGCACTGGTTGCATCGCGTGACCTGAAAGGCGCGTCGCACCTGAGGGAAGGCCCCAACATCGACGGACTTCACATAGGTTCGATTGACCCCGAGGGGCACCTCGTTCTCGCTCTTGCACGCCGTGCTACAGGCGTGACAGCCGATGCAGCGAGTCTGATCCAGGACCTTCACCCACCGCGCTGGGACCACGTCGTCCACTGCCATCCGATCACGGTAACCGCCACATCGCGGTTGCCCCTCACGATCAGCTACACGTTCTCTTTGTGGCTCGCAACGGCGGACGACCGGAAGTGAGTTGCAACATCGCTCTGCACATCACGTCTAGCTCACAGCTGCGAGGCACGATGGAGGGCGGTCACGCTTCGACGATGCTTCTCCTCTGCGCGCGTGGCGTTCGCGGGTGAGGGGTGAGGTGCTGCGAGGACCGGAACGACGCGAGCGTCCGGGTCGAGGGTGAAGTACCTCATGATGCCCATCAGCGCAGGTGTCCCGAACGTGACGACGGCGCGAAGGTCTGGCAGAGCTGACATCAGCTGGGCTAACGCCGGGCGGGCGTCCTCGAGGTCTTCGATCCTCGGCGTGTGGTCCAGGGCCCACGGGACTATGTTCCAGCGCAGATAGTCGAATCGGTCCAGACCTGATTCCATGCGCGCACGACGGAAAGCGACTGCGGTGGGACCCGGATTGTCCTCGCTGCTGATCGCCGCGTCACCGCGCGCGATCGTCGAGGGACCCGGGGACTGCATCAGCACCAGCACTCGGGAACGATCGCCTCCAGAATCCGGGTCGAACCCGGGGACGAAACGTCTCGCTCCAGTAGGGGACAAGCGCCACGTCGCGGCAAACGCATCAAGACGGGCCAGGTGGCTCACTCGACGACCGTACCGGCACGCACCCCCTCACCGGGGTGCCGAGGCCTTTGACCGGCATCAGGTGACAGCCAACGCGACTGCAACGCCGAGCATCGCGAAGATGCTCCCGATGACTGTGCTGCCCACAGCATTCGACAACGCCAGGAGTGGTTCCCCACGCCGGGCCAGTTGAGTCGTCTCGACCGAGAAGGTGGAGTAGGTGCTGAACGTGGCACAGAACCCAGTCCCGGCGATCAGTTGCAGTTCGGTCGGCGCACCTCGGGTCACCAATTCGGTGATCAGGCCCAGGAGGAAGCACGCAGTCATGTTGACCGCGAACGTTCCGTAGGGAAAAGCACGGCGGTGCCGGGTCTGGATGGCTCGATCCAGCAGGTAGCGGGCCGGCGCACCGGCTATGGCACCGATCATCACCCAGCAGGTGTTCATCTCCTCCACCCCTTCGCCGTCCGGTGGCTGCGATGAACGAGGTAGTCCCCCGCCATGGTCCCAGCAGCGCACACCGCCAGGGTGGCGGTGGCGTAGCTGAGAGCGGTGATCGTGTGGCCGTCGCGGACCAGCCGTTGGTTGTCGACCGCGAATGTGGAGAAGGTCGTGAACCCACCGATGACACCCGTTCCCAACAATGGTCGCCACCGAGCCCACGCGGTGCGCAACTCGATGCCGCCCAGAAGGGCTCCCAGCAGCGTGCTGCCAATCACGTTGATGAAAAACGTCGTCCACGGGAATCCGACTGCTGAGGTAGGCCACTGCACACCGACCCGATACCGGCCGACGGCTCCGACCACTCCACCGATGCTGATCATCGCGAGGGTCCCGAGCTCTCGACCGGGTGGTGTGGGGGCGAGGTCCTCGCCCTCCACATCGACATCGAGCGGTTCCGTTGTCGCGCGACCGGGCAAATGGCGGTCATCCATGTCACGTCTCCTACCCGCAGGGGTCCGCGAAAGGACCCGGGATTGTGTGGGTAGGGACTGTTGGCCACCCGTGGGTGGCGGTTCGGGTACGGCGAGCCCCACCGCCGCGTCTGGTCAGACTACCGTCGATGGACCTTCCGCTCGAACAACCCGCCACGCCCCGACGAGACCGACGGGCCACCTTGCAATTCTTCAAAGCGAGTGGGATGGTCGAAGCGGTGATGGATCTCGCCGGACCCTCAGGGTCGAACCGCCTTCAGGCTGATAGTTCCTACTTCGTCGAATCATGCGAGGTAGGCAATGTCCCCATCACACTCCCCACGTCACGCGTCGGTCGTCCCGGCGCAGCACGTTTCCTCCCGACAGGCGCCGCTTAGCACAGCCCCAGTTGCAGAGCGCCACACCGGGTACGCGCCGACCGATCACGGAGAGTCTGCCGCCCACGAGTCGGGCACCGAGCGGCACAGCGGCTACTGCCCCACCGATTTCGAGGGCGTACAGGCTTCCCGTTCGCACACCGGTGGCCCGGGCGGCATGGCCGCGACCGGGTCACACAGTCAAGGCGGCGGCCACGTGGGCGACGGCCTTCGGCACAGCGGATGGGGTCCCACCGACGGTGCGGTCAACTCTCGGAGCACCGCGGCAGCCGGGGACAGCAACGACGTGGTGCACGATGTGTGACCGATCCGTCGTGGTAGGCACGGACGCCACCGCGCGCTGTGATGCCGCATTGGTGTTTGCGGCCGATGAAAGTCGGTTGCGGCGGGCGCGGCTCGTCATCGTGATGTCGTTCACCGGACCCGTCGACCCTGACATCGATGATTTCGAGACTTCCCGAGACGTGCTCGTGCATGAACACAAGCGCCGCGTCATCGCAGCACTTGGCAGGGCACTGGCACTTTCGACCGCGGATCTGCCGGACCACGAGATCGTGTGCGACGACAGGGGTGTCGCCGACTTGTTGCGGGACACCAGTGTCGGCGCTGAGATGTTGGTGCTGGGTCGCCATCAGGGCCATCTTCTGGACACCCTGTTGCACGGCCCCTCCGCGACAGGGGACCTGGTGCGACACAGCCGAGTCCCTGTCGTCGTGGTCCCGCACCACGACCGTGAGCATTCCTCGGAGCAGGATGCGCATGACTTCGCTGCGCAGACCGGCTCGTCAGCGACCGGGTCATGACCGACCTCTCAGCTGCGTCGCTGCACGCCTCCAACCAGTTGCTTGTTGTGCTGGCACGAAGCGCGCGAACGGACTTCGACGACGCCGGGATGGTGTCAGGTCATCTAGATCCCCCGCTGCATCACGCCGGCGTCATGCAGGCGCGCCTGCTGGGGACGGCGGTGCGGGCGGTGTTGTCTCCGATTCGACCTTTGCGGGTTGTGCACAGCCCTCTCCTGAGGGCCGCCCAGACGGCTCAGGCGATCGTTAACGCAATGCCGCTACCACCTCAGGTGACGTGTCATCAGGGCCTGATCGACCGCTACTACGGCCCGTGGGAGGGGCACGCGGTGCCGGACAACACCACGCTCAACGGTGCCTTGGATGGCGGCGCGGGTTTGGAGACTCAGGATCACGTTCTTCGACGCACATATGAGGTGCTGGACACTCTGTCAACAGGCCCTGTCGTCGTCGTCACTCACGATGCCAACATTGATGTCCTGCTCGCTGCACTCGGCTGCCTCCCCCATGCCGTGGAGCACACCCCGCCGGCGACGGCCGGGTGTCACCTCCTGGTGCGTGGCAGCACCGGGTGGGAATTGCACGGCTCGGCACGACGCCAGCGCGACCTGCCACCGGCGCTCAGCTCGACGTTGTTCAGTCCACGATGAGCACGCCTTCAGCTCCTCATGAGGATCCGACCGCGCGGCATGCTCACCCACCGTCCCGGTGGAGTGTCTTGTTCGGATACCGACCGCAGCCGCCAGAGCTGTCCCAGGTGGAAGAACCTGCATACTTCCGGGATCTCAATCTCGACCGTGTCGAGACCGACGTGTTCGGAGCCGGGGACGAGTACGACGTGGTTCCCCACTTCCGTTGTCCCCTGGATGACCAGGCGCTCATTCAGCTGCGCCAAGCCGTGTTCGCCGATCTTGACCGCGCCGACGTTCGGGCGGCGGTGGATGATTTCGTTCGGCGCATGCGCGTCGTGCGGGAGCGGTTGCACACCGCACGTAGGGCGAGCGAACCGTATGAGGGGCAGCGGTGGCACCTCGAAGCGGCGGTGCAGTACTGCGATGCGGTCTTGACACTGCGAACGGAACTGTCAGACGCTGAGCCAGCCTCCTCAGGCCTGCAGGGAATCGTGGCCCACCTCGACGCCTACCACGACTCTGCCGCGTTTCGTACGCTGCGTCATGACCGCAGTGCCGCCGTGGGGGCACTGTCAAGCGTGCACTATGGAATTTGGATCGACGGTGCGCGGGTGACCGTCGGTTCCTATGACGACGAACCCGACTACACAGAAGAACTGGAACAGACATTCGCCCGCTTTCGGGCCGTCGATGTCGATTCCACCCAGTTGTCGGTACCCCGAGGCTCCGGCCCGCTGGATCACGTGGAAGCCAGCGTGCTCGCCTGCACCGCCAAGATCTTTCCCGCCCACTTCGAGGTGCTTGACCGATTCTGTCGTGACCATCACACCTTCTTAGATCCGGTCACGGTGCTCTTCGACCGGGAGATCCACTTCTATTTGTCCTACCTTGATTACCTGGCTCCATTGGAGGAGAACGGGTTGCATGTCACGACGCCCGTCCTGGCTGAAGACGCCGTGTCGGAATCGCTAGTGGACGTCTATGACCTTCCTCTGGCGGTGCAGTGCGTCGCCCAGGATCGGCAGGTGGTCGTGAACACCGTCACCCTCGACGCGCCCGAACGTATTCTCGTCATCTCCGGACCCAACAACGGTGGCAAGACGACCTTGGCCAGGACGATCGGCCAGTTGCACCATCTGGCCCGCATCGGATGCCCTGTCCCAGGACGGGAGGTCCGGATCTTGGCTTGCGATGCTATGTACACCCATTTCGAACGCCAGGAGGATCTGACGACGCTAGCGGGTCGCTTGCAGAGTGAGCTGATTGCGCTGCACGCCACCGTGAGCACGGCCACGTCCCGCAGCCTCATCGTGATGAACGAGATGTTCAGTTCGACAACGGTGACTGATGCCCAATACCTCTCTCAGAAAATCCTCGAACGCATCACCGCCCTGGGGGCGATAGGGGTGTGCGTGACGTTCCTGGACGAACTTGCGACGATGAACCAGGCCACTGTCAGCATGGTCAGCACCGTCGATCCACACGACGCCCGCCGCCGGACCTTCCAGGTTCTGCGCAAGCCGGCCGACGGTCACGCGTACGCGCATGCACTCGCTGAGAAGTACGGCCTGACCCGTGATGAGATTCGCGTGAGGATGCGCGCATGAGGTCTCGCCTGCTTTTCTCCGACCGTGATCTGGTCGTCCCCGCGACTCACCGGTCACGCGTCACCAGAGGCACGACGCATCCGACTCCCAGCGGCCCCAAGAACGCCACCGCCGCCGACCTGGGACTTGGTCTGCTCTGGGACGCGATGGGTGGCGGCGATGAATTCGTGCGGGCGGTGTCGGCCGCCGTGACGAATGAGCCACTCGCCGACCCCGACGCCATCCGTTACCGCCAGGAGGTACTCGAGGACGGCCTGCGAGACCCGGACGCTCTGCGCCGCCTGCACGAGCTCGCGGTGGACGCCATCGAAGCCGAGGCCGGCGTGTACCACAGTGCGTTCCGCGAGACAGGCGAATCCCTATTGCGACGGTCGCTCAAAGTGCTCGCGCTCTTCATGGACGCGCTCCGCGCCCTGCACGCACTCGCCGAGGAGAAGGCCGAGCACGCCACCTCACGCGCTCTGACGCGGTTCTACGAACAGATCCTCGCCGAACTCGATGACGCTTATCTCGCCGAGTTGGAGCAGCACGCCCAGACATTGCGCTTCCCTCGTGGGCTGGTCCTGAGCGCACACCTCGGCGCCGGAAACGCCGGTACCGACTACGTCCTTCGTTCGCCGCTGAACCGCAACCGCGGCAACTGGTGGCGGCGCAGGGCGTTGAAAGCTCCGACGTACGACTTCACCATCGCCGAACGGGATCAGGCGGGTTTCGAGGCGCTGGCCGTGATGCGCGATCGCGGAGTCACGCTGGCCGCCCGGGCTCTGGGCGAGTCGGTTGATCACATCCTTCAGTTTTTCATCGCTCTGCGCACCGATACCGCCTTCTACCTCGGCGCACTCAACCTGCACGCCGGCCTGACCGCGATCGGCCACGAGGTATGCCGTCCCGTCGTGGAAGAGCCGGGCCGTGAGCTTCGCGCCGAGGCGTTGTACGACCCGTGCCTCGCCCTGCGTACCAAGCACCTGGTCGTCGGTAACGACCTTCACGCTACGAACTTGGATCTGGTCGTGGTCACCGGTGCCAACCAGGGCGGCAAATCCACCTTCCTACGCAGCCTGGGAGTCGCGTTCCTGATGGCGCAGAGCGGACTGTTCGTCGCCGCGTCACACTTCTCGACCAGCACGGTCACCGGCCTCTTCACCCACTTCACGCGCGAAGAAGACCCCGGCATGACAGCCGGGAAGTTCGATGAGGAACTGGCCCGGATGAGTCGCATCACCGACCGCCTCCGGCCCGGCGGACTCCTCCTGTGCAACGAGTCCTTCGCCGCCACGAACGAACGCGAAGGCGCCGAGATCGCTGCCGGAATCATCGAGGCTCTGCGCGAGCAGAGCGTCCGGATCGTCTTCGTGACCCACATGTTCGACTTGGCACGCCGGTACACCGGCGACGATCACACATTGTTCCTCAGGGCCGAACGCCGCTCCGACGGCCAGCGCAGCTATCGGTTACGCGTTGCCCCGCCGGAAGCGACGAGCTTCGGCGCTGATCTCTACCAGCAAATCTTCCACACCACGTGAGCCACCAAAGCACCCGGAGCACGCCGCCAGTCCTCGTGAGAGGGCGAAGGGGACCCGCAGTCGGTGAAGCCCCAGGGCTAGCGCAGCAGTCGTCCTGCGCCGAGGAACACGACGAGTGCGCAACTCATCAGCAGCGCCATCACAAGCCAGGCAACCTGGTAGCCGGAGACCAAGAGAAGCAGTCCGAACAGGACGGGACCTGAGGCGTGGCCGGCATCCCACAGGCTGCCGAAGACACCCATCGCAGAGCCGTAGTTGTTGCGGGTGACCAGATCGCCGATCATGGCCATTGTCGAGGGTGTCACCAGGCCGGTGCCCAGACCGAAAAGGCTGCTCAAACCGATGAGGGGCCAGAAACCGACAACGTGGGGAAGCGTCACGACGCAGGCCACGCACACGACAATGCCTGCCACGATGAGCGGTTTCCTCGATCCGAGACGGTCGGAGTATCTCCCCATGAGCGGGCGGGTAAGAACGGATGCAACACCCTGCGCACCGGCGATCAGCCCGATCTGCACAACCGGGATGTGAACGGAGGCCGTGTAGAGCGGCAGGTATGCCTGCACCGATCCGATTCCGAGCCAGAGCACTGCTTCGACCAAGCTCACGAGGCGGATCGAGGGCTCCGAGGCAATCTGCCGAACTCCGACGGCGACCTGCTGGAGCGCAGCCCGCAGTTGTCGGTCTCCGCATCGGCGCTCCGGCGCCCGGGTGAGCGCGTCCGAGGGCACGCGGAACATGATCAGCAACGCAAGGACACCAATGGCGCCGCAGACGAGGAATGCCGCGTTGAAGTCCATCAGCGTCCAGGTCAGCACCGCCCCGCCGAGAACGGGCCCGAGCACGGTCCCGGCGCTCTCGGCGGCGTTGTACACGCCGAGCTTGCGACCACGGGCGTCGGGGTACGCCTTCGCCACCAGGGCCGACGCCGGCGGCGCATAGAGCGCAGTGGCCAGCCCGTGATAGAAGCGGATGAAGAGCAAACCGGGCCACGTGAACGCGAGCAAGTACAGAAGCGGGCCGGTTGCTTTGACGATGGCGCCGGCAAACATCAGTCGGCGGAAGCCGAACACGTCGGAGGAGCCCCTGCGGGGAGCTTCACGACGATGCCGCTGATGGTGACTGCGGCGACGATCAGCCCGATGAGCTGAACAGGCGCGCCGAGATGCCTGGCGAACAGTGGAGTCAACGGGCTGCGGGCCATCTCGTAGCTGAGGCGGCCAAGAAATCCGACACCACACACCGCGGCGAATGGTCCCGTCAGGCGTGTACTGCGCCACACGACCGGGACTTCTCCATCGGCTACCGCATCTGCCTGGGTCACGCTGTGAGCGCGGTGAAACCCGCGACCGCGGTGCTCTGGTCGTCGCGGCGCGCGCTTTCCGAGCCAATGGTGAGTGTCGTTCACGCGGGGTCTCCTACCGTCACGACGTCATGAAGCCTCATGACTGTTCGGGTAGGGACTGTTGGCCACCTGATGGTGACGGTTTGGGAACGGCGAGCCCCACCGCCGGTACTGGCCGATTGTAACGGTGCGGGGCACACGCCCCTTCGCTTGCCCTGTATATCGACGGCCCCGACGAGCCCTTCGGCCTTCGGAACGCACGCTGTCCTGATGGGCAGTTCTTGCTTGCCGCTAAAAACAGTAGTGGACGTGAAGGGACTCGAACCCCTGACCTCTCGCGTGTGAGGCGAGCGCTCTAACCAGCTGAGCTACACGTCCGTAGACGGCGCAGACGAGCAGGTACGTCGTCCGGGCGCGAGGGAGAGGTTAACCCGGCGCCGTCGTCCACCGCCAATCGGCCCCGACCGACGCAGGTCAGAGTCCGGGAAGCCGGCCGAGCGGGGTCTCGACGAAGTCGGGCAGCCATGTCGGCACGCCCTTCCAGAGCAGGTAACCGTAGAGGCACGCCACCACGATGGCGGCCACGCCGAGACCCGCCAAGCCGCGTACAGCGGGGTTCTGCCGCCCCAGCCACGCCGTCCAGGCTTTGACCTGCCTCCTGGTCCAGGCAAGCAGCTTTGCGGCCCAAACGAATTCGGAGGCCCACACGCCGAGGCCGATGAAGATGATCACCCACCCAGGGCCGGGCAGGGGCAGCAGCACGATGCCGAGCGCGATGATCGCGAAGCCCAGGATGCCGACGAAGACGCGGTAGATCAGGTGGGTGGTGGCGTTGGCGCGGATCTTGCGCTGCCACTCCCAGCGCGCGGGTGCGGCCGCGCGCGCCGGGGACTTCTTGTCGTCCTGGGTCGAGGTGCTCATGACACATCCTCGACGGGCTGAACGGCGTACCTCACGGTGCGGGGTCGTTGTCGAGGGCGGCGGCATCGGCGAAGACCTGCGCCGCCCGGGCGGTGACCGGACCGGGTGTGAGCGTTCGCGAGCCCACCGTATGCACGCCCTGCACCTCACGCAGCGAGGAGGTCAGGAAGATCTCCTCGGCCCGGTCCAGCACGTCGAGGGGCAGGGTGGCCTCACGGATGGGCAGTCCGGCCGCCTTGCACCACCGCAGGACGAGCGCCCGTGCGATGCCCGCCAGCGGACCGGCGGACAGCGGTGGGGTGAGGATCTCACCATCGACCACGGCGAAGATGTTGGAGCCGGTGCCCTCGCACAGCTCATCGCGGGTGTTGGCGAAAATCCCCTCGTCCGCCCCGCGTTCCTTGGCGTAGGCGAGCGCGACCACGTTCTCGGCGTACGACGTGGTCTTCAGTCCGGCGAGCGCACCCCGTTCGTTGCGCACCCAGGGCACGACCTCGATCTTGGAGGAGACGGGCGGCGGATCGGCGGGGCCGGCAGTCACGATGTAGGTCAGCGCCGAGTCCAGGCGCCCCGAGCCGAGCGGCCCTGCTCCCCCGGTGACCATGTAGCGCACCCGACCGAGCGGCATCGGCTCGCGCAGCACCGCATCGATGCCCTCGTCGACGCGGTCGCGGTCCGCGCGCGGCAGCCCCAGCCCGGCCAGCGTGCGGTCGAAGCGGGTGTGGTGCATGGTGCGCGCGAACACCTGCCCGTCGATCACCTTGCAGGTCTCGAAGCCGCCGTCGCCGACGGTCACCCCGTGGTCCAACGCGCTCAGGCTGGGCTTGTCGTCGACCCGCTCGCCGTCGACCCACACACGGATGCTCATTCCGACCTCGCGATCACCGATTCCGCGAGCGCCAGTAGGCGCCGCGCCTTGAGAGCAGTTTCCCACCACTCCCCCGCCGGGTCCGATCCCCAGGTGATGCCGGCGCCGGTCCCGTACCGCAGCCAACGAGTGCCGCCGCGGTCGTGTTCCAACCAGAACGTGCGGATCCCGACGGCGAGCGACGCCGTGCCCCGGTCGTTGTCGACGTACCCGATCGCGCCGCAGTACGGGCCCCGCTCCACCGGCTCGAGATCCCGAATGGCGGTCAGGGCGCTGGACTTCGGAGCACCTGAGACCGAGCCGGGCGGGAACGTCGCACCCAGGATGTCGGCCCACTGCGCCCCCTGGTCCAACTGCCCCGACACCGTGGACTCCAGGTGCACGAGCCCGGGGTTGTACTGCGGGGCGAGCAACGCGTCGACCGCGACGGTGCCCGGGCGGCATACGGCGGACAGGTCGTTGCGCACCAGGTCGGTGATCATCACGTTCTCGGTGCGGTCCTTGGGGAGCAGCTCTTCGACCGTCGGTGCGGTGCCTTTGATCGGGGCAGACCGCACCCGGTCCCCGCTACGACGCAGGTAGAGCTCCGGTGAGGCGCAGACGACCTCGAGCCGCGCGTGGGGGATGTCGATGTACCCGTGTCGGGGTGCCGGATTTGCCTGTCGCACCAAGCGATCCAGCTCGGCCATCGAGAAGCCGCCCGGCACCGCGCGACTGAGCACGCGGCAGAGATTTACCTGGTAGACCTCGCCGGCTGCGATGCGGTCGCGGATAGCGCGCACGCCCCGTTCGTACGCCGATCGGTCCAACGAGGCCGACCATGCGGATAGGTCGGGTTCGGCCACCAACGGCTCGACCACGCCGGCGGCGTCGGGGTGCTTCAGATACTCCACCGATCGCATCCGGACCGCTGTCAGCTCGCGCTCGAAGGTATCGACGACCACCCAGAAGCCCGGCTCGTCGAGTGCCACGAGGTCGTGCCGCACCTCCACGACCCCGGTGGCCATCACACCGGCGAACTGCGCCCGCCCCTTTTCGTCATCCATCGCGGCCCAAGTATGCCGACCACGCGACAGTCCCCCGCTCCGCGTGGCCCACCCGTGGCCCGACGCGAGGACCGACCTCGATCGGTACGACACGGTCGGGCGCGGACTGGTCGGCAGTCTCATTCGGTCGTCGGAGGCGTAGCGTGCAGAACGCCCCGCAGGCGGTCACCGACCGCCCGCAACCGCCCCTTTGTCGGTGCGGAACGAAGCCCTCGGCCCTGACGGGTCGGGGGCTTCGCCGCCTGTCACTGCTGCCATCGCGTCGACCTGCACAGCCCTGATCAGGGAATCGACCTCGGCCGACCGTGGTTGCCGATGACATGACTTCTTCGACGAATATCGCTGCGCAGTCCGGGACGTTCTCCATCGGAGGCGACCTTCCCGTCGTTCGCCTGGGTTACGGCACCATGCAATTGACCGGGGACGGGGTCTGGGGCCCTCCGCGGGACCACGACGAGGCGGTCGCCGTCCTGCGTCGCGCGGTCGAACTCGGTATCACCTTCTTCGACACCGCCGACTCCTACGGGCCGGTCGTGGCCGAGGAGCTCCTGGCCGAGGCGCTGCACCCGTACGCCGACGACGTCGTGATCGCGACCAAGGCCGGACTCACCCGACAGGGCCCGGGCATCTGGACTCCGGTCGGTGGGCCTGCCTACCTGCGGCAGCAGGCCGAGCTCAGCCTGCGGCGCCTGAAGGTCGATGCCATCGACCTCTTCCAGTTGCACCGCATCGATCCCGCGGTCCCGCTCGAGGACCAGGTCGGCGAGCTGGCCAAGCTGAGGGACGAGGGCAAGATCAAGCACATCGGACTGTCCGAGGTGACCGTGGACGAACTGCAGGCCGCCGAGAAGATCGCGCCGATCGTCACTGTGCAGAACCGTTTCAGCCTCGGAACCCGTGACGCGGACGCACTTCTCGCGCACAGCGAGGCGAACGGCATCGGTTTCATCCCGTGGCGTCCGGTGGCCGACCACACCGGTGCCGCTGGAGCGCTTGCCGAGATCGCCGACGCCCACGACGCGACGGTCACCCAGATCGCCCTCGCCTGGCTGCTCCAGCTCTCCCCCGTGATGCTTCCCATCCCCGGGACGTCGCAGGTGGCGCACCTGGAGTCCAACACCGCCGCCGCGAGCATCACACTGACCGCCGACGAGGCGGAACGACTCGGCGATCTGACCGACTGACACCCGCACCAATCACGACGAAGCCCCTCCACCCGCGCGGGTCGAGGGGCTTCGTCGTAGTCCCGCGGGTCGGTCAGGTGCAGGTGTTGGCGAAGTTGCTGATGGTGATGTCGTCGCCGGTGGTTCCCGTCGCCGCGACGAAGTCGTATCGCAGCACCACGGGCGAGGTGACCGTCGTCGTGGGCGAGTACGTCACCGTCTTGGTGCCGGACCCGCCGTTCGTCGTGCTCGTGTCGATGGCGCCGGTCGATTGCGCGACGCCGTTGATCTGGAAGCTCATCGTTAACTTCCGCGGGTTCTTCGAGTAGGTCGTGTAATTGAAGGTGAAGGTGTAGGTACGCCCGGCAAGGAAGGTCTGGCTCGGGCTCTGCACCACTTCGGACGCCGCGGCGGTCGACGCAGGATCCTGCACCAGGACGTACCCGTTGTTGGTGAACTGATCGGTCCCGCCGTTGGTGGACATGTTGGTCTTGGTGACAGTCCACCCCGCTGCCGTGCTCGGTGCCGCCACCCCGCCGCAGGCCGATGCTGCAGCGACGGGAACGACTGCACCGACCGCGATCACCGGCACAGACCAGGCTGTCGTGCCCAGCACGGCACGACGTGTCACCCGGCGCGTGTCACCGTCCACGTCCCGCTCCCGCTCCCGCCCCGTTGAATCGCTCCACCGAAGATACCGATCGCATCTCCTGTCTTGGTCAAGAAAGGGTAAGGGTTCGGCCAAGTCGGCGGTGTCGTATCAGTGACACGATGATCGAAGATTTCGCCGTCACCAGGCCGAGCCCAATCGTCTCGACCCCGCACGGTCCAGCAGGGTCGTGGATATCGTGATCGGTCGTGCCTCCGGATACCGAGCTCCTCTTGGAGCAAGCCCACCTGACCTATGCCCGCGAGCAACTCACCCGAATGCGCGAGCGCACTTCGGCACTGGATCCGCTGAAAGCCAGCGACGCCGACTCCTCCGCCCAGCTCCAGCGGACCCTGCGTGACCGGATCGCAGCACTCACGGATGACCCGCGCACCACGCTCTTCTTCGGTCGGTTGGATCTGGACGCCTCGGGCGCTCCGGGGGCGCGCGACCTGCCCCCCACGCTGCACATCGGCCGACGCCACATCAGCGATCTGCACGGCGACCCGGTGGTCATCGACTGGCGTGCGCCGGTCTCCACCGCCTTCTATCGCGCCTCCCCCGCCGAACCGATGGGAGTCCTGCGACGACGTCGTTTCGGGGTCGATCACGGTGCACTCACTGCCATCGAGGACGAGGACCTCGCCACTCCCGGCGTCGACGCCGCCGGCCGAGACAGTCGAATCCTGGCCGAGGAGATCGAGCGGCCGCGGACCGGGCCGATGCGCGACATCGTCGCCACCATCCAGCCCGAGCAGGACGAGATCGTGCGAGCCGAGCTGGGTCGGTCGATCTGCGTGCAAGGAGCACCCGGGACCGGCAAGACAGCGGTCGGGCTGCACCGTGCCGCCTGGCTCCTCTATGCGTTCCGGGATCGTTTGGAACGCAGCGGGGTGCTGGTGATCGGACCGAACGAGGCGTTCCTGGACCACATCGGGGCGGTGCTGCCCGCACTGGGCGAGGTGCGGGTGGTGCACACCAGTCTCGAGGGCCTGGTCGCCTCCTCGCCGGTCCGGGGTGAGGACCTGCCGGAGGCCGCCGCCCTCAAGGGTGACGCCAGGATGGCCGAGGTCCTGCATCGAGCGGTGTGGGCACGGCTGGTCGCGCCGACCGAGGCGCTCGTGGTGCCGCGGGGCGTCCGGCGCTGGCGCGTCCCCGCGTACGAGGTGGCCGAGATCATGGAGCGGCTCCGGGCCCGGGGGTGCGCTACGCCGCCGCCGGCGAGATGCTGCCTCAACGGCTCGCGCATGAGGTGCTGTTGCAGATGGAGCAGGCCGGTGACTCCCCCGACGACCGGGTGCAGGACGCGGTCGCGCGGAGCGCACCGGTCCGTAGCTACACGAAGTCGGTGTGGCCCAAGGTGGATCCGCGTCAGGTGCTGTTCGAGCTCCTGAGCGACCGGGCGCTGCTCGCCGCGGCCGCCGACGGCATCCTGACCGAGCAGGAGCAGACCACCCTGCTCTGGCCGCACCCTCCACGCGCCAAGGGCAGCGCTCGGTGGTCCATCGCGGACCTCTTCATTCTCGACGAGCTGGGTGACGTGCTCGTCCGCACCCCCAGCCTCGGACACGTGATCCTGGATGAGGCTCAAGACCTGTCACCGATGCAGTTGCGCGCGGTCGGCCGCCGATGCGCAACCGGTTCGGTGACCGTGCTCGGCGACCTCGCGCAAGGCACGACGCCGTGGGCGACCACTTCATGGGATGTCGCGATGGCCCACCTCGACAAGCCCGACTTCCATCTGGAGGAGCTGGAGCGCGGGTTCCGGGTGCCGGCCGCGGTGCTCGGTTTCGCCTCCCGGCTACTGCCTCTGATCGCACCGGATCTGCGAGCACCGCAGGCGATCCGTGCCAACCCGGGAAGGCTGTCCATCCTGCCTGTCCCGGAACCGGTCGTCGCCGTCGTCGATCGGGTGCAGGTGGCGTTGCGGTCCGCAGGGACCGTGGGAGTGATCGTCCCGGACGCCGACCTCCCGGAGCACCTGGCCGCCATGAAGGATGCGCGGATCGACTTCTCGGTGCTGGGAGTCCACGACCCCGGTGCGGTGGATCATCGGGTGCAACTGGTCCCCGCCGGTCTTGCCAAGGGTCTGGAGTTCGACCAGGCGGTCGTCGTCGAACCAGCCCGGATCGTCGCCGCAGAGCCGGACCTGCGCACCGGTCTGCGCCGCCTGTACATCGTGCTCACCCGAGCGGTTTCCGGGCTGGACGTGGTGCACGGCATGCCGCTGCCCGGGCCCCTCGTGGACTGAACGAGCGGTGCACCGGCGCATGTACGTCAAGGCTGCCCCGACGCGCCCGATCGACCGACCGTCGAGCTCAGGGCCAGTCGGCAGTGGTGACCTGGGCTCCCACGACCGAGACGGTCAGCACGGTCGGCCCGTCGGGCCGCACCCACAGGTCGTAGGTGCCCTCGACCAGTCCGGGATACACCGCGCAGGGGTGCAGGCCCGTGGGCGAGGGACGCGGGATGACCGCCACGTGCGGCCATGCCGCATGGGCATGGTGATGACCGTGACCGACATGACCCTCGGACGGGTGGTCGTGAGAGCGCCACTCACCGATCCACCAGTCCAGGCCCTCGTCGGGTTCGTGCCCCCGACGCCCACTCGGACAGATCTCGATCTCCACGCCGGCCATGTCGGCCGGCGTGGAGACGACGAGAGCGCCGACATCGCCGCCGATGTCGAGGACCACCATGCCCTGACCGGCATGCGGATTCTCGGCGTCGGTCAACTGACGTGCCCCTTGCCTGCGAACCGGCGGATCAATTGACGGTCTGCCCGCCCGGCTTGCCCGGCTTGGAGGTGAAACCACTGTTCGGGTTCGACAGGTACGGGAACGAACTGAGGTACGCCGCACCGTACGGCGCATTGTCGTTGGCCGTGCCCTCGGTCGAACCGTCGTTCAGCGAGGTTGCCGCTGCGTCCGGCTTGTAGCTCTTGTCGACCAGCGGGATGGTCGCTCCCGCCACCGCACGCAGCTCGATGGCGGTGACGTCGTCGATCGGGCGTCGCCCGTTCGGGAATCCAGCCGCATCTCCGGCGATCAAGCCGATCTTGTTGGCCTTGCTGGGGGCCGTGGGCGGGACTGCCAGATTCAACCGCAGCATGTCGGCCTGGACCGAACCGGTGTAGTTCTGGAAGCCCGGGACAACACCCTTCGGGATGCCCGTCAGCAGGATGGCTGCAAGGTCCGCACGCGGCTTCTTGGACTTGACGTACGCCGCCAGGTTGGGGAACGCCGTCGGGTAGAGGACGTTGGCGATGAGGTTGGCAAGCTCGGGCTGCAGCACGTACTTGGCGAACTGGCTGTCCAACCGGGGCGGGTTGATGTTCCAGAGGTCCTTCTCGCCCATCGGGTTGATGACCTCGTTGACCAGCGGGTTGCCCAGTCGCGAGACCTGCGTCCACGCACCGTAGTTGTCGTACTTGCCGGTCTTCTTGTTGAGGATACGGCTGGTGGAGCGGCTGGCCGTGGCCCACACACCGATCACCGAGTTCGCGGACATCACGTCCGTCGGGGTCTTGCCGTCGACCGTCAGATCGGACAACGGCACCTGGATGGCGATGGTGTGCACGTTCAGGTCCAACAGGCCGTTCACACCGGGCATGTTGGCCAGGACCGGTGGGATGCCCTTGTTGTACGCACCCTGGAAGGGACGCAGGTCGCCCAGGTCGAAGATGCTGCCGAGGTCGACGTGGAACCCATCGGCGCGCTGTCCTGCGAACACCATGCGCCCGCCCGCGAGCTGGTGGTAGCTCTTCGCCGCCAGGGTCGGATAGTTCGGGGTGCTGCGGATACCGACGTTGACCGGCGGGCAGGTCAGATCCTTACCCAGGATCCCGCTGAGGTGTCGCGGGAAGTACTTCGGCGGCGGCGTGAGGTCCACGCGCTCCACGGTGAACGTCTGCGGGCGGTTCCAGTTCGCATCGGTCGGGGAAGAGATGGGCCCCACGTTGTAGAGGAAGGAGTTGGGGTTACGCACCTGCGTCTTGAAGGTGAACTGGTAGGAGATGTCGGCGAGAGCGCGGCCGCTGTTCGACACGTTGATGGTGTAGACCACCGTGTCCGCGAATTCGTTGAAATTCGGTCCGCCGTAAGGCAGTTCGAACGGCATGAAGTTGGCGATCAACGTCACGGTGCCCGGTTTGTCGGGGCTGACGAATGCATAGACATCCGTGTTATCAGCGGAGGGATCCTTGGAGATTTCTGGCGCTTCGCGGTGCGAGGACATGAACGACCTTTCAAACGGGCGGAGGGTGAACGACGAGCTAATTCCCGATGAACGGGACCAAGCCGGGGAGGCCGGGTCTCAGGCTCGAGTTGCGTGGTGGAAAGCGTGGGCCAACCGAGCGGCCAGTTGCTTGTCGGTCACGGTGACCTCGTCACCGTCCACCATCAGGGTCACCTCACCGCGATGGACGTCGCTGACGAACGCAGCCATCGACGATGCGGCACCGCGAGGCACCTGCACCCTGTCCGACGCCTGATCCACCGTGGCCGCGTTCGCGGCCGACGGCGCGGCCATCGCTGCGATGCCTACCGCCGTGCCCAAGCCTGTGATGGTGACGAAATTCCGCCGAGATGACTTTTCCATACGATCTCCGATCGCAGAATTCTGCAGTCCTCGCAGGGACCTGCACCACGGCGCGTGGCGCTCGCTGAATCTAACACCCGAAGTCGGTTTTCCCCGAGGAAATCTGGGCATCGTGTGCAGCCAATATCCTGGGAATTGGCTGGGCGGCTTCTTGACAGTTTGGAATTTCCATGTTAATTCGTAGCCGATCCACTGCCGGATTGCTTTTCTTCACGATCTGGTTACGGGTCAAAACTCGTCTTCGGCTCGTATGCTGCCGACGTGAGCGGTCGCTCACGACCGGCTCTCGCAAAGGATGCAAGCATGCTGAAGAAAATCGCCGTCGCGGTAGGGGCCACCGCGCTCGCCGGCACCGGCCTCGCGTTGTCGAGTCCCTCGGCGCACGCGGCACCCCTCCACCCGGCAGGTTCGATCTATCTGCACGGCACCACGCACCTCGCCCACTTCTGGAGTCGCACCGACTGCGAGGCCCACGCGAAGTACGAGGTCGGTCTCGTCACGAAGGCGTCGGCGACGCAGACCCTGCTGCCTGCGGTGCAGCGCGCCAACGACGAGGGCCCGGAGTACCGATTCGCCTGCTATCCCTTACGCAGCGGTCAGTGGAGCTATCTCACGGCGTACATGTCGAAGACCGGCAACCCGATCCAGTCCGCTGATCTCTACCTCGACACCACCAACCGGCAGTCGCAGGTCGAAGCGGGCACGAGCATCGACACCCAGGACGTGTGGCCGTTCGCTCACGTGGTGACGCACGACGCCGCGACCACCAAGACCTCGACCTGCAACGCGCAGCGCAACTACATCGTCAACGAGATCAAGAAGAGCCTCAGCCTGCGGTTGATCGGAGCCGACAAGGTCTGCACGGTGTCCAACGGCAAGGTCGGCTATGAGGCCGACTACGCCTCGACGGGCCCGAGCGGGCTGCCCTACGACCACGTGTCCCCATCCGCCTCGGAGTTCCAGCCCATCCTGGACGTGCTGGGCTACAAGTACCCCGGCGCCCCGACCTACAACAAGGTGAGCTCCCACCACCTGGTGGCCTGGAAGTAAGCACACCCGGCCCACACCGGCCCGACCTACGACAGCCCCTGCCCGCCATCGCGGTCAGGGGCTGTCGTAGGTCGGGGGTGGATCTGCACCCGGCGCCGCGCGCGCTCCACCGGCGTTCTCTCCTGCCCATCACCCGATGGAGATCTGTACCTGTCACTCAGGGGATCGGGAAGATCCGTAGCTGCAGTAGAGCGGCGAACCGCGCGTCCGGATCGGCAAGGTCCAGCTCGCCCACCTCTGCCAGGCGACGCAGCCGATAGCGGAAGGTGTTGGGGTGCACGAAGAGCACGGCCGCCGCCGCGTTCACGTCGCCGAACGCGTCCAGCCACGCTCGTAGGGTCCGGACCAGATCCGTGCCGTGCACGGCGTCGTACGACACCAGCCGCGCGAGCGGACCGGTGACCCGGTCGCCGCGAACCGTGACCTGGTCCCGCAGCTCGGACAGCAGCGACGAGATGTAGACATCAGACAGCTGGGCGACCCGAGGGGCGCCGCCCAGCTCTCGCAGCACCCGTACGGTCCGATCGGCGTACTGCCGGGCGTGCGCGAGCCCTTCAGCATCCAACGCTGTCGGGCCGACGCCCACGATCGAGGGCAACCGGTCGCCGATCCTGTCGATGAAGTCGGTGGCGACTCGGACGGCCCACGGCTCCTGGTCGGCGCCGGACACCGGCAGCAGCCCGTAGACGGTGGTACCGATGAGCGCGGTCGCGGATGCCGGCTGCACGGCCGACAAGTGCATGGCGAAGGCGTCGGTGAGCCGCTGCCGGTCATTCGCATGGTCGGCGACCTGCACTGCGGCCGCCGTGCGGGTGTCGGCCGGTGTCCGCATCTCGCACAGCGCGAGCACCACCGTCGGGCGCCCGTTCAGGCCGAGCCGGTCGACGGCCTCGCGCGCCCCGGCACCGCCCTCCAACGCCGTGCCCACCAGTTCCGCTCGTAGCCGTCGCCCCACATCCGCTCCAGCGCGCACCCGCAACAGGTGCAGGGCGACGAGCTTCGCCGCCTCCTTCAGGGTCGCCGCGCGCGGTCGTCCAACGGCTGGTCCAACACCGCCCAGATCGATCCAAGCAACTCATCCCCCGCCCGGACCGCGATCGCCGCCCTGGGAAGGCTGGCGCCCGGGTCACCCAGGCGGTCGGGCACCGGGTCGACCGCGATGGGCTCGCTGCTGCGGAACAGTTCTCCGAAGACGCCCCTCTCGGTGAGCACCCTGGCGTACCGGTCAGGGACCTGCAGTCCGAGCACGGTCTCGATCCGGCCCTGATCGGTCTCGTCCTGCCGCCCCGAGAACGCCAGGACCCGGTTGCTGCGGTCCTCGATCGTGACGGGGGCGTCCAAGAGCGCGGCGATCGCGTTCGCCACCGCGAACAGATCACCGGACGGCAACCCTCCGAGTGATTCGGGATCGCCGGGTCCTGCGCCCACGTCACCGTCGGCGAGCAACGAGCGCAGCATCGCGTCCAGTTGCACCCACGTGGCACCGCGCGTCAGGCCGAGCAGGACCACCCCGGCATCATCGGCAGCCTCGGACACCCGCGGGTTCAACGTGACGGGCGACCGCAGCACCAGGGCGGCAGCGCGACTCCCGCCGAGTTCACCGAGAAGGTCGGTGATGTCCTCGACGCCGGACAGTCCGACTCCCAGCACGAGAGCGCCGACCGGCAGGACCGGCCGGTCCAGCGGGTCGTGGATGGCGACGCCCCCGACCTCGGCGACCGCGTCAGGGTCACCGCGCACCAGCTCCAGAAGGGTGCTGCCCAGGTCGTCCATCACCCGTCGCAGACTGGCCCGTTGCCGCCCGATCGTCACTGGTCGCACCGCCTGAGCTCTCGACAACGAGGCGGTCAGGATAGACCGCACCGATGGGCCTTCGTCCGGCGTGCGACCCGTTCCGCCCAGGCAGCGCCGTACGGGCTCACAACGGGATCCACTGCGTCCATGTCGTCGTGGCGTCTAGCTCCTCGGCCAGGGGCTCGACCCCGATGCCCGCGCCGGCGGGCACGTCGAGGTAGCCGTCGTCCAGGACGAAGGGCGACGTGATGTCGGTGCGGTAGTACCGGTCGGACGCCGACGTGTCACCGGGGAGCGTGAAGCCCGGCAGGGCTGCCAACGCGACGTTCGCCGCTCGCCCGATGCCGGTCTCCAACATGCCTCCGCACCAGACCGCGACGCCGTGCGCGACGCACAGGTCGTGGATCCGGCGGGCCTCGAGGTAACCACCCACGCGACCGGGTTTGATGTTGATGACCGAGCACGCGCCGAGCGAGATGGCCGCGGCGGCCGTGCGAGCGGAGGTGATGGACTCGTCCAGACACACCGGTGTCCTCAACTGCCGAGCCAGCTGGGCGTGCCCGAGGATGTCGTCCTCCTCCAACGGCTGCTCGATGAGCAGCAGGTCGAACGCATCCAGCTGAGCGAGGTGCCGCGCGTCGGCGAGGGTGTAGGCGGTGTTGGCGTCCACCTGCAACAGCACCTCGCCGCCGAAGCGATTCCGGACCGCGCGGACCGGCGCGACGTCCCACCCCGGCTCGATCTTGAGCTTGACGCGCACATACCCCTGCTCGAGATACCCGCCGACCGCGTCCAGCAGCTGGGGCACCGAGTCCATGATCCCGACCGAGACCCCGCAGGGCACCCGCGGGTGGACGGCTCCGAGCTCGCGCGCGAGCGGCCTTCCCAGCTCTTTCAGCTCCGCGTCGAGCACCGCCATCTCCAGGGCGGCCTTCGCCATCCGATGTCCTTTGAACGGGGCCAGCACCGTGGCGACCCGGGCGCCGTCCACATCATCGGCCCCGGCCAGTGCTGGGATCAGGAAGCGGGTGAGCACGTCGACGGCGCCGTCGACGTACTCCTCGGAGTACAACGGGTCGGGAAGTGTCACACACTCGCCCCAGCCCTCCGCGTCCCCGGTGACCGCTCGTACCAGCAGGATGTCGCGGTGGGTCTGGGTGCCGAACGACGTCCGGAACGGCGCCGCGAGCGGCAGCCCGATCCTGCGCAGTTCGAACCCGGTGAGCTTCATCGGGCGCCTCCTGAGTGTCGGGCGGTGATCGGTCGTGCGGTGTCCCGACGCACGACGTACCAGCCGCTGCGATCGAATCCGTCGATCCACGCACCGGACGTCAGCAGCCCGCCGAGCGACTCCCGCAGGGCGATCCGCCAGTCGGTGGCCAGCCGGGGCCGCGTCGCGCGCAGACCCTCGATGTCCGGGGGTACGGCGACCAGGTGCGTGGACGCGTCGCCGGAGCCGGCGACCGGCGCCCCGGAGGCGGAGATCCCGAGAGCGACGCAGGCCCCCAGGGCGCGCTCGTGCACGGCGTCCCCGGGCCGGATCTGCCCCAGGCACGCTCTCGCGACCGATCCGGCTCCCAACTCCCAGCTCACCAGCAGCCGGTCGCTCCCGTCGGGGCCGTTGATGCCGTCGTGCATACCGCCGTAGAAGTCGGTCAGGTATTCCGACGGGTCGGCTGCGAGCTTGACCACGTTGAACCACGCGTTGCGCGCCACCAGAGGGTCGAACGTCCAGGTGATCCGGGACGCTCCGCGTCGCATGGCCCACGCCCGTTGGTGCACCTTCATCGCGAATCCGACGTTGCGTCGGCGCGCGGCGGTGGACACCCCGGAGATGTGACTGTGCAACGAACTGTCGGCGGGCGCGGAGAAGAATCCGACGCAGGCGCCCACCAGGGATCTGCCGTCGAACGCGCCCACCACGTAGTTGCCCGCCTTCGCGAACGCGCGCAGCAGCTCCGCTGTGAGCAACGGTCCCGATTCGCGCTGCCAGACACTGTCGTAGAGCGCCACGATGTCCTGCAGATCCGCGACCTCGCTCAATTCCCGGATGACCACACCGGCCCGTCGCGCCGCTTCGTCCGCGGCCCGCGTCGCAGCGCCCAGACCCACTTCGACGTGCACGCTCATCAGCGCCCACCCGCCGAGGAGCGGGGCGGTCCCGCGAAGACCGGCCGACGCAGGATGTCGGCGATCAACGCCCCCACCAGAGCGGTCCGTCCTACCAGGTCGGTGACGTCCACGTGCTCGTCGTCGGCGTGGGCTCCACCACCGGTGGCGCCCAGTCCGTCCAAGGTGGGAACGCCGATCCCGGCCGTGAGATTGCCGTCGGACGCACCTCCCACGCTGGCACGTGCGAGCGGCGGAAGTCCCAGCTCGTCGGCCAGCGCGACCGCGCGGTCGTACAGAGCCCACGAGGCCACGGATTCCAGCGGTGCCCGGTTG